>PBSM01000297.1 GCA_002726245.1 Planctomycetaceae bacterium | reverse complement strand
TGTCAGCTTGGCATAATTTGGCAGAATACCCTTGTTTTGAAGGGCTTGGCGCAAATCTCATGCCAAAACGCAGGGAGTCAAATGGGAAATGCGGGCTCAAGGTAGTCCTCGACCGTGGCGGTCAGGCTGTCGATACGAACGCGCGAATCGTGAAACGCTTCTCCATGCACGATTCTGCCGAACCGAGGTGGATGTCCCTGCACCTTTGATAAGGCGATACCATGGAACGCGAGGAGCAACTTGTGTTGTTTGGAAATGCGTTCGGACGGCGTAAACAGGATGGGGAGGTAATCGGGCCGAGAATCCGGAGAAGCAGGCTGATGGCTCCGTCTCGCTGTTCATTGTGGACGGACACCAACGAATACGAGCCGCGAAATCGAAAGATGACAAGAAAATGATCGTCCAGATCGTCACGATCTGGAAGTCGATGCCTCAATCTCGGCCAACTTCGCCCGCTACAAAGTTGATGAAAAGGATGTTTTCAGCATTCTCACAACGGGAAAAGTTGGCAAGGACAGGCTGATCTATTTGACGGGTTATTCCGACTCCAAGGTCGATCGGCTGACCCTCATTTCGCAGCATCTGAAGCTCGTTCCGCTCGTGGCTGACAAGCTTGTTGGTCCGTCCATCATGGTCAAGCTTATCAAGGCGTGTAAAAGCAACGAGGATAAGTTGTCTGCTCTGATCAACGCCCTGGAAGCGAAAAGGGCCGACGCCATCGAAAGGGCTCGCGAATGGAAGGACATTATTCGCTCCAACAAGCACATCAAGTACGAGCGACGCGACAAAGACAAGCGAGACCCAAAGACGTACTTCAAGAACGTCGATTGGGACGCTTGGGAAGACGCTCTCTTAGATGACGTGAAGGAAAGCGACAGGTCGTCAAACGCGACGACGACTCCTACGTTCTCAGCCCTGAGGCCAGTGCCGATGCCAAGTGCGTCAACATTCGCTTCGGAGATGAGAACGAGTGGGAGCAGTGCATCGCCATCTTTGGATTGTCCGGCGTCAAGCACTCTGAGATCGATCCTAATCAGTTGAAGAGTCAGATTCTCGACAATTGGGACGAATTCAGAGAGCGTCTTCAGGGTGTGTACGAAGATCTCGCGTCAACAAAAGCAAAGAGTCGCGATCGTGGAGCGTCAAGCTCGCGACGCACTCGCAAGGCGTCGGCTTCGCCACGGAAACAAAAGCCAGACATGACAGTAAAATCGTCCGATGAGGACGAATAATTATTTACATCAATCGCCACAACGAGGCTTGTCGATCGAGTTGCCGTAGACCACTGATAACTTCACGTTGGCGACCAAACGATGGACGACAAGCTATTCACCAAACAGCAAGTGGCCGAATTCCTGGGTTGCTCTGAACGAAGTGTAGACCGGCTGGATGCAAACCCTACGAACCAGTTCCCCCGATCTACCCGTGGTACGCCCAGCATGGGCGTGAACTTATGGGGTGCAAGTCCCCTGTACGAAACTGGGAGTCTTAAGGAGGCCGATATGCCAAGTGGATAACTCCGATCGACAAAGTACGAGGCGAAGGCGGGCACACACGCTTCGTGGGTCGGCGGTGCGGCGACAATCCGTGGGAAGGAAGCCGGAGCCAAGACCTGCGAGGCTACGTACAGAAACGTCATACGTCAAGACGCGCCGCAGTGCTCGCCGCGTGTTCGCTTCGGTGGAACGGTTTCTGACGCGGAAGCTGAAGCTGGTCGTGAACCAGCGGAAGAGTCGCATCGCCAAAGCGGACGGAGTCGAGTTCCTCGGCTTCAAGTTCGTCGGTCGGCGAGGCGAGATCCGCGTCACCGCAAAGAACTTGACGAAGTTCAAACAGCGAGCGCGTTCCATTACTGGACGCAGTCGCGGCATCTCGATGCAGCGGATGCTGGGCGAACTTCGACAATACCTGCGCGGATGGATCGGCTATTTCGGACTGGCAGCGACCAAGGGAATCTTCGCCGCGCTCGATGGCTGGATACGCCGTCGCGTGAGGATGTGTTTCTGGAAGCAATGGCGTCTCCTACGCACGCGCATTCGGAAGCTGAAGCAACTTGGTGTGCCCCACGATTTAGCCCTCAGCATGGCACCAGCTGCAAAGCCTACTGGCGTCTTGCCAAGACGTTAGGTGGCCACATGGGAATGACCAAACAGTGGCTGTTAGATCAAGGACTTGTGTTTCTCAGATACCTCTGGAGCGAGCTTGCTCCTCTGCGGCGAACCGCCGTATGCGGACCCGCACGTACGGTGGTGTGGGGGCCGGGCGGGGAAACCCGTCCGGCTACCTAATTGGAACGCTCTGCGAATCAGTTAGCGAACAGAGATGCGATCACCGAATCGACGGCGGCCGTATGGGAATCACTGCTGTCACTCTCGCCCTCAGGGTTGCCGACCCCGTTGGTCCCCAACAGCGACGAGTCGCCGGTGACACGATATACGCGGTCACTGCCTGTACCGCGGTAAGTCAGCGTTCCGGCTTGCGTCGAGACATTGGCGGTACGGTCCACGCTGGCTTGCGAATCGAACACGGTCAGCACACCCGAATTGCCGTCTGCACCCGACGTAAACCGAGGATTGCTGTAGTCATCCATATTCCAGCCAGGGCCGACGAACATCGACCAATCCTGGCTGCCTTGCATTCCGAATATAATGCCCGAGTTATTGGGAGCCTGCTCGGACAAGGCAAAGAGCCGCCAAACATCCGCGAACTCAGGGGCAAAGCCACCTTCGCCGAAGCTAAGCGAGCCATCAGTCACCAACACGTTGCCGTTGATGTCTAGCTCGAGCTGAGCGGTATTAGTCGTGCCTTGATTGTTTTGAATGAAGACCGGTTGCTCTTGTGTAATGGTGTAAGGATTGTCGGGCTGGTTGGGCTTGAGCTGGGTAAACTCATACACACCTCGCGAGTCTGTTGTCTTGGTGAGGCTGACTGTGTTTCCCTGGAAATCGGTACCGCTGAGGATCACGTCGATGCCACCAATGGCAGGTTCGCTGCTGCCCTTCTGCCCGTCTCCATCGTCGTCCACAAAGACTTGTCCGATGATGTCGACAGGAACAAAGTCCAAGACCTCCACTTCGACGGCAGCCGACGCAGTCAACTGATTGCCGCTGCCGGTGTTGCCCAAGTCATTCACGACGACGTTCAGGGTCTTTGGGTTGGGGTTGTTCGGTAGGTCGGGCGCGGGAACGCTCGACCGGTAGTCCACGCCGCTGGCCAACGCGTTGTTAACGTTGCTGACCGATCCGCTAATGCGGATGCCGTTGCTGCCGCCTGGGTTTTGCGTGACAGTGACGCCTGACGTGCTGCTGATCGTCAACGTGCCATCGCCGATTGTCAGATCGACCTGGACATCGCTGGTGCCAGCATCGACATCGGCAATCGAGAATGGAGCCGGGTCCGACGAGAAACGATTGTCAAAGTCCGTAAATAACGTTTGCTTGCCCGGCACGACGAGGGTCGGAGCATCGTTGACCGGCGCGATCGTGATGTTGACGGTATCGTTATCGGAAAGTGCGGTCGCGCCCGTGTTGCCGTTGTCGTTGGTGTTGATGACCAGAGCGTCGTTGCCGAAAAAGTCGGTTTGGGGTGAGTAAGTCAGGCCACCCAGCGCACTATTGACCTGAGAAACCGTACCATCGATTGTCAGTTGGCCGCTGCTGTTGCCTTGCACACCGCCGGTGTTGGTGACGTTGAGTGTGCCGCTGTTGACCGTCAAGGTGACGGTGACGTCTCCCGTACCGGCGTCGATATCGCTGATCGACAGCCCGTTAGTGCCGCTGAACGACAAGGTGTTGTCCTCGCTACCGGTAACCGTAGGTGAGGTGCTGATCGGCGAGCCGCCCAAGGAGTTGACCGGGCCGTCGTTGATCGGAACGATCTCGATGACAATCGTACCGGTGTCGCTCGTGTCTCCAGTGCTGCTGGGTGCCGGATCCTGCAAGATCGTGTAGGTAAAGGTCTCGGTGCCGAAGAAGTCGGGGTTCGTCGGCGGAGTGTAGGTGAAGTTGCTGTTGCTGAAGCTCAGGCTTCCCTGCGCGTTTGCCGTAATAACACTCGTCACGTTCAGCGTCGCACCCGAATCTCGTAGGTCGTTGTCCAACGGGTTGGGACTTAGCACAAACGACCCTGCGCCTTCGTCGGCAGAGAAGGAATCATTAGCCGCGAACGGGACCTGCGGCGGCGCTACACTGAGCGTTACCGTATCGACGTCCGTTTGTGTGCCGCCGCCACCCGTAGCACCAAGATCGCTGGTCGTCATCGTCAGCGTGTCGTCCCCAATGAACGTATCGGTGGGATCGTAAAGCAAGCTGTTGAGAGCCGTGTTGAGATTCGAGATCGAGCCCGTCGCGGTCAGCGAAGTAGAGTTGTTGCCTTGGACGGTCAGCCCCCCTGCGCTGATGCTGAGTGTGCCCTGGCTGACGTCCAGCGTGACTTCCAGCGTGCTGGCATCAACGTCGGACACCTGGATACCAGTGAAAGACAGTGTTTCAGTATTAAACAAACTGGTCGGGCCAGTTCCCGGGAAGGTGTTGACCGGAGGGTCGTTGATCGCGTTGATGGTGATGTTGACTGTGTGGCTGTCGGACAGGTTTCCGTCCGAGGCACTGATGTTGATCGTGTCCGAGGCAGTGGAATTGGTGATCGGTGTATAGGTCACGCTGTTGAGCGTGCTAGTGACCTGGCTTGGCGTTCCCGAGAAGGAAGTCTGGCTCAGCGTGCCGTTGGCGGACAAAGTGACGGTGATGTTGTTGCTGTCGGGATCGATAATCGAGAATCCGCTGAGATTGGCTGTCGTATCTTCATTCGTGGACAGCGATGTCGGTCCCGAGATGACGGGTGGATCGTTGATGGCGTTGACCGTCACCGTCACGTCGGCGCTGGCGTTTGATGAACCGTTGGTGATCGTGTAGGCAAAGGTGTCCGTCCCGGCGAAGTTCGTCGCAGGGGTGTAGTTGAAACCGTTCGGGCCCGACTGCTGCACCGTGGCGCCATTGGCGGAAGTGGTCGGGATTGGGTTTGTGATCGTTGGCCCAGTACCGACGCTGATGCTGTCGTTGGCCAGGACGTTAATGAAGATCGGCCCGGCGTTTTCATCCACTTGTCCTGAGTCAGGCAGCGCGGTGATGTCCGACGTGATGGCCAGCGAAACGCTGTTGTACATCACCATGCCGGTACAGGGTGGAGTATCGTTCGGCAGATTCGTCGTGCGAATGATTTGACAGACCGGGACATTGCTGCCGTTCACCAAGACGTCATGCGCGGGAAGCCCCGAGGGGAAGTCCACACCATTCGGATCTTCACCCTGGATAATACCGGACGCTCCCAAACCGAGGTTCAAGTTGCCGGGTTGCCCTCCGGTTTGCATATCGACAGTGAACGCCAAGTGCGGGCCGCGAAGAAGTCCTCCGCCGGCAGGCCGGAATGCACCCGCTTCGTCAATCAGTCCCGGCGTGGTCTCAAAATCACCCGACTTGCCGTTCACAAAGCTGTTGAATTTGAAGTTCTCGGTGGGACTCTCTGGATTTGGCGTCCCGGTAATGTCTAAGCTGGTGACACTTGCCAGCGTCGAGTCGAAGGTGATGTCCGCGAAGACAGCGAACGGGCCATCGGAGGTGAGGTCTTCGGCAACGATGCCCAAGACGAAATCTGAATTCGTACCAATTTGGTCAATGACTTGGGCGACGTTGACTTGCCCGAAGAAATTGGTCAGGCCATGTGGGTTGTTTAGCGTGAGATCGTTGTTGTTAATCGCCGAAATCGTATAGAAACCGTTTGCAATATTGCCCGCACTGTCGATTGCGTCCGACACGAGGATCGGGTCTCCCGCGTTGAAGCCTGTCCAGCCGGTAAAGCTTGTTAGGACATTCGTTCCCGAACTTTGTACATTTAGCAAAGACACCCCAGCCAATGGCACGGCAGAAATATTGAAGGTTGTCGCACCTTCGCCTTCAGCGTTGAGCGCGTTGATGACCATCAAGGCATCGATCGAACTGGCGTCGCCGTCACCGTTGACATCAAAATAGCCGCGCTGGTTTTCCCCTTCTGCCGAACTCTGCCTGTCGCTGTTCAGTTCGTTGATCACCATCAAAGCATCGATTGCCGTGACGTTGAAGTCGTTGCTGACATCCAGTGGATTGCTGAAGTTGTGAAAATCGGCCGCAAGCAGCAGCCGGTTCTCAAGTTGCTCGGGCATTAAGCGGCGATAAGCGCGTCGCTTCTTGGCTGGCTTCACGAAGTTGGACAAAAAACCACGAGAACGGCGACGTAGTTTGCTCATGTTTTTACTCATTTTCCTACAAGTAACCCTGTCGCAACGCAGGGGGATTAAAGGATCCACGTGGCCGAAAAGGCGCGCCCCAAGTTGTCTTTGACGCTACTAACTCTAGGTGAGATATGACCTTTCGATCGAACAACCAAAACTGACGTAAGATCTGTGGATCCCGCAGCGGTAAAGTCCAGATTAGTTAGGAATTCCAGGCTTTGCAAACAAAATGCACCTTCCACGCGAAAACTCTGCCCGTCCGCAGGAATTATACATTTAAACAGACTAACCAGGTGGATAATCACCCTAAACGAGCATCGAACGTTGCCACCTAGAATGCCTAAATTGACACGTATTTGTGGCTCTATTGCCAGGCACCTCAAGAGAATTCGCCACCCAACAACGGCTCTGCCCGTAAGACGAATGCTTAGAGGAGATCGTTCCAAAGCGGGGCGATGTCGGTAGCGAGCGTTTCCAGAAGATCCTCTTGTTCGTCTCGCTGCGAGAAGATCCGGCTCTCGTCTGCGGAAGGTGTTGGCGTCGCCACCGACACGTAGGCACTGTTATCAAGAGCACTGTTATCGAGAGACGATGGCGGCGGTGAGAGAAGAGTCGCCGAGGCAGTAGGTTGAGCGCGGAGTCGGACAACACTGGGTGGTATTGCGAACAGAACGCCGTCTGCTCCCTCAGCGTCCGCCGCGCTGGCTTGAGCGGCGAGCCAGTTGACGACTAGTAGAGCATCCAGCGCTGAGACGAAGAGATCCCCGCTGACGTCCACCGGGTGGTGGCCGGCGGTAGAAACCGCACTCAAATTGATGGCTCCGAACGAGTTGATGAAGTTGATGACAATCAGCGCGTCGAGCGGCGACACGACGCCGTCTCGGTTGACATCGAAGGGATTGATCGGATTCTGCCACGAGGGGTTTACCTCGATCGAAACCGTGGCTGTCGCCGTGCGGCCCGCGGAATCGAGCACCGTGTAGGTCAGCGTATCTGTTCCCACAAAGCCAGTCGGCGGAGTGTATCGCAACTCGTCACCGACGATGGATACCGTGCCGCCTTGTTCGGTATCGCTCACGGAATCGATCGTGAGTTGCCCGTTGCGAGCTGCCAAGGCGATACCACCGTAACTGATGTCGTCGCCGGGAACGGCTGCGGCCGGATTGAAGTACAGAACATCGGCGAGCGGGCTGTTGTCAGCCGGTTGCGCGTCTAACGAGACGTTCC
The DNA here is from genome assembly GCA_002726245.1 of Planctomycetaceae bacterium. Lineage (GTDB taxonomy): Bacteria > Planctomycetota > Planctomycetia > Pirellulales > Pirellulaceae > PBSM01. The sequence goes on along the minus strand of PBSM01000297.1, from coordinate 8,662 downwards.
ATCGCAAAGCCGCCTCATTCTCCAAGACAGCCAGCCGGCTTTGGCCGTCGCTGATGACCGCGAATTCGTCGTCCACGGCTCTGGGACCACTCAATGACAAGCTCACCGTGAAGAGTTCGGCTTCGTCGCCGCCTGCCGGGCTGAAGGACGATTGGAAGGCACCGACGTCATTCAGGCGACCTTCAGGGAGGACTTCACCCGAAAGGCCGTTTTGATAGAACGGGTCGAACTGGATATCAAACCCTAAGGCGTTGGAAGGATCGTCCACTGGTGCGATCTGCTCGGGATCGTAGGCAATATCCAGATAAGCAGCACCCAATCCCAAGAAGAGCTGATCCGAGCTGCGTAGATCCTGGATCAACGCCTGCACACGGACCGGCTGATCGGCTGCGACCTCGGTGACGGCAAGTCCCGCCGAGTCGATCGGCTGCAGGCGAATACTGACTGGCTTGGGTACGATTTCCAGTTCGACCGTAACGCTGTCGGAATCGAGGGCTCCATCCGTCACATGGTAAGTAAAGCTAACCTTTCCAAGAAAGCCAGCGACGGGCTGATAAACGAACGCACCGCTCGGTTCGAGCGTGAGATCGCCGCTGCCGGGGCCATCCCCGAGAATCACTTGCAACGGGTCGCCATCGACATCAACATCATTTGCCAAGAGGCCGCGATTGACTCCTACTTCAACGAGCTGGCCCTCTTGCCCGCGATAGATGTCCGGATTCGCAACGGGCGCGTCGTTCACTGGCGAGACGCTAACCGCAACCGAGATGGGTGTTTCGCCGTCGAGAGAATAGCTGAACCGGTCGAGGCCGCTGAAGTCCGGGGCGGGCATGTAGAGCAAGCTCAGGCCATCCGCGGTGATGGTAACAATGCCACCGTTGTTGGTACTGCCAACGGAAGCAATCGCTGAACCGCCGCTTGTTGTGATGTTAAGTGTCGCGTCTCGGTAGCCGATACGATCGAAAGAGACAGGTTCAGGAGGTTCGAAGAGTAAGACGTCCGACATCGGCGGCATGTCAGACGGATCCGCGCGAAATAGAACAGGGCCTTGATTTGGTAAGTCATTGCTCAATACATCGAGCGATGCCTCGTTATCCTCGACGACTGAGAAGACGTCCTCCTGACCTTGCGACGGCGCGGCTCGGAATGTTGCCGAGAACAGTTGCAGTTGCTCAGAACCGAGAGAACCGGAATTGGCTTGGAAGGCACCGATGTCGTCCAACAGTCCTGGGACCGAGCCGTTAACATTGATCCCGTTCGGATACAGGTCGCTGAACTGCACGCTCGGCCTTCCGTCGCTCGAGACGGGCCGCACACTGTCATGTTCGTAGAGAACGTCGAGGTAAGTAGCGAACACGCCCCGATCGGCACCATCGCCGCGCAGATCCTGGACGTAAGCTTGCACCAGGAACTCGTCGCCGGCATTGACGGTGTCGATGGACACACCGTCCAGATCGGTCGTCCGCAACTCGATGGAAACCAAATCATTGTGCATCGCGGCCGGGTCGCGATGCACGGTTATCGTACCGGTATCTGTTCCGAAGGAGCCTTGCACTGTGTACGTGAACTGCTCGCTGCCTCCGAAACGGCTATCCGGCGTATAGGAGATAGCGCTACCGCCGCCGATGACCTGGACTAGTCCAAGAGTATCGTCGGGATCGACGGATGTGATCGTCATCGTTCCCGAGCCGCGATTCACATCGTTTTCCAGAACGGGCAGCTCGACGGACTGATTGGTGAGCAGATGGAACGAGTCATCAACGGCAATGACACCGGGAAGCACATCCACAGCAGTGCGGGCAAATCGTATCTGTTCGGCGGTCACAGGCTCGTCTTTCCCATAGAGCAAGACTTCGCCCTCCGGCAGGACGTCTGCCGGATTGCCGCCAAAAATTACCCGTCCAACTCCGGTCGCTTCGAAAGGCACGCTGAAGAGCCGAAAGCGGCCACCTCCGAGCGGGTCGATGCTTGAAAAGGCACCTACCTCATCGATCAAGCCTGCCGAGTCTGTACCGCCTGAAGTTCCATTCTGGTACGCCGGCCCGTAGTCAAGCGGCCCTCCGATATCAGCCGCGCTGGACGTATACTGAACGTCCAGGTAGGCCGCAAACACACCTTCCGGGAGGTCGCGTAGATCCTCGACCATCACATTCAGAATGAAGTTCTCACCGATCGTCACCGCGGTCGCCGGCTGTCCTTCTTGATTCGTAATCTCGTAACGGAAGGCGACCAGTTCTTCGTTCGAAACCTCACGTTCGACGTTGATGATGACGATCGCTGCGTCCTGCTCGTCGCCAGCGGAGGCCGTGTAGACAAAGCTGTCCTCACCCACGAAGCCCTCTTCGGGCGTATACACGAGGATCGCGCCTCCGTCGGCGATAGTCACTTCTCCCCGTGTGCCAGTCGTGTCCAACCCGCTGATGGCTAGAGACACGCCGGTGCTATTGCCATCGTTCAGAAGAACATCCAGCAAGTTTTCTTGACTGTTCTCCGGGACAGCAATCGCGTCGTTGACCGCATCCACCACCATGTCGGGCAGAGGTTCGAGAACGGTCAGCGTCAGCGAGGCGTGCTGAATGCTGTCCGCCGGCAAGGCATCGTTCTCGTTGAACAAGAGGAAGTCGTGAAAGGGCGACTCGTCCGCGGCATCCGTCGTAAAAGTGACCTCGCCGGTTTGTGTCGCACTCAGCCGAAGCCCGCCCACGCGCTGCTCGCCCGACCCTGGCACACCGGCCGCCGATGAGAACGCACCGAATTCATCCACCAAGCCGGCCTGGCTGATGTCGCCAGCCTTGCCGTTTCGAAAGTCGAGATCATAGAACAGTGAATCGCTCGTCGTCGGTTCGAACGAACTGCTGGGGTAATTGATGTCTAAATAAGCCGCGAATACGCCGGCTGGATCGGGGCGGAGATCTTCGACATACGCGAGCAGCATGAACTCCGTTCCCTGGTGAACGGAACTAATCGGCTGCAAAGTGATTGGATCAGCGGGCTGCAATCTAACGGCGACCAGCGGATCTCCCTCTCCCTCGGCGAGGGGAAGTGCAAGGTCAGCCGCAAGCAATGTCCGTTCTTCGAATGCTTCGAATTGCAGTCGGCGCGCTCGCTTGCGGTGGGGCACGAAAAAGCGATCGCGGCGCAGACGTTTACGTTGCGGCGAGTTACGTCGCATCATGGCGGACTCTCCCTCCTGGAACTAGCGTCATGCGACCACCAGTTCGGACTCTCTCGTCAGTTAAGCTCGCGTTCCCAAGGAGAAAACCAAACAGAAACGCAATCCAAGCTGGCCGCACTTGGTGACATTCTACTCGGGGGCTGGGTATTATGCCAGAAATTGGCGCCTCTGCGCCGCGGTCTGTAAAGCTCCTTGCGGTCGCGACTTAGCTCATGTGAAACCGTCGGTTCGTGTGACTCCTTGCCCATCAGGTTACTTCGGTGCGGGCAAGCTGCAGCCGCGTCTCCGGCGCCGACGCAATGGCGAGGATCAAGATCAGAGACGACCAACCGGTGAGCGACTGACACTTCAGATGCGCGAAGCACATCGGCAGGGCTCTACGATTTTGGCCGCAACCGTCGAATCGAACACTACGCCCGATGACCGCTCATCGTGAATAACTCAAAGGCCGTGCGCCCAAGCGGACGAGACTTTGCAGCACCGCGGCAATCAAGTACCGTATGACCGGTCCCAGAATCACTTCCATGAAGGAATCTCCGTGCGTAAGCTGCTTCTCGTCATACTGGTGGTCGGAATGGTTGGCTGCAGATCCCGGCCTGCCAAACAACCGACGAATACGTTGATCTACGGTCGCGGAGAGGATGCGAAGACTCTCGACCCGATCAATGCAGAGACCGGCGAGACGGTGAAGGTCATCCTGAATCTCTACGACACGCTCGTCGCTTTTTGCGACGAGACGCTGGAGATCGTGCCTTCGCTCGCTGAGAGCTGGGAGACCTCAGAAGATGGGCTTTCGTGGACCTTCCATTTGCGCGAAGGTGTCAAATTCCATGACGGCACGCCGCTCACCGCCGATGCGGTTGTGTTCAGCTTCCAGCGGCTGATGCAGGACGACAATCCTTTTGTCGGCGATCCCGCTCGCCCCTACAAACCGAGCTATCAGGTCATTCAAAAGATCACAGCGGTCGATCCTCTGACCGTCACATTCGAGCTTGGCCAGCCCAACGCCGTTTTCCTCAACAACGTCGCGATGTTCCCGACCAGCATCGTCAGCCCAACTGCCGTTAAGAAAGACATCAAGGGTTTCGGTACGAATCCCGTCGGGACCGGCCCGTTCAAGTTCAACCGTTGGCTACGCGATCAGCAACTGGTCCTGGAAGCGAATGACAACTACTGGCGCGAGCGGCCGCGGATCGATCGAGTCATCTTCGTACCCGTGTCGGAAAGTGCGACACGCGTCCAACAACTTCGCCGAGGCGAGATTCACATCGCCGACAACCTTCCGCCGCAGGAGCTCGACGCGCTGGCCAAGATCGACGGGCTGGAAATCCTCGAACAGGTTTCAATGAACGCTGCCTATCTTGCAATGCAAACCGAGAAGCCACCGCTCGACGATGTTCGCGTACGGCAAGCAATTGGCATGGCGATTGATAAGCAGTCGCTCGCCCGAGTTGCTTACGCTGGGCACGCGATACCCGCGGTCAACCTCTTGCCTCGCGACATGTGGGGACACAACAACGACATCGAAGATCGACCGTTCGATATCAATGCAGCCCGAAAGCTCCTGCAGGAGGAGGCCGCCGAGAAAGGCTTCGAGTTGCCACTCAAGCTCTCGCTGTCCGTCATGTCCGAGCCTCGCCCCTACATGGAACAACCGCTGCAAGTTGCCGCTTTCGTCAAAGATGCCCTCGCAGAGATTGGCATCAACGCGACCATCGACCCGAAACCCGTGACACCTCATTTCGCGGCGATGATGGCTGGCGAGTTCGAGATCGGTTTGGCGGGGTGGACGACAGACAACGGGGATCCAGACAACTTCCTGTATTCCTTGCTTGACCTGGATAACATTAGCGACAGCGGAAACAACATGAGTCGCTATCGCAATGAAGAACTACATGCGCTACTTCTGGCTGGTCAGCGCGAGCTTGACCGTGACAAGCGGGAACAGATCTATCACCGAGCGCAAGAGCTGATTTTCGCTGATGCTCCGATCATCCCACTCGTCAGCACGCGCCAACGCGCCGTCCAATCGTCGCGTGTCAAAGGCTACAAGCTTCATCCAGGGATGCTCATTCGCTTGCGACACGCCTACCTCGAGGGGACGCCGTGACGGGCTATTTGCTTCGGCGTCTCTTGCAGGCCGTTGTCACGATGGCCGTTGCTGCCTCGCTGGTTTTCCTCGCGATGCGGATCCTGCCGGGAAATCCTCTGCTGACGAAGTTTGGCCAGCATCCAGATGCGGAGCAGATCGAAAAGATCATGCACGAGCAGGGGTGGGACAAGCCGCTGCCAGTGCAACTCGTTGCCTTCTTCCGCGAGATTCTGTCCGGTGATCTTGGCGAAGCACCGTCGCAAGGGAATGAGCCGGTTAGCGAGGCACTCAAGCGGCGAATTCCGGCGACGATCGAGTTGACGCTGGCCGCCGTTGCCATCGCGATCCCCCTGGGAATCGCGGCCGGTATCGCCGCCGCGGTCTGGCGTAGCCGGTGGCCCGATCACGTTTGTATGGCAGGCGCATTGCTGGGTGTCAGCGTCCCAGTGTTCTTTCTCGGCATTTGCTTACGTGCCATCTTCACTGGCATGCCGGTGCGAGGTCGCCTGCCGGACTTCGTGTTGTTCGATCCCATCACCGGATTCTATCTGCTCGATACGCTTCTACAGTCACGATTCGATCTGTTCACGACAGCTCTCCGTCATCTTTGTCTTCCCGCTGTTGCATTGAGTTCGATCCCGACGGCGATCATCGCGAGAATTACAAGGAGCAGCATGTTGGACGTGCTCGACGCGGACTTCATTCGCACCGCAAAGGCGAAAGGTGCGTCGGCTTGGCGCGTCGTCCTTCGGCATGCCGTACCGAACGCCGCACTTCCAATCGTGAATATTGCGGGCTTCCAGATTGGGCTACTGCTTTCAGGAGCCGTGCTGACCGAAACCGTCTTCGATTGGCCAGGCCTCGGCCAATATATCGTGAAGGCTGTACCGGAAAGCGACTATGTGATCGTCCAGGCCGGAGCGCTCCTGATCGCAGGCATCTTCGTGTCAGCGAACTTGATCGTGGACTTGTTGTACGTTTGGCTTGACCCTCGCATTCGACTCTCGTGATGAGATTCAAACCGACCCAACTCGGCACGCCGCACCAACGCGTTTGGCTGCGACTGCGACGCAGCACGTCGGCGAAGATCGGCGCGGTCGTGGTCGTCTTCTTTGTCGGAATGGCCGCAGCCGCAGATTGGGTCGCACCGTACGGGCCGCAAGAACACGATGCGGTTGTCGGGGCACATGCCGATCCTTCCGCCAAGCATTGGCTCGGCGTCGATGAAAACGAAAAGGATGTACTTTCGAGGGTGATGTACGGTGCCAAGCTGTCCCTATTCGCCGGCTTCGTCTCAATCGCGATGGCAGTCATCCTTGGTTCGACTGCGGGTACGCTGGCTGGCTACTTCGGGGGTTGGATCGACGCACTCATCATGCGAGGCATCGATATCGCGCTCGCCTTTCCAAGCATCTTGATCGCGCTGCTCGTAGCGACGGCCTATCGCCCCGGTTGGGCTGCCGTCATTCTCGCGGTTGGGTTGATCAACGTTCCTGTCTTCGCCCGACAGGTACGTGTCACCGTACTGACCCTTCGCGAGCTGGATTACGTGCTTGCCAGCAAGGCCCTTGGTGCCAATTCGTTGCAGGTATTGTCGCAAGCGATATTGCCCGGCATTATCAATCCTGTCGTGGTGCTAGCCACGCTCGGCTTGGGAGCGGCGATTCTGGAAGTCGCCGGACTGTCATTTCTAGGAGTCGGAGGCGACCCCACAGAGCCAGAGTGGGGCAGCATGCTTGCCCAGGCGAAAGACCATCTCACCGTCAGCATTTGGCCTGCAGTTGGACCAGGAGTCGCGATATCTCTCGCGATTCTCGGCTTCAATTTGCTCGGCGATGGTCTGCGCGACGCCCTCGATCCACGCCTGAACGAAGCATCGTAGCGCTTTAAGGGCTTGAACCGCCTGAAGTTACCGATACAATTCGCTCGGCGTGGGCGGTTCCTTGACATGTGCAGTTTGCCGAGTTTCACTATGATGTTGACTAATTGTCGCACCTTAATGCCGGTGGACACGAAATCGCCGGTCTCGTCGAAGTTTTTGTTAGGTCACTAGGAGGATTGCAGAATGAAGAAGGCTGGATTGCTATTACTGTGCGGTGCGTTTGCCGTCGCTTTGGTCGCCCTGACCAACTCGCTTGAGGCTCGCCCACAATATAGGAAGGAACACGACGCCCAGTACAAAGGCTCGGCCATCGAAGGTGCCTTGAAAGAAGCGAAGTGCAACACCTGCCACTATGGCAAGAGCAAGAAGAATCACAATGACTACGGGAAGGCTCTTATTAAGGCTGGCTTAACGAAGGATAGCTTCACGAAGCTGAAGAAGGACAAACCAGCTCTATCGAAGCACGTTAAGGAAGCTCTCGAGAAGGTCGTGCAGGGTGAGGAAGGCAAGAAATTCGCTGACCGCATCAAAGATGGCAAGCTGCCGGGAACCAACCCCGAATAGTTTGCTTGCTTCCGAATTACGTACAGAAAAACGGCTGAGCCAGTAATGGCTCAGCCGTTTTCCTTGGCCTCGGGCACGCTGGCAGTACGTGACGTCGGAACACTTGACCTGGCGACGCACGCTCAAGAAGCCGAAAACGCTCGCCTAACGTGTTACGTTTGGCGAGCGTATGCATGAAGAGGCGCCGGCCGGATTCGAACCGGCGAATAACGGATTTGCAATCCGACAGTCATAGCTCCAAGTTGGCTGTGTGGCAACGAGTTACAGCGATGGATTGAGAGCTTGCACACACCTTGCACACACTAGCCCGTTCTTGCCGCTTCGAGTGACAGCACGTCGGGCGTCGAACTGCTGGTGTAGGGAAGCACGGCCAGGGCTTCACGCTTCGACCGGTCGCTAGTCTTGGCGTAGACGTTCATGGTCATGTTCAACGTCGAATGACCAACGGTCGCTTGAACTGCTTTGGGGTTCGCGCCGTGATCTACCGCCACTGTTACGTACGTTCCCCTCAGAGCGTGGATGTCGATCGATCCGCCCGGATAGGCGTCCTCAATCCCCACGCGACGACAGACCGCGTAGAACGCCCTCAAGAGGTTGTTGGAGTAGGGCGTGTTCGCCTCACCTACAAAGACGTGTTCTTTCGACAGCCGGCCTTCACGAGTCCGCGGCGTGGGAGCACGAAATGGGGCGTCATGCTGCAGGTCGGCAATCGTCTCGGCCATCGCATCATCGATCGGTATCTCTCGCTGCTTTTTCGACTTGGTATTCTCGGCTCGGATCGTGATGAGCTTGCGCTGGAGGTCCACGTCATCGAACAACAGGGACACAAGTTCCGTTCGCCGGATTCCGGTCTGCAGGTACAGTTGCAGCGCCGGACGTAAGTAGTCGGGAGCCGCGTCGAAGATGAGCAGGATCTCGTCAACTGTCAGGGCTCGACGTTCTTTCGTCG
>PBSM01000296.1 GCA_002726245.1 Planctomycetaceae bacterium | reverse complement strand
GACCGACTCACTCATCGCTGCCACATCCTCGAAGCCAGCGGCGAAAGCTACCGTCTCAAAGACGCAAAACGCCGCCGGCAACCAAACCGTTCAAGTAACCAAGGAGCTTGCCAACCAGCAGGAGGACGCCGCATGAACGAATCGTTCAAGGTCACTCGCAAGTTTCACGTCGCTCGCCGACAACACGGTAGTAAGCAACTCCACGAGGGTGCGAAAAACGACGTTCCAACGGGGCGCGTTCCTCGCGTCGCCCGCCTGATGGCGCTGGCGATCCGTTGCCAAAAGCTGATCCGAGACGGCGTTATCGCCAACCAGTCGGAACTCGCCGACTTCGGGCGAATCACGACGGCACGCATGACGCAGATCATGGTCCTGCTGAACCTTGCCCCCGACATCCAAGAGAAGATCTTGTTCCTGCCGCGGACCGAGCGTGGCCGCGATGTGCTCAAAGAAACGGACGTTCGCCCCATAGCCTCCACACTTGATTGGCGCAAACAGCGGCGGATGTGGGCGGCGTTGCAGCGAGATCTCGAGGACGCCAACGCGAGTTCGCGGTAGGTTGCTTTCGCCCCTCGAAACCAACCAGATCGCTAACAAGCAAGGGGGTGCTAATCCGAGAGCGCGAGAGTTCGCGGGCGATTTTTCGGACAGACGGAAGCAACCCTCGCCTTTGGCGCTCCACGACAGAAAACCGAGAGCGCGGATACGATGCGAGGGTGATTGCAAAGTGTTGCGAACACTGTGGATAACTCGCGACCGGCGACAACCACCAAATTCGCTCCGAGAGCTAACTCGCGTGTCGCTCCGATTTCGCAAACGTAAAAGAGCACGCCTGAGAGGATTCGAACCTCCGACCTACGGATTAGGAATCCGTTGCTCTATCCAACTGAGCTACAGGCGCAACAGTGTATAAGTCTAGACGAAACCCAGATCGTCTGAGAAGCCGGTAGCTATCTGAGATCTAGCGTCCGGGAGTGGTTCGTGTTAATGTGGCGGGCTTGCCTTTTTGTGAACTAGGACGCCTGGGGGGACGTGCCGTGAACGGCCCAGACTTCAGCAAAGCAGAGCTGATTCCAGCGATCGCTCAAGATGCCGAATCCGGCGATGTCTTGATGCTCGCTTATATGAACGAAGAAGCGTATGCCGACACGCTCAAGACCGGTAACGTTTGCTACTACAGTCGCAGCCGGCAGCGATTGTGGCGAAAAGGGGAAGAGAGCGGAAACGTCCAGCAGCTCCAAGAGATATTCTATGACTGCGATGCTGACACGCTTCTCGTTAAGGTCAACCAGATCGGCGGAGCCGCTTGTCACGAAGGCTATAAGAGTTGTTTCTTCCGGAAGATCGATCCGGCAACGGGAGCAGTCGAAGTGATCGGTAAGCGAGTGTTCGATCCCGCCGAAGTGTATAAGAAGAGCTAGAGAGTCATGCCAGACAACGTTCTGAAACTGGGCATTCCCGCCGGCAGCTTGCAGGAATCGACTGCCGCTTTGTTCAGGAAGGCGGGATACAACATCACGTTCTCGTCGCGGTCATACTATCCGTCGATTGATGATGATGAGATCGAGTGTTTGCTGATCCGCGCGCAGGAAATGGCACGATATGTTGAACAGGGCATTCTCGATGCGGGAATCACTGGCCGAGATTGGGTCGTTGAGACGGAAGCGGACGTCGAAGAAATCTGCGAGTTAGTCTTCTCGAAGGTAAGTCGCAGGCCAGTGCGGTGGGTCCTGTGTGTGCCGAACGATTCGTCAATTCAAACGGTAGCCGATCTAGAAGGTAAGCGCATCGCGACGGAAGCCGTTGGACTGACGAAGAGTTACCTCGCAAAACATGGAGTCAACGCGGTCGTCGAGTTCTCCTGGGGCGCAACGGAAGTAAAGCCGCCCAAGTTGGCCGACGCGATCGTCGAAGTAACAGAAACGGGCAGCTCGTTGCGGGCGAATGACCTGCGAATTCTCGACGAAGTAATGCAGAGTACAACCCGCTTCATTACCAACAAGACTGCTTTTCAAGACGGTTGGAAACGCGAGAAGCTCGATAACATCGCGCTCATGCTGCAATCGTGTCTGGCCGCGGAAGGCAAGGTTGGATTAATGATGAATGTCGCGCGTGCCGACGTCGATGCGGTCCTCGAACAGCTTCCGGCATTACAGAAACCGACAGTTTCTTCACTGTCTGATCCTGACTGGGTCGATATCAACACGATCGTTGAAGAATCCGTGGTTAGAAGCATCGTCCCCAAGCTGCGAACTGCCGGTGCAAACGGGATCGTTGAGTATCCCATCAACAAGATCATCGACTAACCGGATGCCTGGGCAGCCACTGCAGCGATGACAAGCCACAGGCTTTCGGCATGGTCGTTAGTTGGACAGCGCCACTTTGGCTCAAAGCTAGCGTGGTGAAGTCCTTAACGGTCCGTCGTTTAACCTGTGGCCGAAGGCTAGGCAGCACGGCAAACCATCCTAGCCTTCGGCCACGGGTTAAACGACTCGTCCCAGACAACTTACGTGTGCTATCACGCCGCAAAGTGGCGCTGTCCACTTAGGATCGTTTGAGAAATAAGCGTCATGTTTCGGCGTCGGCCGTGCGTTTCTTCGTGGCTGGGGCTTCCGGACGCAGTACGTCGGCTGAGAGCTGGCGAGACGGACACGCTGCGGCTAGAAGCCCAAGCCTCAACCTGATGGCACGAGGAGATCAAACAGCCTCAACTGCTCTCGCCGCGCTCGCCATCAGTTGGTTGATCGCCGCACAGTCAGCCTCGTTCGGCAAACCCCATTCCGATTGGTAACCGAAGCACTCGGCAACACTCATCGCGCCGAAGTGGTCATTGAGGATGTCGAGATGCTCGGTTGTGATGAGTGCCGGGTGCTGCTTGCCGCAGGCGCGAGATAGTTGCAACAGATCCTTGCGAAGCGTTGCGAGGTAGTTTGCCAGTCGAGCGGACTTGAAGGTTGGGTCGAGTCCAGTCATGAGCCACTTGTTTTGTGTGGCGACTCCTGTCGGACAGTAACCGGTGTGGCACTTTAGTGCCTGAATGCAACCGACCGAAAGCATCGCCTCGCGGCCTACGTTGACCATGTCGCACCCGAGCGCCATCGCGAGCAACGCCGCCTCGGGAAAGCCGAGCTTTCCGGACCCAATGAAGACCACCTTGTCAGTCATCTCGGCTGCAACAAATTCTCGGTAGACCTTGGCGAAGGCAAGCTTGAAAGGAAGGGCGACGTGATCCGAGAAGGTCAAAGGTGCAGCACCGGTTCCGCCTTCGCCTCCATCGATTGTAATGAAATCGACGCCACGATCGGTCGTCGCCATCTGTTGCGCCAAGTCTTTCCAGAACTGTAGCTCTCCGACCGCCGATTTGATTCCGACCGGCAGTCCGGTCTTGTCGGCCAGCGGAACGGGTCGCAATGGCCTGCAATGCCCCAAGCCTATGCAGAAGTCGCCTACGACGACTTGAGCGTGAAGCTCGCCACTTCTATTCCGGAATGACGTACGAGAGCGCCATGTCGCCGCGGAATTTCTTCTATTCACACTCATACAACCTCTTGTATGGTGTGCCGACGACGCTGACCGGGGCGCTGGGCGAGTGGGCATACAACGAACACCTGACCTTCATCGGCGGTCTGCACAACGGTTGGGATGTCTTCGATGGCCCATCTGACCAGATTGGATTCCTCGCGGGCGCACGATGGCGAAGCTGCGACGAGCGAACTTCCCTGCAGGTGCTTGCCACTACGGGTAAAGATCCCTTGGCAGTGCCTGGCGGCCCACCCGCGCCCGCCGGACGAGATACACAGGACGCCGTTAGCGTGATCTTCTCACGTCAGCTTGGCTGTCGTTGGCAGTATGTATTCGAGCAGATCTCGGGCTGGCAAGACCGCGGCAGCTTTGAGCCTGCTGGGATCGGGACGGCCGACGCCGAGTGGTACAGGTTCAATCAGTACTTGCTCTACACGATCAATGACTGCTGGCGAGTTGGCGTTCGTTACGAATGGTTCAGCGCGGACGATGGAGCCCGTGTGGCAACGTTCGGCGGTCAGTATCAGGCTGCGACGCTGGGGCTGAATTACGCTCCAACCGAGAACGTCACGATTCGACCCGAGGTACGCTGGGACCGCTTCGAACCTCACGAGCCAGCCACGCCGCCCGGCCCATTCGGCTTCGCGCACCGCAGCCAATTCCTCGCAGCGCTGGATGTGCTGGTCGTGTTCTAACTGTAGCCATCACGCTCCCCGTGATGAGAGCAGCGCTGCGCCTGCGGTCCTCTTTATGAACCGACATTGACCTAGATCCGACCGTTCTCGTGATCTCGCTTTCCTCACGCGGAGCGTGAGGGCTACATTCAATCGTCGTCGTCGTCCCGTACCTTCGACTTGGCCATAATCTCTTGCTGAATATTGGATGGCATGACGTCGTAGTGGCTGAACTCCATGTTGTAGCTGCCTTGACCGCCGGTCATGCTCGATAGCGTGCGCGAGTACGTCATCACTTCACGCAATGGCGCTTCGGCGTTGACCGTTTGCATGTTGCCTCCCGCGGTATCGGCACCTTGCACGCGCCCGCCGCGCGAGGACATGTCACTATAAACATCGCCGACGTTGGCTTCGGGAACGGTCACCGCGATCTTGACAATCGGTTCCAGCAAGCACGGCCGGGCCTTCTCAAAGACATCACGGAAGGCATTTCGCGCGGCGGTCTTGAAGGCTGCTTCTGAGCTATCCACGTCGTGGAACTTGCCGAAGTGAACTTCGACGCACACGTCTTGCACCATGTGCCCCGCGATGACTCCGCCGACGAGACGTTCCTGGAATCCCTTCGCGATGGCCGGCAAGAAATTGCCGGGGATCACGCCGCCGACAATCGAATCGACCCACACAAAGTTGTGAACGTCGTTGTAATGGAAGGTCTTCATGCTGGCGAAGCGGCTCTTGACGCAGAACTCCTCGGGATCTGTTCCTCGCGGGAAGGGCCACATGCGAATGTGAACCTCGCCGAATTGACCCCGGCCCCCCGACTGCTTCTTGTGACGATAGCTGCCATCGGCGGGCGATTGGATCGTTTCGCGGAACGGGATTTTCGGTTCCCTTGTTTCGACTTCGAGCTTGTCACGCCGCACCAATCGCTCGCGAATGACGGTCAGGTGCAGTTCGCTCATACCGGTCACCACCAGCTCTTTTGTCTGCGCATCGCGATCGAGCTTAAAGGTCGGGTCTTCTTCCACAACCTTATGCAACGCGCCGGAGAGTTTTGTCTCGTCGCCGCGGCTTTTCGGTGTGACCGCCAAGCCGACCATTGGCGTGGGGAACTTCATTTCAGGCAATGTGTGCTCACCGAGTATCGTGCCGGTGTGAAGATCTTCCATCTTCGCGACCGCCACGATCTCGCCCGGGCCAGCCGCATCGATTGCCGACGTTGCTTCGGCTTGCACCTCTAATAGTGGCCCCATCTTCACGCCTTTCCGCGCCGACGATGCTGCAACTTGAGCGTCCTTCTTCAATTGGCCGGAGAAGATGCGAATGAAGCTGAGCTTTTGCACGAAGGGATCGATGCGCGTTTTGAAGATCCTGGCGATGAGGGGACCGTCGGCGTCGGGTTTGATTTCGACTTCTTCGTCGCCTTCGGTTGCCGTGCGAGAGACATCAGCGGGCGAAAGGCCGCACATGTTGATTGCATCGAGCAACTCCGTTACTCCGACATCGGCCTTCGCCGAGCAGCAAACGATCGGCACGAGGCTTCCTTCGGCGACGGCCCGGACGATGAGTTTCGAGAGGGCGTCGTCACTCGGAAGCGTGGCTTCTTCGAGATAGACCATCATCGCTTCCTCGTCAGCTTCGATGATCTGCTCGACGAGCGGGCCATTGATCTCGCTGGGGTCCATCAACGCACCCGACGTATCGTCGGGAACTTTGAGCGTGCTGACGACACCTTTGAAGTCGGCTCCCTGTCCTACTGGCACGTTCAACAAGACGCATTGCGGCCCCCACAACTCGCGAATGTCATTGACCAAGGCCGCGAAATCGATGTTGTCCCCGTCCATCTTGTTGATGACGATCATTCGCCCGACGCCGGCCTTACCAGCTTCGTCAAAGACACGACGCGTGTTGACTTCGATTCCTGACTGCGCGTTGATGACGATGGCCGCCGTATCAACTCCGTACAGCACACCAATCGTCTGGCCGATGAAGTCCGGATAACCGGGTGTATCAACGGCGTTGAAACGCTTCCCGCCGTGCTCGAAGTGAACGACGCTGGCCTCGACCGAATACTTGTGGTCCTTCTCTTCCTGATCGAAATCGCAGATGCTTGTGCCGTCATCGACGCTGGGGTTCGCATTAACGGCTCCCGTTTTCACGAGCGCTCCATCGACTAGAGTTGTCTTGCCTGCGGAGCCGTGTCCACAGAACGCGACGTTACGAATGTCTTCGACCTTCACCTTCGCCATTGCCGAGTTTCCTTTCGTCTGATTGTCGCCTTTCGCTCCGCGAAAGCAGCTCGCTTTCGGATGTTTCGCGGAGCAAAAGGTGACTTTTGGGGCGGCTGCGCCGCTCTATGTTTTACGCTGACACTGAGTTAGCTGCATTGACCGCGTCTGCGATCGTGAGTTTTCCTTCGTAAAGCGATCGGCCGATGATACAGCCGGCCATGTTGATTCGAGCTAGTTGTTGCACATCTTCGACGCTTGTGACTCCGCCCGACGCCACAACGGGAATATCAATCGCGTTGTTCATCTCGCGCATCGCAGCGAGATTGGGGCCGGCCATCATTCCATCGGTTGCAATATCGGTGTAGACAATCGCCGCGATCGGCTCGGAAGTGAATTGGGCCGCCATCTCGATGGCAGACACATCACTCGTGTCGAGCCAACCATCGGTCGCGACGTGTCCGTCTCGGGCATCAATCCCCAGCACCAAGCGGTCGGGATACTGCTGGCACATCTTCCGGAACCAATCGGGCTCTTTGATCGCTTTCGTACCGATCACCAGCCGTGCGATCCCCGCATCGAGCCACTCTTGGATCGTCTGCTCGCTGCGAACGCCACCGCCTAGCTCAGAGGGGATATCGACTGTGTCAAGAATCGCCGTCACGGCTCGCCTATTCGCAACGGTTCCGTCTCGGGCACCGTCGAGATCGACCAGATGCAGACACTCCGCGCCTTGATCGACCCACCGCCGAGCCATCTCGGCTGGATCATCGCCAAAAACGGTCTCGCGGTTGTAATCCCCCTGCTGAAGGCGGACACATTTGCCGCCGCGAAGATCAATGGCTGGCCAGATTTGCATGCCTATCTATTGACCCAGAATTGGAACTGCAAAAGCTCGCAATATGCCACAGCGAATGCACTTACGCAAGTGGCGGTGAGGCTAAACGCCTGCGCTACAGGACGTTAGGCCGAGACCGTCAGACTAGCGAAGTTGCTGAGTAGCTTGAGGCCGTTGGCTTGGCTCTTCTCGGGGTGGAACTGCGTTGCGAACAGGTTGTCGCGCCAGACCGCGGCACAGAACGGCTTGGGGTATTCCGCCTCGATGGAGACGACTTCGCGATCCGTTGGCTTGGCGTAGTAAGAGTGCACAAAGTAGAAGTGTGTTCCCTCTTCGATACCGTTCAGAATGGGAGCAGGCCTGCGGATCTTGGCCTGGTTCCAACCCATGTGCGGGACTTTGTATTCCGGCGGCACATCGAAGCGAACAACTTCGCCCGGCAGAATGCCGAGACCTTCGTGTTCGCCGTCCTCATAGCTCACGTCGAACAGCAACTGCAGCCCGAGGCAGATCCCAAGAAACGGCTTGCCGGCCGCAATCGAGTCTTTGATCACAGAAACTTGATCGAGTCGCGTGAGTTCCTTGATCGCATCGCGGAACCCGCCGACCCCAGGCAGGATCAGCTTGTCGGCCTGAGCTAATACCTTCGGATCGGCGACCACTTCCGCGGCATGTCCGACTTTCTCCAAAGCCTTCTGCACACTGCGAAGGTTCCCCATCTGATAGTCAACAATCGCGATCACGTTTCCCCCAAGCTTGTTGGTTGCGAGATAGTCGTCTTCACCTGTCAGAGATGCCTTTCGTTCCATCAGGTTCACGCTTATTGTACGCTGACGCTGAGGACTCGTCAGGGACGCACGCGCTGACGATGGAGGAGGCCGGATTACCGCATTAGGCACGACGGAGCGGGACCGGCGTTGGTGAAGCAGCGGACTCGCCAAGGCAAACGCAAGAGCTAATCACCAACATAATCATCGTTGGCATGATATCGAGCGTCGTCACTCGTTAGCCGATCGATAATCGCATCGATAGACTCGACTTCGATTCCGATCCATCGCCGACGTTTCTTTTCACAGACAGCGAACGTGGTGCCGCTCCCGCCAAACGGGTCAAGCACAACCTCGTTAGAACACGTCGATATCTCGACGACACTGACCACCCCCCAGACTTTGATCCAGTACGAGTGAGAGAATCGGGGTTAAGTAATTCGACTGTGTTCTG
>PBSM01000295.1 GCA_002726245.1 Planctomycetaceae bacterium | reverse complement strand
CCGCTCTGCCTCACGGACCCAACCATCGCAAATTGTGGAAACTCTTCCACGATCTGATTTCCCTCGCCGCATAATCGTCTAGAGTGCAGTTCTTGCCAAGATCGGCTAGAATCAGCTCGGTCACAAAAGTTATCAAGGAGATTGTTTGATGAAGCAAGACTCGACAAGTTGCACCCGACTCATCCACTTACTAATCTTGGCAATCGCAATCGTCTACACAGCAACGGCTGATGCCGCCGATTGGCCGACGTATTTGCACGATTTCACGCGGGCAGGAGCGACCGACGAGCAATTGAGTTTGCCGCTCAAGCAAAGCTGGGTGCGCGACGCCCCAAGTGCCCTTCGTCGCGCATGGACCGGACCCGAAGGCAGGACTGTCGAAGGCAAGGACTTATATGACCGGGTGCGCTTCGACGACGCTTTTCAAGTCGCGGTCGTGGGAGAAGACGTCTTCTTCGGCTCATCGGTGGATCACAGAGTCTATTGTCTGGACTCGCAGAGCGGGGCCGAACGTTGGAGCTTCTTTACCGGAGCCGCCGTGCGGTTGTCACCGACCGTTGTTGATGGTCGCGTCTATGTAGGATCAGACGACGGCTACGCTTATTGCCTCGACGCCGGCAGCGGGCAACTGATTTGGAAGTACCGCGCGGGTCCGGCCGAGGAGTGGTTCATCGGACGTGGCGACATGATTTCGCGATGGCCTGTTCGCACGGGCATTTTGGTGGATGGTGGTGTAGCGTACTTCGGCGCAGGGATCTTTCCGCATGAGAACGTCTATATGTGTGGAGTCGATGCGGTTAATGGCCACGTCATTTGGCGAAACGACAACATCAGCCATCAAGAGGCCGGCCGCGAGGACCTGTCGCCACAAGGTTACTTGCTCGCCTCTCCTCAGCACATCTATGTGCCCTCTGGTCGGACTCGACCGAAGTCGTTTGACCGCGAGACCGGCAAGCTGCTTGGGGCGAGTGTGACAAGCCTGGGAATCTCGTCAGGAACCATCGCCGGCACCAACGCGATCATGATCAATGGCCGGTTACATCTCTACAGTCCAGGTTCGCATATCGCTGGCACTGGAGAGGCCAGCTTCGTCACGACAGGAAGTTATCTCGCGCGAGTCGATAGCAAATCGTATGGCAAGATTGGCGAACGGGTGAGCAAACTCAAAAACGAGCTGCGCGAACTATCTCGCGAGCGGAGTAAGATCGGCGAGGAGCAATACGAACAGCAGAAAAAGCGAGTCACCGCGCAGATCCAGTCGCTCGACGAAGATAGCGTTGCCTGGCGGTCGCCGTGTAGCGCCAATTCATCGTTGATCGTGGTTGGCGAGCATGTCTTTGCAGGTGGCGCGGGTGAAGTCATCGGGTTTGACGCGGCGTCTGGAAAACAGGTCTGGAAGGCGAACATCGACGGTCATGCGCGAGGCTTGGCAGCGGCCAATGGACAGCTTTTCGTAAGTACTTCGAACGGCCAGGTCTACGCGTTTGGGTCCGCGAAGTCGGCAGTCGCTGATTTAGAGACACCGCGAGCTGACCCAATGCCATACGCTGTGGACAAGTGGACTGACATCTACAAGACGGCTGCCGCGGACATTCTAAAACTGACCGGTGTCACACGAGGCTTCTGCCTGGTTGTCGGCAGTGAAAACGGGCGGTTGGCATACGAGCTGGCGCGGCACAGCGACCTGAGAATCTATGGAATCGAGAGCGACTCCGCCAAAGTAAACGTATCGCGACGAGCTCTCTCAAAAGCCGGCCTCTACGGTCACCGTGTGACGATCCATCATACAGAGGACGCGCTGATTCCATACTCGACCTACTTCGCAAATCTCATCGTTTCCGATCGACTGCTGATTTCAGGACAGCTTCCAACGTCTGCAGAATTGGTTGGGCGTCATCTAAAGCCGGCTGGTGGCGTTATCTGTCTCGGCCGACCCGAGAGTGCTGGCGAAGCGAGTCCTTACTCGGAGCCGCTGGATGTCTGGCTACGCAAGACGCAACTTGTCGAGCAAAGCGTTGTTCAACAGGATGACAATTGGGTCGCGCTGACCCGCGGGACGCTTCCTGGCGCCGGTAACTGGTCGCATCAATACGCAGAGCCAGGGAACACGGCCAGCAGTGGCGACAAAGTTGTTCAAGGCGGCCTCGGCGTGTTGTGGTACGGCGACCCTGGGCCGGAACTGATGGTCAACCGGCATCAAGGCGCGGTTGGCCCGCTGGTCGTGAACGGCCGCATGTTCGTACAAGGCGAAACAAGTCTGATGGCCTACGACGCCTACAACGGCCTGCGTTTGTGGGAAGTCGAAAACCCGGAAGCGGTTCGCACCGGCGTTTTTCAAAATCGTGCGCCCGGTAATCTGGCCGTCGGGGAGGATCTGCTCTTTCACATGGCTCGCGACCGTGTCTTTGTGCATGACGTCGGGAGCGGCGAAGTGAAAGCGACCTATACGCTGCCCGACACGGTCAATCGCGAAACGCATCAATGGGGCTACATCGCTTATCGGGATGGCCGGCTGTTTGGAACTGCGACGACCCGCGAGGTCATCGCGCGCCAGTTCCGTCGTCGCGGTAATCCCGGAGCTGCCGCCACCGACGCTATCTTCGCGATCGATACCAGCAGCGGCGAGTACCTGTGGACGTATCAAGGAAAGAGTATCGACTTCCAAGCAATCGCGCTCGGTCCCGATCGTGTCTACTTCATTGACAGTAGCGTCACCAGCGAGCAGCGCGAAGAAATCCTCCTGCAAGACAAGACGGAGCTGAAGTCGCTGACAGGTGAAGCCGCGAAATTCGCGGAAGAGCGAATGAAGAAACTCGATGTGCGCCTAGCAGTCGCGATCGATGCGAAGGCGGGTGATGTCTTGTGGAAGAAGCCTGTCGATGTCACCGATTGTAGCGACATTGGTATCGGCGGTGGCAAACTGACACTAATGTACCACGACGATACACTGGTCTTTTGCGGTGCTAATGCAAACGGCCATTATTGGAAGCAATTCATCGCTGGCGACTTCAAACGTCGCCGTATGGTGGCTCTCTCTGCAACACTTGGTTACAAGTTGTGGTCGAAAGACGCCAACTATCGACATCGGCCAATCATTATCGGCAAACGGATCATTGCCGAGCCGTGGTCGTTTGACCTGCACACCGGCAAGCAAGAGACTCGCATCAATCCGTTGACCGGTGTCGAAGTTCCCTGGAGCATCGCCAGGCCGGGACATCACTGTGGCATGCTCACCGGTTCGGAGAACATGCTGATCTTTCGGAGCGGTTTCACAGGCTTTTACGATCTGAAAGCCGACTCCGGCACGCGCCACTTTGCCGGCCATCGGCTCGGCTGTTGGATCAACGCGATCCCGACGAACGGTCTCGTCGTGATGCCGGAGGCCAGCGCTGGCTGTGTTTGTATGTTCTCCATCGCCTCAACGATTGTGCTGGAGCCCCGCCAGCCGCGCCGGCCGTGGAGTTTGTTTAGCCAGACCGGTCCCTTGACGCCAGTGCGACAATTAGCCTTGAACTTCGGCGCTCCCGGTGACCGCCGCGATCAAACGGGAAAGCTGTGGCTGTCCTGGCCACGACCGAGCGACAACCCTCGCAGCAAATCAACGGACAAGACAGGCCTGGCGTTGACGTTCGACCTCAAGACAACGTTCGCCGACGGCGGCGGCTTCGTCAGTCACGACGGTGATGCAACGGTCGCGGATTCACCAGAACTTGCCTGGGTCACTTCCTCAGGCGGACGCGGGCTAACCCGCTTTTCCATTCCATTGCTCGGCGCGGATGACGTCCCTACCGAATACACACTCCGCCTCCACTTCGCTCCAGATACTGGCAGTGAAACTGGAGGGCAAGTCTGCAACGTGACGATTCAGGGCAAACGTGTGTTGAAGAACTTGGACGTGCTGGCAGAAAAGGAAGCTCGTGTCGTCCGAGAGTTTACCGGTGTACAGGTTACCGACAACCTTGTTGTCGAGCTTACACCCGTCAATGGAACAACGGATAGTCCGCGTCTCCCTGTCGTGTGCGGTGTCGAAGTAATCCAAACTAATGGATCCTAACAAGGCGATCCACAATCCAGCCTACGCCATTTTCGGTCCACCCGTTGCTTGTCTCAATAAGTCGTGGGAGGTCTTTCGTTTCGTGGGAATCCTATCTGACGACAGGTTTTGGAACGCGGTTTAGGCCGCACAGGCTCGATTCCGATGCGAGACGATGTCGCCCTAGACTTGCCGCTGAAAGTGTGGCTCGCAGAGGTCTAGTCGATGTACAGAAACTCGTTCGAGCAGAGGAGCATGTGGACGAAGTTTTCGAAAGACCGTCGCGGCGCGTCCGCGTCACCGGAGGCCTCATAGAGTTGTTTCAGATGCTGCAAGTGTCGCTCCGCCGCCTTGACTTCAGTGGTAGACGAATTCCTAGAAAGCGTGATCCAATAAGCAGCCTCGATCTTCTTCGCCAGCGAAGCGTCGCTGCCAACGAGTGCTTCAACTCGGCGCGCCAGGCGGTTGGCGTTATCGGTGAGGAACTTACTATTGATCATCGTTAACGACTGTAGCGGCGTCGCGGAAGACGACCGGAGAGTGCAGTTCACATCAATGATCGGATAATCAAACACGCGCAGAAAAGTCACTGGGTTCGACCTGCGGGCCAAAAGATAGATGCTGCGGCGCTCTTGATCGACGACGGTCTGCAAACCGCTGGGCGTCGCCTTCAGCATGATGGGGGGCCCGCCCATTCTGTAATTCGCCTGGCCGCTGACGGCAATGACAGAATCGCGCAGAGCCTCGGCACCGAGGCGTCGTAGATTCATTCGCCAAAGAAGGCGGTTGTCTGGGTCTATTGAAAAGGGGGAGACACGGAGCGGGGGAGACAAGGAGAGCGGGCGTCTCCCCTTCTCCTTGTCTCCCCCGCTCCCCCTCTCAGATGTCTGCCGGTAGACCGTCGAGGTCATCATCATTCTGTGGAATCGTTTCGCGCTCCAGTTCTGACGCATGAATTCCACGGCCGACCAGTCCAAGAGCGCCGGGTGCGAGGGCCGCGAACCCGTGGCGCCGAGATTTCCCGGCGTATCGACGATGCCCTTCCCAAAGTGATGCTGCCACAACCGATTGACGATCACCCGCGCGGTTACGGGCTGATCGGGACTGGTCAACCATTGGGCAAAGGCCAGACGCAGGCCCGTCGTGTTACCCAGCGCGTCTGCAGAAGGAATGGCGTCGGACTTGCCTGGTGCGCTCAGTACCGTGAGAAACCCCGGACTCACTTTGGGGCCGGCGAAGTCCACATCGCCTCGGTGCAGCAGGCGGATCGTCGGGGCCTCGCCTACATCCCAAAGGGCTTGGACTTTGTCGAGTCGCAGCGTGGTGAGATGACTCTCGCCGGCTCTGATCCGCTCGCGCAGGTCGTCGCAGGTCTTGCGGTCGGATTCGCTCAGGGCGGCGTCAATTTCAGCATCGGTTACTGCAAGTCGCTTTTCATACTTGCTTGCGAGTTCTTTCTGGGTCTCGTTGCGCTGTTTCGCAGCCGTTTCGATCGCGGTCTTCACATCTGCACGGATCGACTCGGAGATCTGTCCTAGTTTGTTTTCGCGAAGACGATTTTGATAACGCTCTCGGATCGTGTTGAACTGTTGCTTCAGTTTGCTCAGGGTCGCGGCGGTCGCGGCCTTTTTCTGCTCAAGCTCGGCCTGCTCGGCTTTCGAAACGTGCAAGAGATGCCGATGCTTGGGCGGCAACCAGTTGGACGGGTTATACGCGGCCGCAAACAACGACAGAAAACGGTAGTAGTCCGTTTGCGGAATAGGATCAAACTTATGACTGTGGCAGCGCGCACAGGCCAAGGTCATGCCAAGCGTGCTTGTCGAGACCCTTTCCATGAGTTTGAACAGTGCCTCATAACGATCGAATGGTAGATCCGAGATATCCTCGTTGGTTGCATCCAGCACGTTTCGAAGGTAGCCGGTCGCCGTAAGGAGTTCCAGGATTTCGGGCGTGTACTCTTTTGCGTTGCGCCAATCAACTAATTCGTCACCGGCGATTTGCTCGACCAGAAATCGGTTCCACGGAGTGTCTTTGTTCGTGGCCGCGATGACATAGTCACGATATCGCCAATAACCCTCGGACAGTGTGGCCGCCGTGGGGTTGAAGTCCTTTCCCGATGTGTCCACGTAGCCGACCGCGTCCAGCCAGTGCCTTCCCCAGCGTTCGCCATAGGATGGCGACGCGAGCAGCCGGTCGATTAAACGTTCATACGCGTCCGGCCGGTCGTCGTTCAGGAATTCACGAGCCTGTGCGGGCGTCGGCGGCAGGCCGGTCAGATCGAAATACGCCCGCCTGAGCAACGTGAGCTGAGGCGCATCTGGTGAGAACATCAGACCGCGGGATTCCAGCTTAGCCAAAACAAAGCTATCGATGGGAGTGCGGACTCTCTCTGTCGCATTGACTCTTGGTAGAGCGTCTGCGACTGGCTTCTGAAACGCCCAGAATTGACGGTCCTTGTCGGTGATCGTGGACGACTCGGACGAATCCACCGTCTGCTGGCGTCGCGGCTGGACATCGACAAAGTCAGCAAACCGCCCTTTGTCGATCCACCGAGTTATCACGCGAATTTCGGCGGACGTCAGCGGTTCTTCCGATTCAGGCGGCGGCATGGCTCGGCTGGAAACCTTCCGGATCAGGACGCTCTTGTCAGAGAATCCCTCGACAATCACCGGGCCACTTTCGCTGCCGCGGACCAGGGACTCGAGGCTCAATAAGTTCAGCCCGGCTTCGGGATCGTCTGCTCCGTGACACGTGACGCATCGCTCGGCCAGGATCGGACGAATTTCTTTTTCGAATCGCGTGAACTGCTCTTGTACATCGGCGGGCAACTCGGTCGGTTCGTTGGACGTCGCGCCGCCTTCAATCCAACGGCGTATCGTTTCGATTTCCGCGTCGGACAGTTTTAGCTTGAAGAGTTCCAGCGGCATCTCACGGGTCGAGACCTTCTGCCACAGCAGGCTACCTTCCAGCGAACCTTTGACAATGACCGGCCCGTTCTGGCTGCCACGCATCGTCAAGCGGGCTGAGCGCAGGTCGAGCCCCAGTTGCGGCGAACTCTTTCCGTGGCAGTTGAAGCAATACCGCGTGAAGATCGGCAGGATATCTTTTTCGAAGACCGGTTTGTCAGCAGCAACAGCCGATCCGATCGTCGTGGTTGCGATAATGACCATTGCGAAGAATGACAAATGACGAAACACCCAATGACGAATGAATGACGAAGACCGAATGTCAGACCGCGCGTCACAATGAACACGACACTCGCCGGATTCGTCATTCGTCATTGGGTGTTTCATCATTGGGTATTTCGTCATTATCGTCTGGTTAGGAACTATAAACCGCATTGTTCAAAAGATCGCCGACAACTGTCGCGCCGCTAGCCGTCACGTCCGAAGGCGTCTCAAGGCGTCCGCTGTGCGGGAACTGAACGCGTCGATGGTCCAAACCTAACTGATGACACACCGTAGCGATCATGTTGGGGACGCTGACTCGATTCACAACGCTCTTGTAACCAAACTCGTCCGTTTCACCGTAGGCGAGGCCCGGCTTGAATCCGCCACCGGCGAACCAGATTGTGAAAGCGTTACGGTTGTGGTCTCGACCTGTTCCGTTTTGGGTTGTTGGCAGGCGACCGAATTCCCCGGCCCACATGACGATCGTGCTTTCGAGCAAGCCACGCGCTTTGAGATCTTGAACCAGCGCCGTCGCTCCCTGATCCGTCTCGGTGGCGATCTTCGACATCCCTTTGCGGATATCACTGTGATGGTCCCAAGGCTGACCGGGGCTCGTCGTGACTTGCACAAATCGCACACCAGATTCCACCAGGCGGCGGGCCATTAGACAACGCGTACCATATTTCGCCGTGGCGGAGTTATCGAGCCCGTACAGTTCCTTCGTCGCTTGTGTTTCGTCAGAAAGATCGAGCACTGTTGGCGCTTCGAGTTGCATGCGCGCAGCCAGTTCGAAATTCTCGATCCGCGATTCCAGTTCGGACTCTCCGGGCCGATCACGTAGATGTGCCGCATTCAGTGTCTGCAAGAAGTCCAGGTTGGCGCGCTGCGTTCCTGGTGGAAGAGGAGTGGGAGGATTCAAGTGGTGGATTGGGGCACCGCGAGTACTGAACTCGACCCCCTGGTACAACGCGGGCAGATAGGCGTTTGCCCAAAGCTGTTTCCCACCAATTGTGTATCCGTCCGGGTCACGCAGTACGACGTACGCCGGCAGATTCTGATTCTCGGTACCCAAGGCATAGCTGATCCAGGCTCCCATCACCGGCCTGCCAGGAAAGATCTTGCAGGTCAGCAGCATGTTGAGCCCTTCCAGATGATTGTTATGCTCGGTGTGCATTGAACGCACAAAACATAGGTCATCAACGATGGTGCTCACGTGAGGTAACGCTTCGGAAACGTCCATACCACACTCGCCGTATTTTCGGAACTTCAGCGGCGACGGCAGCAGGCTGTTGACGTTATTCGGCTGATGAATCTCAACGCCGTCGGGGTGTGGCTTGCCTGACATTCGGGTCAACTGAGGCTTCGGGTCGAACAGGTCCATCTGGCTTGGACCGCCATTTTGAATCAGTTGGATGACCGCTTTGGATTTGGCCGGAAAATGAGTCTTGCGCGCCCGAAGATCACCGTAGATTGGAACGTCAGGCTTGGAGGACGATTCCGCGCCAAACAGCCGATCCCCACCCAACAGGTCGGCAACAACGATCTGCCCCAGGCCAAAACCGGAAAGTCCCAGTATCTCTCGACGGTTGAGTTGCATCATGTGATTGTTCGCCTGAAGTTCATGCAGATCTGAATCGCAAATCAGTGCCTGAATCCGACCGCAACATGTCGGTTCGTCAGCAAAGACACCATTCCTGAATCATACACGAATAGAGATGTGGAGTCCTGCGGTCCAGTGGTGCCACGCCCCCACACAACGTTAGAATCATGATTACGCCGTCGAGTTAGGACCGCCGAAACGATGGAGACGAACAGATGAACTCATCCCGCCAATTCATGTTGTTACTGATTGCTGCGACCATTGCCGTGCCGTGCGTGGCGGAGGAAGAATTGCCACACATTACCACGGGCCCGATTCTTGGTCGTTTGAGCGCTCACGGGATCGGCGTTTGGGCGCGAACGTCGCGCGAGGCGAGTTTTCAGGTCCGCTACGGGCTGTCACAAGACGAGATGGATCAGATCACTGGTCCGGTGCCAACGCGGTTGGGCCACGACAATACAGGCTGGATTCACATCACCGGTCTGAAAGCGAGAACGAAGTACTTTTACGAGTTGGTGATTCCCGGCAGCACGGTGCGAACTGACCGCGGTGGCTCGTTCCGCACATTGCCCAACGGTCGCGACTATATCGACAAGGAGTTGAATCCGAGAGGATTGTTCAATTTCAGTTTCGAATTCGCCTGCGGCAACAATCAGAACCTTGGACACAGCATCGGGCCGGCGCTGCCCACGTTTCGCACAATGCTCGATCGGATCGCGGACGACATCGATTTCGCGATCCTTAATGGCGATTGGCTGTACGAGTCGCAACGCGAGTTCAAACCGGCACAATGGCTCGCGCAGGTCGATTGTCCGGCTATCGACGCGCCTCAGGTCGTCCGCGTCGCGCCGACGATCGTCGGCGTTTGGGAAAACTACAAGCACTACTTTCGCCAAGCGGACAATCTCGGCCGTTGGCATCGTGAAGTGCCGTCCTTCTTTACGTCGGACGACCACGAAATCCTGAATGACATCTGGGGCGCCGGCACGCCGGGACTGCGCGACCGCCGAGCCGTGTTTCGCGACATCGGCATTCGCGCCTGGTACGACTATCTCGGCTGGAGCAACCCGACAACGTTCAAGCAACCGGTGCATTTCGGCCGGGCGAAGATGACTTCCGGCAGCGATGTGTTGGTCGATACCGAAGCGGACTTTACCAAACTCGATCTCGCCCAACACAACAACCTGCACGTCCACTGGGGAACCAAAACGGCTGGGGTCAATGACAACGCACTCGATGGAGTCGGCGGTGATCCCAATGCTGGGGTTTATCGAATCGAAGAAGTCGTCGATAGGAACCGGATCAAAGTGTTTCCCGCAGCCAAGAGAGACGGAGTTTCGTCTTACTCAATCGGTCGCCGATCGTACTATCACATGCGGCTCGCCAATTGTGACTTCTTCTTCACCGACACGCGCGGCCAGCGCGAAATGCACGACACCCGCGAACCCGACAAACCGGGTTTGTCGATGCTGGGCAAGGAGCAGCGAGAGTGGCTGCTGAGTGGAATGGAGAAGAGCGACGCGGACTTCATCTTCGTTGTCTCGTCTGTCAACTTCATGGTGCCACATGTCGGCGGTGGAGCGGTTCGCGCGGAAAACAAAGACGACGCCTGGACCGTGTTCTTCGACGAGCGCGAAAAGCTGATCGGCGCATGGGACAAGCTCGATAAGCCCGTCTTTGTGCTGACCGGTGATCTGCACAACAGTTTCGTTATCAAGATCACGGACAACGTCTGGGAGATGGCATCCGGCCCCCACAACTCGAACAATCACTGGGCCAGTGATGAAGGCGACCGACGCGCCAACGGCAAGTTCAAATATGGACCACGCGAGGTCGATATTTACTGGTCCAGCTACTTTCGCACGGACATCCCGCGCGATCAGTTGAAAGGTCCCGGTTATTGTGTTGTGCAACTCAACAACGTATTCAATAACCCGCAAAAGCTGGGCGGCGAACGCTGGGTCGCCTTCCCGCGTCCGCATGTCATCTTTCAGTACTTCGACGGATACACGGGCAAGCTGCGTTACGCTCAATCAATTCACGCATACACAAACGAATGAACAAATACTCGACAGCGTAGCGTTGGCGAGGAAACGATTGAATCTGGTTTCTAAGCCGAGTCTTATGTACGACTCGATGATGTTCACGGACCTTAACTATCGTGGTTGATCGCGAGTGCCGTCAGGACGTTTATCTGCGGTCCAGGAATAGGAGGATTTCAAGTGAATCGATTCGCTCCAGCCCAACTCGTCGTGATTGCGTGTCTCGTGGTTTTTGCCTCAACAGAAACACCTGGACAACCTCCCGAAACAAATCGCATCGAAAGCGAGCTCCAAGCCGGGCGAAGCCGAATTAGGGGCGAGAGGGTGTCCAGACAGGTCGAGGTGATTCGGCTTGAAAAGGCGATCGAACGTCTACAGGAGCGAGTAACGCGGCTCGAACGCCTGTCATTGCGGACAACGCAGTTCCCCGCGATCACAGTGATGGAAGCCGAAGCCGAGTTGCGCTACGCAGAGTCGCAGTTGGAGGAGAGCGCGCGATTGCACGAAAAAGGCGAGCTGAGCGAGGCGCGAGTTGCAAGTGGCCGTCTGTCGGTGGTGCGTGCACGCGCGCAACTAGAAATCGCAAGGGCGCGCATCAGGACAGAACCCTGGCATTGGAATTAGATGTGATCCATGCCGAACGTCGATTCGCGGAGGAAACACAGAAACAGAAGCGACTGGGGCAGTTGATGGCTCGGAGGTACGGCTCAACACAGAACCTAGAACTCCAGAGACTTGACGTCGAGCAAGCTCAAAAGGAACTTCTTCGCGCTCGAACGCGGCTGGAGCTTCAGAAAAAGACCGGGGCCACGAAAGGAGGGTAAGCGTGATAACGCAACGACCTCGACCGACGGCTGACCGACGGTCGCCGGTAAGGAGCACATAGACGTCGTCGAGTGTCATCTCAAGATCGTCAAGGAGTCCCGCAATACACGCTCCATTCGCTTCAGTTCCAGCCGCCGTGCTGCGGCAGGATGCCCCAGCCACGATTTGTCGCAGAATAACGCCACGCTCAGGATCAACGGTGTAATAACGGGAGAATGCCGACAACAACAATGCACTTCCAGCGAAACACAGCCCGCTTCGAGGGTCTCCGGGCTCCATATGCCGTAAGAAACGATAGGGCAACGTGTTATTTCGTTGACCTCAGATCGAGTCGCCGATACAATAGAACTCAGTCGCTCGGCTTGTTTTTCCATCTCTTGCAGGGGCGTTCGTCCAAGGCAAGTCGCGCTTGAGATCGCCCGTATGTCAGGATCCGACCCTTGGCTGAGGAGATCATCTCAAACTCGTCGTCTGTCGAAGTCGATTTGGCTTCGCAGCAATCTACCGAACCGCGCGCGGTAAGCGCCGGCAGTTCGGCGCCCGTTGCGCCCACCGAGCAAACAGTCATCTCGAAGCGTCCGCCGACTGCCCCCCCGGCTGATACGCTCCCGATGACGCGTCCGGCCGACATCGGTAGATCCTTAGAGGGCCGAGAGCTCGGCCAATTCCGGCTCGATGAGTTCGTTGGCGGTGGCGGGATGGGAGCGGTCTTCCGTGGAGTCGATACGACGCTCGATCGCATCGTCGCGGTCAAAGTTGTTTCCAATGATCAGACAGACGAAGACACGCTGCGCCGTTTTCGCAACGAAGCTCAAAGCGCGGCGAGGTTGGATCATCCCAACATCGCTCGCGTCTATTCGGTCGGCGAAGCAGGCGGTTGGAACTTCATCGTTTTTGAATTCATTGAAGGTGTAAATGTGCGCGACCTTGTCATGCACAAGGGACCGCTGCCGATTGACGAAGCGATCAGCTACGTAATCCAAGCTAGTGACGCACTGCAACACGCTTCGGATCGCGACGTTGTTCATCGCGATATTAAGCCATCGAATCTGCTGGTGATGGAGAGTGGTCGGGCGAAGCTTGTCGATATGGGACTGGCTCGCTTACATCATGTGGGCTCGACATCCGACGACATTACTGCCACTGGAGTGACACTGGGCACCTTCGACTATATCTCTCCCGAACAAGCGCACGACCCGCGCAACACCGACGTGCGGAGCGATCTTTATTCGCTGGGCTGCACGCTCTATTACATGCTAACAGGCATGCCGCC
Organism: Planctomycetaceae bacterium; assembly: GCA_002726245.1. Lineage (GTDB taxonomy): Bacteria > Planctomycetota > Planctomycetia > Pirellulales > Pirellulaceae > PBSM01. Next base: position 3,146 of record PBSM01000295.1, on the reverse strand, counting down.
GTTCCCCGAAGGGACGGTATTGCAAAAGTTGCTGAACCACAACGGCGAAGAAGCGCCCGATCCGCGCGACTTGCGTGGTGATGTGCCGCCAGAACTATCTGCTGTTTGCCTGAAGCTGATGGCTAAGCATCCAAACCAGCGCTATCAGCAGCCTCGTGATCTGGTCGCCGAATTGTCGAGTATCTGCGACGCATTGGGGTTCATTGCTCCCAGGGCAACCGTATCGCAGTCGGGACGCAGCGCGTGGTTTGATCGGATCGCACCGCATATTCCTTTGGCCGTGCCGTTGGTCCTGCTGTTCGCAATCGTCTTCGGGGTGGAAAGCCTTCTGCCGGATGCCGAGCCGCTATCGCCCGAGCAACTCGTTCCCAAGTGGCAACCGCGTGAGGTCGTTGAGTCAAGCGACACGGTAAGCCGCGTTGAGCCAATCGCCCCCGCAAATGCAGTCACACCGAGCGAGAAGGAACGCGCAGAGTCTGAGACGATGTCCGCGGAATCGGAACCACCGGCGGAGCCGGTTGCTGAAGCGACGGAAGGCTCTATCGCGCTCAACAGCGAAGGCTTGCCGCCCTTCGAGGAATCTGCAGCGATTCTAGATGCGGAGCCGACACGAGCCATGCTTGATCTGGCTCCTGACTCGGGTGCTGCGTTGCGGAACGAGGGCGGCACGGAGGCATCTGAAACCGACGTCATGCCGGTCGAGGCCGAGTCGGATGGCGATCCAATTGCGTATGACAGGACTCGCGTGATCGTGATGCCAGACCCGCCGCCGAGCCCTGATCCGAATCCGATGATCGTCCGATCTTTGGAGGAGGCGGTTCACCGGCTGCCCGACTACCCGGGGGCTGCCGTCATCGAGTTGCGATTTAATCGCCAACGCACTCGTCCACTGACACTTGGCCTTCGGCGTGACCTGCTGATCGAAGCGGGTCGCGGCTATCACCCGGTGGTGACATTCGATGCTGAACCAGCCGATGATAAGAGGATGCTTCATTTGCTAGGCGGAAGACTAACGCTCAAGCGGGTTCACTTGGAAGTTGACGTGCCGGCGGTTTCCGAAGGCGGATGGGCCATGTTCCATCTGAACGAAGTGAAGCAAATCACGCTCTCTGATAGCTCTTTGACCATGCGAAACGACTATCGAGCCGACGCGGCCTTCTTCCAGGTGCAAGGGCCGAGCATGTCCGACCCCGGCATGCCCGGCGAGGAGATGCCCGCTCTGTCACGGCCGATCATCGAACTGACCCGTTGCATCGCCCGCGGCCAAGCAACTTTGGTGAAGGCAACAGAAGGGCTGCCGTTCCAACTTCGATTCACCGAAGGCTTCTTTGTGACCACGGAGCGACTGGCGGAGCTCGGCGCTCTTGCGGAGACAGTGACCGCCGAAGTCGCGACGCTTCACATGCGACGCGTGACGGCCATGATGGAACAAGGCATGTGCCGTGTCGCCGTACGTGGCGACGGAACGAGACTGCCTGAACTGTATGTCAACAGTCAGAACTGCTTGCTACGGCATCGCGAGACTGCTCCGCTGATCGAACATTCGGGAGTTGATAGTGTTGACATCGGCCGAACGAAGGCGCTGACCTTGGCGGGCGACTTGAACGCCTATCCAAACACAAAGATCTGTTGGCGCATTCAGCCTCGTACAAGCAACGGCCTGGAGACTGCGTGGGACGAGCGTAAGGGCAACATCTGGTATGAGGAGGGCTCGTCCGAGCCGACCGCCGCCTGGGTCGGCGACGAAGCGCCAGATCCCTCGCTCACTCCCTACAAAGTTCTTCCAGCGGACTATTCAGTCGTCGGAGATCTTCACGGATTTTCACCCGGTCTCGAAGCGATCCTTCCGCTTCCGAGCGATCAAGACGTCGAATCCGACTAAGAAGTTACGTCTGCCCAGTCTAGGCCGACGTCCAGCGAAACAGCGGAATGTGTGAGTGCTCCGACACTGATTCGGTCAACTCCGCAGGCTGCTACGTCAGCGACGGTCTGTAAGTTGATTCCGCCTGATGCTTCCAGTTCGACGGCAGGATCGGTCGCGTCGCGCATCGCGACGGCATGTCGCAGTTCGTCATAAGACATGTTGTCGAGGAGGACAATATCTGGCTTGGCGGCCAGGGCTCCTTGCAATTGCTTGAGCGTATCGACTTCTACTTCGATCATTGCGGATGCTGAGCTGTCGCGATCGTCTTGTTTCGCCAAGAAGTCGCGAGCTTGCTCGATCGCTCGGGAGACGTTGTGTGCGGCATGCGCTATGTGATTGTCCTTAATCAGCACTGCGTCGAATAACCCAGTCCGATGGTTGTGGCCGCCGCCGCAGGTGACAGCATACTTCTCTAGACGCCGCCAACCTGGAGTGGTCTTTCGCGTGTCGTAGATGTGGGCGTTTGTTGAGGCAACGGCATCGACGTATCGCCGGGTTAACGTTGCGATTCCAGACATCCGACCAATGAGGTTCAGGATCAGCCGCTCGGCGGTCAAGATATCTCGTGTGCTGCCGCTGACCTCGGCCAGCGCTTGACCTGGGTGGACCGAATCGCCCTCGGCAACAAAGCTGTGCCAGGTCGTGCCGGTATTCATTTCGACGAGAGCAAGCTCGGCCGGTCGCAGACCAGCTACCACGCCGCTTTCTCGGCTCACGACTCGTGCAATCCCGCGTGCGTCGTGTGCGACCAAGGCTAGCGTTGTCAGGTCGTAGCCTTGCCCGAGATCTTCACGCACCGCCAACCGAATTATCTGGCGGCAGTCGTCGATCGTCTCCTCATCCCAGACGACTTGCGAGAACTCTTTCGTTGTCATGAATTCCCCTTTGGCAGGCACTTCGCGTATACTCCCGCATGATATCCATTCGCTCCCCAAGCAGACACCCGCCGTGAATGAAGAGTTCCGCGAAGCCGATGCACGTCCACGAGGTCGTTTGCTGCGATCCGCGGACCAGGCGACTGTCGCGGTTCTCTTGAGCTTTGCGATCGTTGCGATTGTCGGATCGTGGGCTTACTATAAACGGCGGTCAGAAAACGTAGCGCTCGGCGGGCGAAACACGTAGTGCTAAGTTTGTGAGTGAATGCCCGAGCAGCGGTGGCTCGGTGCGGCTGTTTGTCCTTTCTTATTTCGACGATTGAGATCCGTTACTTGAACGGTTTGGT
>PBSM01000294.1 GCA_002726245.1 Planctomycetaceae bacterium | reverse complement strand
AGGTCGCGTACTAACTTGTCGTCGCAGCAGGATTTCTCCGTGTGCGTCTCTCACCGAGAAGGTGATCTGCTTGCTATGCAGATCGATTCCGAGGTAGAATGTCCTTGTGGTTCTCCTGTATGAAGCTGCCTTTGGCAGCGGAACAACATTGGCGAGCAACTTTTGCTACGCCGCATTCACAGGAGAATCGTTTTACTTTCTTGCTCGCTCTTTCATAGTATCGGAGGCGTCCGCTCCCAGCGCAGCGCGCACGCCTCCGGCTTGCGGTTAAACGAACGGAGAAAACATGAAAGACAATCAAACACAATCTGAAGACTTCCCCGAAGCCACAGTCAGCGATGGCCCAGCCGTCATACAGACGCTACGCAGCAATGCGAGTCGGCTGTGGATTCTGACGGCGATCTGCCTGGTCGTTGCGGTGGTGTTGTTTGCTGCGGCGAATCGACATCGTGGTACAGAGATCACGGTGCGATTTGACCAAGGCTATGGTATTAAAGCCGGCGACATGCTGCGTCACCGTGGTATCGAAGTTGGCGAAGTCACGGCGGTGAAGCTCGATCCAGAACTCGGCAAGATCAACGTCCAAATTCTGCTCGAGACGGCCGCGGAAGGATTGGCTCGCGAAGGCAGCCGCTTCTGGGTCGAACGACCGCGTCTGAGTCTCGCCAGGGTAAGTGGGCTTGAGACGGTCGTAGGCGCTAAGTACTTGGGCGTTCTTCCAGGTTCCGCCGCCGCGCCGAAGTACTTGTTCGATGGGGATGAATCGCCGCTGATGATGCTCGACTCGGATGTCGTCGAAATCACGCTTCTCTTCCGCGAGGGATACGGCTTGCAGGTCGGCGACGAGCTTCGCCACCGTGGCATCGTTGTCGGAGAGGTTTCTGCCGTTGAGTTGAATGACGAGTTGTCGGGCGTCGAGGTGACCGTGCGTCTAATTGAGAGCGCGCAGCGGCTGGCTCGTGCGGGCAGCCAGTTCTGGATCGAGCGGCCTGACGTCAGCCTGACGAGGATCCGCGGCTTGGATACGCTGGTCGGCGGGCGTTACATCGCCGTGGCGCCAGGCCCGTCTGAAGCGGAACAACTCACGAAGTTTGCAGGCTTGGACGAACCTCCGATGACGGGCGAACAAATGGAGGGCGGTTTGGAGATCGCGCTCGAAGGCCGCCACCGTCGCGGAGTTCGTGCCGGAGCACCTGTCTTATACCGAGGACATCGAATCGGCCAAGTCATCTCAGTCGGATTGTCGCCTGATGCGTCGCGTATCGAAGCGCGGGCTTATATTGATCCGACCTTCAAGCGGTTGGTGCGCGACAACACGATCTTCTGGACGACGAGCGGCATCAAGGCCAACCTCAGCATTAGCGGCGGCTTGGAAGTTACGGCGGACACGCTCGAGACGATCGCGGCCGGAGGCGTCACGCTGGCGACACCCGATTCGCCAGGCAAGATGGTTAACATGGGCCACCGATTCCCTTTATACAACAAACGCGATGAGGAGTTCGACGAAGATACCTGGCTGCAGTGGCAGCCTCACATTGCCGTCGGAGCGGTGGACCTGCCCGAAGGCGTCACGATGCCGCAGCCGATCCGCGCGACGTTGTCGTGGAAGGAAGGATCGATCATTGTCCGGACGAGGCATCGCGTCGGTTGGGTGTTGCCGCTGTCAGATGGACGAATTGTTGCTCCGCTGGATTCGCTGGCGCCACCGCGCGATGCAATCGGCGGCGAAGCGAAGCTGCAACTTGCCGGCGAGGAAGTGGCGGTTAGCGTGGAGGAAGTCGAGATACACGGAAAGTTGGCGACGCTACCACTCGCGAAGCCTCTGGAAAAAATCTCGCCCTGGCCAGTCAACCGCTTGTGTGATCCCGAGGGAATCGAAGAGGTAATAGTAACGGCGGAAAGCGCCGAATCGAGCTTTCCCTTGCCGCCGTCAAAGTTGTCGGCAGCCACCGGGGTGCGCGAATGGAGCGTTGATCCTTCATTCGCGATCGATCCGAACTTGAACGGAGCCTGTGTTGTTGTGCCGAAGGATGGTTGTGTCGTTGGGCTGCTCGTCGTTGATAAGGGGCGAGCCGTGGTGGCCTTTGTTCCAACAAACGAGTAATTGTTTCTTCTGGAGTCGTCATCCTGGCATCTTGCCCCAGTGCTGCGGCAGGATGCCCCGGATGCCCCAGCCACGGTAAGGCAACTCGCAACAAATAATCTACACATCCATCGGAACGGGACGCTAGCCTCATCGTTTGCGCAAGTTTTCCGCCCCGAAAGGGGCCGCAACAAATCAGCCCAGGGCAGAGCGCAGCGCCGCCCTGGGTAGGAGAAACACGTGAACGCAAGCCCTGAAAGGGCGAAACATGAATGAACGGCCGCATCACATTTGTTTCGCCCTTTCAGGGCTAAGGTGTTGTACCAGCCAACCCAGGGCGGCGCTCCGCGTCTGCGCCGCTTCGCTCTGCCCTGGGCTGATTTGTTGCGGCCCCTTCGGGCCTTCGGGGCGAAGATATGGCGACGCGCTAGCCCACGCCCACGGTTCCCGGGTAGGTTATTAACTGCGAGTTGCCTAACTCGCGACCGCTACTCCGGAATTAACTCCATGCAAACAAGCCGGTCCTTCCCTTTCACGTACAACAAACCGTGCGACAGAATTGGCGCAGCCCAGCAGGGACTCCGCAGTAGCGGGCGCGGGCCGAGGTCGGGATCGACCGGCTTGCGAATCAGCATCACCTCCGAAACGGGTTCGTACTTCTCGGGATTCACTTTCAGCAGCCTGAGCGTGCCAAATTCGCCGAGTTGCACGAAGTGGCCATCGACGTAGAGCAGCGACGAGCGTTCGCGAAGTTCTGGCCGCAGTTGCTCGACCCAACTCACCTTGCCAGTCTTCCACTCGATGCACCGCAGATCGGCATCCGGCTCATTGCGGCCGCTGCAAGCGTAGAAGTAGCCGGCGAGATGAATTCCTGTGTTCCAGTGAGTCATCATCGACTTCGGTTTGCGCGGATGCGGATCGTCGGCCCAAACAACGTCGTGGCCGCCTGGCTTCACGGAAACGACCGAGGCACCGATGCTGTACGTCTCGGATATCAGAATCTCGTTTCCGACAACAACCGGAGCTGCCGCGTTCACGCTCTCAAGTTTCGGCGAACGCCACGGATACTGAAAGTCAACCTTTCCAGACTGCGGTTCGAAACCAACAAGACCACCACGCGTAAACATAAAACACCAGCGGCGGTCGCCGATCGTCGCGAGTTGCGGCGACGCGTAGCTAGCGAGTTCGTCGGTAATTCTGTACTTCTCATCACCCGTGTGTTTGTCCACCGCAACGATTCCCGAACCGTTCCCATCAACGTTCCCGCTGCTTTCGTACAGCCCAGGGCTTCCCGGCGGGCTGCCTCCCACCATGCAGATCAGCAGGTCGCCTTCGATGATTGGCGTGCTGCCAACACCGAAGAAGTTCTGCACGACGCCGTATTGCTTGTTGACGTCAAGTTTCCAGACGACGTCGCCGTCAGAAGCCCGCAAGCAATGCAACATGCCTTCCGCGCCGTAAATATAAACGCGATTGCCGTCAATGACGGGCGAGCAACGCGGGCCGTTGTTGAAACCAAGCAAATCTTCGTAGGCGGTCGGATACTGGAACCGCCACAGTTCTTCACCGGTTTCTGCTTTCAAACACAGCAGCGTCGCCTTGTTGCCTTGCCGTTCGAAGTGATACAGGCGGCCCTTGGCGACACTGCCGATGCCGTAACCAGTGGCGAGTTCCATCTGCCAAACGATCTTCGGGCCTTCCTCGGGCCAAGGCGAGATGATTCCGGTCTCGGGCGATTTACTATCTCGATTCGGACCGAGGAAGTCGGGCCAATCGACGCCTTTCGTCCGCGTCCAAAGATCTGTCAGCTCTGCTGCGGCGTCGGTCGTCGTCTTGGTGGCCGCTTCCGGATCGGCGGTCACCTCCGGCGCGTCAGTTGCTGCCGGATCGGTCGTCGCTTCCGATTTGGGAGTTGCCCCTGGTGTCGCCGCCGCATCCGAACTGGCTTGCGATTTCTTCGGATTCTCTTCGACCGTGCTTTGCATCGACGCTGTGCAACCAACTAACGAGCCAAACATGAACAATGCAAGCAGGTGTCTTGTCTGCATGATCGTAGTCCTTCGGGTGATTTGCGGGACTCCCGCATGACGTTTTTCAAATCACTGCTAATATAGCGGTCAAGCGGACGTTGATGCCACCGCCATCAAGAGAGCGAACGTTTTCATGTAGCCATCCCGCTCCGCGTGATGCAAGCGGCGCTACGAACGACTGCCCGCGACGGATAAACTGTGACCCACAAACCACTCCTTTCGCAATTCCGCTTTCCTCACGCGGAGCGTGAGGGCTACTCTCCATGCTAGAAGTTAACTCACGAATCTCGATCCCGCTCAAGGAGTTTCAATTCACGTTCGCGCGTAGCAGCGGGCCGGGCGGTCAGAACGTGAACAAGGTCAACACGAAAGTGACTTTGCACTGGCCGGTTACGGAGACTGAAAGCCTGCCTCCAGCGTTGCGCGAGCGATTTCTAGAGCGTTATCCGAGGCGAATCAATCGCGACGGCCAACTCGTTATGACAAGCGAGCGGTTCCGCGACCAAGGCCGCAACGTAGCTGATTGCCTGAACAAGCTGCGCGACTTGATTCTCGCGGTCGCTACACCGCCGAAAAAACGCAAACCAACGAAACCAACCAAGGGCTCGCGCGAACGGCGTCTGAAGAACAAGCGGCAGAAGGCAGAAAAGAAACAGTCTCGGCGCGGTGGTTGGCAGGGTGAATGAGCGCATCGACAAGTGAGGGACTACCGTCCACCACTCGCCTTTTGTTTCTTCAACACTTCCAACTTCGCCGCCTCTTCGGCAAGCCGCGGCGGCCAAGAGAATGCCGGGAGCTTCTCAACATCGAGCTCCTTCAGATGTGAAAGGTGCTTGCGCTTCGCTGGCCGAGTGTAGTCCCACGGGTTGCCTCGAAAGACATCATCGATCAATGCGAACACGCGAGGATCGTAATCCTTCAACTCCTCGCGTGTATCAACATGATTGTGATCATGATCGGGCGGACGGTTCGTGCCAAAATACGACTGCACGCACTCGGCCCAATACTCGTGATGATTATTCGCGGCGTACTTCTTCTTCCACAAGCCTTCTGCCATTGCCTGGTCATAGATCGCCTTCAGCTTGCGGTCGAACTCCTCGTCGATATTCTTCAAGCCCATGTCGTGGATCGCGTGAGCAAACTCGTGAACCAAAATGTTCTCTTCGTAATACGGATCGCCTCGTAGGCAAAGCAAGTTCTCTTCACCACAGCTAACCGAAGGCCGCACTGGTGTTGCCCCGAGTCCGCGGGCTCGACGATCCCAAAAGTTCTTTGGCGTGAGATCGCTGTGTTCGGGAATCTCGGTGGTGAACTCGTCAGCAGCCATGATCGAGAACCGAGTCTTACTCTCGATCAACGCTTGGCGAATGTCCTCGCGACCTTCGAGCATGCGATCGATGAGGTACGCTGCTTCGAGTAATGCCGCGTCAGAAACCTTCTCAGAGCTGATGATCGGAAAGCCGCCGCAACTAGCGTGCTTCTTGTAGAAAGCGCCGAGTTGCAAATGCTGGACGACTGCTTCCGCAGGAGTGGATACGGCTCTTTCATTTGCCACAGCAAACGAAGAGCTTAGGAGCAAGCTCACAACCGAGGCGAGTACAGTTGGCCGCACGTGATTCTCCTCTAGGCGAGCGGCAGATGAGAACGTACCAAGAGCAGTGATGTCATTTGTAGGCCGGAACAAGTCTTCGCCGTTCCGGCCTACTGGTAAGTTATCAACTGCCGCTCGCCTAAGTATCTACATCTGAGTACTCACTACGGAGTACGCAGCATCAAGCATCCAATAACCAGCATCCCGCGTCCATCGGCCGGGGCCCATGCTACAACGGGCCGAAGTCATTGACCAGTCGTTCCTAAGCCGGCTCGCTGACGATGTGCGAGGTGCAACACGGACAGCGAGTCGCGGCGATGGCAATCTTGGACAGACAATACTCACAGTTCTTCGTGGTCGGTTCTTTCTCTTCTTCCTCGTCGTCTCCGTCAAGCAGGTCCTGCGCGCGGTTCATTACCTTGACCAAAATGAAGATTGCGAAGGCCACGATGACGAAACTGAAGATCGTGTCCAGGAACTGGCCGTAGGTAATTGCGATGTTTTCTTGCGGGTTGGCAGCTTCTCGCAACGTGTAAGCCCATTGCTTAAACGGCATGTCGCCCAACAATGCGATTGGAGGCGTGATGATGTTGCTTACTAGAGATGTGACTATGTCCTTGAAGGCCGCGCCGATCACGATCCCAACTGCCATGTCAATCACATTGCCGCGCATGGCGAACGCTTTGAATTCCTTCAACATTCCCATGAATATGCTCCGATTGTGAGAAAGGAAAGATGCAGCAAGCTGCCATACTTCGAACCGAAAGCTTCCTCAAGCAGAAGCGTGCGGTGACTTCTTTCGTCTCGACGTCGGTGGTGCCGACAAGGGACTATGTGACACTCGCCACTTGCTGTTTGGCTTCCAGAAGTTGCCTGGCGGCCTGCTGAATCGCCGGCCGATCGGTTTCGGAAATCTCGCTAAGTAGCGGGATGATGGGGCCAGTATCTGCGATACCTGAAAGGCTGATCGCCGTATGAAGCACTCGAACAGGGTTGATCGAGTTACGCAGATCTTCCAGCGGAACAAACGTCCTACGAATCTCTTCAGCCGTATCGAAGTCGCCCGCTTTGATCGCGCGGAGCATGCTCATCGAGAGACCTGGCGCGACACAAACGCATCCCGACGTGAAGCCTTGCAATCTGAAGTCGCGGAGGTGAATGATGGCGGGTTGCTCGCCGATGCCGCTCACAATGCGATCTGGGCCAACCGTATCGACGAGGCGCCGTAGGTATTGATCGTCGGACGTGTCGTCACGCACGATGGCGTACTTGATCCACGAGAGCAAACCGTCGTCCATCAAACTCTTGACCGTGTCAACCTCGATAAAACCATCATGCTTGATGTACAGCACGGCCGGCTTGCCAAAGGCTTCGACAAACCGACGCGTCGCCGCGGCAACGCCGTCCGAGGTGACGACGTCTCGCGTGGGCAGGATCATCGCGGTCGGGAATTCGTAGTCGCGCAGGATCGCAGCTTGATCCATCATGGTGCTGTAGGCTGGGCCGACGGATGGAATCATCAACGTGTTTTCAGCGGCCGTCTCGGCAAGCAGGCTCAGCAACTCGGCATATTCGCTGACCGCGGTGTGATACAAAATCGCATTGCCACCATACAGGAGCGTCGTCACGCCGCCGCCTTCTAGGTGTCGGATGATCTTTTCGTTTTCGTCGCGACTCAATGACGAGTCCGCATTGCGCGCCAGCGGCGGGACGGAAATGACGGAAGAGGCGAGGGTCTCGGGAGTGATCAGTGCGGTGTTCATGCGTGCTCCGGCAGGAAGCGTTTCCAATTCTCATAGATGATGTTGTGGATCATTTCGTCTGGCACTTTTGGAAAGTTAGTGCCCGCGACGACTCGATTGACTTTGTGTTGACCAGCGATAACTTGAGCCGCAGTGGCTGACGGAAAATCCGATCCGAAAATCAGTTTGTGCTCGACACCGTACTCGATCGCGCTCATGAACGCTTGATAGTGCCGCAGCGGCCGGTAGTGCAAAGCCGAGATGTTCGTGTATAGATTCGGATGCTTTCGAATCAGCACGACACACTCGTCTTCCCACGGATGTCCCATGTGAGCGATGACGATCCGCAAGTCAGGACACGCGACGGCGATATCTTCGAGTTGAATTGGGTTGGAGTACTTCAGCGGACCGGGCCGGACGAATGAAGTTCCTTGATGAATGTTAACGGGGATGCCAAGCGACTCGGCCGTCTTGAAAAGTGGCAAATGTTTCGGATCTTGCGGGTCCCAGTTTTGGTAGATCGGCGAACACTTGAGCCCTCGCAAACCGAGATCGTTGACGTGATACTCGAGTTGTTCGACGCAGTCCGCATCGTTCGGATCGACCGAGCACCAGCCGATGAACTTGTCGTGTAGCTTGACGAAGTCAGCGATCAACTGCTGATTAGCATTGATCCCGGTGAAGGGAGCTTTGATGCCGAAGACGATCACTTTGTCTGCGTCGTCGGTTGCTTCGAGCAATTGCTCCGGCTTCGAATCAAACGCATTCGCCTCGGCCACATCGCTGCCCGCAAAGTAAACGTCCTCCGACAGCTTCATCTTCGCCCGCTTCGCCTCCCAGGCGAATTCAACGAATTCGTCCGAGTAGTGATCGGGATACCACATCAGGTTGGTGTGCGTGTCGAAGAGCATGATGCCCACAATAACGGATCATCATGTGGGGAGGTAGCCGCAAGAAACCCAATAAACGCAAAAAGGGAACGTGTTGTCGCCCATTCTTTGCGGTATCTTGCGTTCTTTGCGGCAACCACACTTTCCCCTCTGAGACACATCATGAGCAACGTTCAAAGATTCGGCGCGACAGGCGATGGCGAAACCGACGATACAGAAGCAATCCGACACGCGATTCGCGATGGCGACGGGATGCTGCATTTCCCCCCCGGTACCTATCGCATCACACAGCCGCTCGAGATCGCGCTGGAGAAGTCTGGTCCTCTCGGCATTGATGGAACAAGCGGTACAGCGAGGATTGTGATGGCCGGCGCGGGCCCAGCGTTTCGGCTCATCGGAACCCACGGCGGCACGGGAGATCCGTCTTCGGTCAAAGGCAACGTCTATCCGTCGCAACGCCTGCCGACGATCAAGAACATCGAGATCGAAGGTGCTCATCCCGAGGCGGACGGAATCGAGATGATTCAGACGATGCAATCGGTCTTCGAAGGGATATTGATTCGCCGCTGCCGACACGGCATCCATCTGATCGAACGCAATCGCAACGTCCTGATCAGCCATTGCCACCTGTATCACAACACGGGAGCCGGCGTCTTTCTCGACCACGTCAACCTGCATCAGATCAACATCGCCAGCAATCACATTAGCTATAACCGGCTTGGAGGAATTCGCATCGAAGGCTCCGTGATCCGCAACTTGCAGATCACGGGCAACGACATCGAGTACAACAATCACGCCCAATTCAAGACTGAACCCGAGCCGACCGCCGAGATCTACATCGATACGACCGAACCCGGATCGAGCGTGAACGAAGTCACCGTCGCGTCGAATACGATTCAAGCGACAGATTCGCCCGCAGGCTGTAACATTCTGATTCGCGAATCGGCGGAAGGCACGGCGCGTCCGCCGGGATTGTGGACGATCACTGGCAACATCATTGGCAGCCAAGAGAACAACGTACATCTAATCGGCTGTTACGGCGTCACGGTCACCGGCAACTGCATCTACTCAGGAGCCAATCGGAATCTCTTGATCGAAGACTCGCGGCAGATCAACGTTGGCAGCAACACTTTCCGCCGACACACTCCAGCCATGAACACCGGCGTTCGCATCGTGCGGTCAATGGATGTCACGCTCACCGGTTGTTCGATTTTCGACGAGCATCCCGACGGGCAGCCGACGGGGGCTTCGCTCCTGGAACTCGTCGAATGCGAACGCATCAACGTGTCGGGTTCTCAGATGCTCGATGGCGTTCCGTGCGGCATCGATGTGAAGAACTCGAGCCACGTCAGCATCACGGGCTGTACCATTCACGATACGCGTGAGAATCGAAAATCAGAACATGCGATTCGTTTCACCGGCCAAGGGCGAGGCAATCTGATCGGCATGAACTCGATTGGCACGACAACTGAAAACGCTTTGTCAATCGAAGAGCGATCGGGCGTGAGAATCGAAACGAACGTAATCGAGGCAGAATGACTGGCGGTCAATGATGAGATGAGAGTCCTGTAGGCCGGAACAAGCTCCGCGCCGTTCCGGCATCGTTCCGCCATAATTGTGCTGCCGGAACTGCGCGGAGCTTGTTCCGGCCTACGATTCTACGATTCTCGGTGTAAGAATCGTCGCAGCACATTCGCGGTTATCGCAGACACGTGATCGTCGATGACGAGCGATAGCGTCCAGCATAAGGAGCCGACCGAGAAGACAACTCCTCCCGCAGCGGTCTCGTAGGTGATGAGGTCGGCCCCGGAACCTTCGGAGTTATCGCCCTTGGCCAGGTGAATCATATTGTCGGGGCCGTCGGGGCTGATCTTGTCGAGTTCATGAGCCGACGCGCCGCCCGGACAGCGCTCGTGCAAGCTGCTCTGGCCGAATCGATCATCGGCCTTCAGGCCCGTGCCAGCGAACGCCCAATGTCCAGGCTCGAACACTCGGTAAGGCGATCCGCTTTGGAAACCGGAATGAGTGTACTCAACTCCGAGTAACTTCGTTGCTGGCTCGCCCCGCTGATCCCAGACACCTTCTCGGCGGCAGAGCATCGTGGCTTCGTCGGGAAACTCGACTTCGGCGTACATGCCGCAACCACCAAGGTACATCAACTTGCCGCCTCCGTCGTGGACCCACTCCTTCACGCGGAAGTACATCTCCTTCGACCAGTACTCCGGATGATTATTCGTCACGAGAACGCGATACTGATCGAGCGGCACTTTGTCCAAATGAACATCGACTTCACTGTACAAGTCGTAATCGAAACCTTCGCGGTCTAGCCAGCCAAGCAGTCGCCACTCGCCCGGCGCGAAGCATGAGCCCATTCGTCCGGGGATGGGATCGGTGATCGCTGTCGATTCCGCGATCTCGCTGGCAACTTCGGGGCGTTGGAAGGAAAGTGGTGCACCAGTCTCCTCAAACGGCCACAGATCGGGCCTGGTGTAACGCCCGATGTCTTGCCGCGAGTTCACAACCGGCTGATCGGGCAGTCCATTTTGATTGAAGTAATTACTGCGTCCGCCGAAGTTGTTGTACGCGTTCCAGGTGATGTTCGATGTTAGCACGGCGACATCGGCTTGTGGTTCGCAAGGCGACACGATCCAGGGAAACGCACAGAAGTTGCCGGATCGCGTCTTGGCATGTAGATAGTAAAGCCCCGACTTCTCCGGCGCAGTAACCGCATGCTTCTGAAACTCGAGGTTATACCCTTCGCGATTCCAGGCGACTCCCGTTTGTGTATAGTCACCATCCGGCGTGATCTGCATCATCGCTCGTGGCCCATGCTCGTCGCACCAACCTAGACTGCGAACATGTTCTTTCTCCCACCCGTAGCGCCACAGGTCCAGCTTGAACTCTTCAATGGAATGAACGCAGTAGTCGGATTTCTCTCCCGCTCGAACCCACTTCGGCCACATGAAGCCGTACATGCGATCTGACATTAGACGAAATTGGTACGGCTGGTCCGAAGCCACTTCCATCTGCACTCGCTTCGACCCGTACCTCGGCTTGCCAAGGGTGACACAATAACGACCAGGTGCGATGTCTGCGTGAACGGCTCCCGAAATCGTGGAACGAGCGCTGTCCGAAGCAGAGTCGTTCACAAATTCGAGTTCGACTCCGCTGAGAGCCATGTAGTCTTCGTCGCTAACGTAACCAATGAGCATGCTTAGTCTGGCCACAACGTTTGCGTTTGATGTGCGTTGACCTTGTCGCGACGAAGCGGCAAGTCGTGGTAGTCACCTGCCAGCCAATCGGCCAGTTGATCTTTGTAGTGTGGGCTTCCCGGGTGGCCAGATTGACTCGGAGCATCGACGGTGCGGAGGGTTGTTGAGTCTGACAGATCGGCGATCATGCGGAAGCCGCCGCCAGTCAACGCAGTCCAATCCGGGCCGCCACCGGTGTTGCAGACTGTTTGCATGTCGCCTCGCACACCCATCCCGGCATAGTTGAAAAGCTCGGCCAAGTCGCCGCGCGATGCGAGCACGTGGTTCATCGTCAAGCGATGCAACTTCTCCCACTGCCACTCGGCCACGTTAGGCCCGAGGCGTTGCGTGAGGTCTTCGAGAGCCTGTTGGAAAGCAGTATGAACGCGGGCATCTCGGTTGTCGCCCGCGAACCAACCGTGATGATCCTCGGCGAGCAATCGAGTGGCGAGGCCTTCCGCGCCCATGGCCAACAGCGGCCGAGCGTCGTCTTCGATTCGTTCAGCCACGACCGTTCGAGTCCAGTGTGTGACGAAGACGTTGAAAACCGTTGGGCCGACGGCGACCGGCAGCACGCGGCCATCCCAGCCTCGGAGCGCTTCGATCGCTTGTCGCGTTTGTTCATCCGCTGGCTCTCGCGCGTCGAGGATGGCCAGAAGCAGCGGGAGGCAGTTGACAGCCCGCAGCGAAAACGCGTCGAACTGCATGTCGCCGAATGTACTTGGCAAATGGCGATGCTCCTCGGCTAGGTCAGTGATCATCTGCCGAATGCGACGAGCCCGGTAGCCGGCTGGTGCCGTGCACGACAGCGGATACGGATACTCACTCGTGGCGAGCGGGTTGTTCGCGGTCGCGACAAAGCCTCGTGCGGGATTGATGACGCCGGGCATATCTTCAAAGGGAATGAGCCCTGACCATTGATGCGCCGAATCCCAACCAGGACGATAGCCGCGTTCTTCCACGTCTCGAATCGGAATGCGACCGCTGATCTTCAGGCCCGTGTGCCCTTCGGTGTCGGCAAAGACAAGCGAGAACGTCGGCACATGCCACGGGCGGAGCGATTCGTTGAACTCGTTCACGTTGCGTGCGCGGTCCATGCCGAGCAGTGCCGTCAGCCAGCCACCTTCGTGCATCCCAAGCCACCGAAGCGAGACTGGCCCAGTCTTGTCGGCCGGTGACGGCAAGACTTCATCGACGATCGGGCCGTTGCGCGAGGCGCGAATCGTCTTCGTGACAGGTTCGGCGTCACGAACCATAATCGTTTCGACTCGTTCGCGGCACGGCTCCCATTCGCCGTTGAAAAGGAAGCAGCCAGGATGATCGGGATCGGTCTTCTCTTGATAGAGATCGCGGAGCGAGCAGATGTTGTTCGTGATGCCCCAAGCGACTTGTTCGTTGCGACCAAACATGATGGCTGGTATGCCGACATAGCTCATTCCCGCAACATTGAACGAGCCTCCGCACAAATGGGCTTGATACCAACACGAGACCGCTTCAATCGCGATGTGCGGGTCGCTCGCGACGAGCGGCTTGCCACTCTCGGTGAGCTTGCCACTGACGACCCAGTTGTTGCTGCCGGTGCCATCGTCGAAGCCGCCCATCGCTGGCGGAACAGCTTCCGGTGTACGATCCGACGACAAATCGGGATAACCGTCCGGCGGCAGGATGCACTCGTCGAGCGCCTCGCCACACATAAACTCGCGATAGAGCGAGCCATCACCCAAGCTGCGTTTCACCAATTCGGGGATGACGATCACCGGGAAGCGACCCGTCAGATACCAACGGAACTCGCTCTCAATCGTTAAGCAGTCGATTTCTGTCCACGGTTCCGGTTCATAGTCCAGCAGATCGAACTCAATTGGCAAGTTGTTCGTTGTTTGTTCGATCACAGCGTTGATGCCCGCAGTGAACGCCGTCAACAGCCGCTGCGTTTCTTTCGGCAAGCGAGCCCACTCCGCTTCGGCGATACGACGCAAGCCGACCGTCCTTGTCAGCAGGTCATACGGCAGGGCTTCTTTACCCAAGACTTCAGCCAGTCGGCCTGCACCTTTGCGGCGCAGATAATCCAATTGAAACAACCTGTCCTGAGCCATCGCATAGCCAAACGCGACGAAAAGGTCTTCGTCGTTGTCCGCGTAGATGTGGGGGATACCCCGCTGGTCGCGTTCGACCTGCACGGCGGAATGAACTGGCGCGTGAACGTCTCCGTCGGTCGCGGGGACTCGTCTTGCAGCACTTTCGTGCCACCAGCGATCAAACTCCTCACGCGAGCAACCGACCACTTCGCACACTTTCGCGATTGAAACGCCAGTTCCCAATCGCTTCAGGATTTCCTTGTCGGAGAGGTTCATCCGGCCTTCTTTTTCTTTGGGGTACGTTTCTGCTGTCGCCTCACGTTCGGAAAGTTCTGCAGACTGTATTCGCCACCATACTGGTCGCGCAGTTGGTCACAGCGTTTTCTCATCTCGGCAAGCACGTCGGCGTAAGCGGCGTCTTTCACGAAGTTCTTCAGTTGCTTCGGATCTTTCTCCAAATCGTGGAGGAATTCGCCTTCAGGCAAGTTCTCGAAGTAACGAGCATAAACATATCGCTGGCCTCGAACGCCCTCCCATTTCGGAATGTCGAACCGCTCCATCAAGTGTTCGCAGAAGAAGTCGCTTCGCCAGCGAGCGCTTACCTCGGCGTTGCACCACAAAGACATATCAAAGCCTTGATACGACGCTGGCACTTGGCCAGTCGCCAGTTTGGTAATCGTCGCCGGGACATCGACGTTCAACGTCATTACGTCAACGACTCGGCCACCGTTAACCGCAGCGACGCGCGGGTCGTACATGACGAGAGGCACTCGTAGCGACTCCTCAAAGTGGCTCCACTTGCCTGCGAAACCGCGTGAGCCTTTGTAGTAGCCGTTGTCTCCCATGAAGATTACGACCGTGTTGTCGCCGAATCCGCGTTTGTTGACTTCTTCGAGCACACGCCCGATGTTGCGATCCAACCCCGTGAGCATGCGGTAATAAGCCTTGACGTTCTTTTGATACTTCTCTTCGGTATCCCAACGCCAGAACCATCGGTCGCGATGCATCGCGGTATGAAAGAACTCGGGCAGTTCCTTCCAGAAGTCCGTTCGAACCCACGGCGGCGGAATGGTGATGTCTTCGTATAAGCCATCCTCGGCGTCTGGCCATGGAAAATGATCCTTCTTGTCGCTGTCTTCGGCGTGGGCCGCATTGAAGCTGACGGAGAGGCAGAATGGCTTATCTTTCGAGCAACTTTGAACGAACTCAATCGCTTTGTCTCCGGTCAGATCCGTCAGATGCCGCCGCGATCCATCAGGCAGCTTCTTCCAATACGGATTGCGATTCAACGGCACGAAGGAATCGAACATCTTGCCAGTTCCCCCCTGCCCCGCATTGACGCCGAACTTGCCGACGAAGCCTGTTCGATAGCCCGCCTTGCGCAACAAGACCGGATACGTCTCGGCAACGATCTTGTCGGCTATCGGCGGAGTGCCGAAGGTGTACTTGTGACTGCGTTCCCATAAGCCGGTCAACAGCGTTGCCCGACTCGCGGCGCAGATGGAAGTCGTCACAAACGCGTTTTTGAAACGGATGCCACGCTCGGCCAGGCTGTCGATAGACGGAGTCTTGACGATCGGATGACCAGCACAGCTCAAGAAGTCGGCGCGGTGATCGTCAGAAAGAAAGAAGATAATGCTCGGGCGAGATTCGTCCGCGGTCACGGCGCCCAGCAACACGCATGTCGCCAACAACACGGCGTAAGGCAGTGGTCGTCTCATTCGTAGTGTGTCCTTGTTGTGCGAGGATCAGCTACCGTTCGGCTGCATTCGAGCACTATCGTGACCGACAAAGACTCGGTGGTCCAGGGGCGCGAACCAGCTTGCCGAGTTCGCTTGCAAGCGGCTAGGCACCGCCTATACTGGGGAGGGGTACGTGGATCGGGTTCGTCCATTCCATTACCTCGCGTTACCGCAACGACTGGCCGCTATGGCTTCTAGCCACATCAAGGTGCTGTTCGTCGAAGACAATCCGATCGATGCCCGGTTGATCGAGCGATCCGTTTCCCGGAGTACGCATCTCTCGATTTGACTTGCATCATGTGACAGACTTTTGTACCGCGCTTGTCGCGTTGCAGAGCGAGCGCTTTGAGCGTTGGACCGGCTTTAGCCGGTCTGCTGGCGCCTGCCTGCACGTGCAATCGGAAGTCGATAGACCGCCTGAAGGCGGAACTCCAACTCGCTCTCACACACTCGCGACCCGATTGCGCGACTCGTGAATGCAACGCAGCACGTCACGCCTGGAAAGGATGCCGACGAGTTTCTCTCCGGAAGTGACCAGGAGCCTGCGAATCGCAGAAGCCTGAAAGATCCTGGCCGCGACATCAACACTCGCGTCCTCTTGAACAGACTTTACTTGGGCAGTCATGAACTCCTCGCATGTCGCGTAGCTTTGCGATGAATCCGCGGTGCCATACAGTTGCAAGACATCGTATTCCGTGATGACTCCCATCAATCGGCCATCATCATCGACGACGGGTACACCGCTGACGTTCTTGCTCAACATCACATCGATCGCCACATCGACGACCGCATAGTGCGGCACACACACGGTATTGCGGGTCATAACGTCTTTGACGAGTTTCGACATGCTTTGCCCCGCTGTTCGAGAGATATGAACGGATCACCAGCAAAGTATACGATGCGAAACGCCGTCTGATGGTAAGCGACGGCCGTTCACTCGCGGTCCCGGCGTGGGCCGATAGCAGAAAGAACGAGGAGCCGGTAGACTGCGGACATCGTTAGGTCTTCTTCGCTGCAGGCGGTCGCCCATGCCTTTTGGTATCGATCCGAAAGTCGATTTTGCCTTCAAGCTGGTGTTCGGCGGTCCGGATCATCCGCGGATTACGATCCACTTTCTGAACTCGGTATTACGACCTCCGCGGCCGATCACTTCGGTGGAGATCCTGAACCCGATTCAAGAACGGGATCGTTCGGACGCAAAGCTGGCGATCTTGGACGTGTTAGCTCAGGATGCGGACGACCGCCGCTACAACATCGAGATGCAAACGACGCTTCCGGTGGATCTTCGGAGCCGGCTGACGTACTACAACTGTCTGAATTACGTGCGCCAGTTGTCCTCGGGCAATCCGTATCATCAGTTGCGTCCTGCGATCAGTATTTGCGTGCTGGACCGCCTGCTTTTCGGGGACGTGCCGGATTATCATCTTAGTTTCCGCCTGCGTTGTGATCAACGAGATTTGGTTTTTACGGACGACTTGCTATTCCATACGCTGGAGTTGCCGAAGTATGTCGTTCTGGGTGATAATACGTTGTGTGACTTGCCCGGTGTTGAGCAATGGTTTTGTTTTCTGAAGTTGGCGGAGCAACGCGATGTCCATGAACTCGCCAACTTGTTGGGCGACTCAGTCTTCGAGGAAGCCGCAGGAGTGTTGGAAATGATTTTTCAATCGCCCGAAGATCGCCAGTTCTACGAAGCCCGCATGAAGTTCCTTCACGACGAAGAAGCTCGCCTGATCGCCGCCCGTGAAGAAGGGATGGAGAAAGGCCGTGAAGAAGGTGCGGCTCAGGGCACGCTCGTCGGGAAGATTCAGATTTTGCAGGAGATCATTGGCGATTCGGTGACCAGCACGCGCGACCAGCACGCGCGACCTGCTACAGCACGGTTCGGACGAACTATCCAAGCTGTTATCGGAGTTGCAGGAACGCCTTCGTTCGCACGGCGAATGACGTTCTCTTCACCGCGGGCGCGCCGACGTTGATTATAGAACCCAGTTGCCACGCTTGCGGAATTCAGAGGATTCCATGGCTTCGAGCCAACGAGGAGGGAATGTCTTTCCCGATCTCTAGCGTGCGGCAATTCACTTCAGCAAGCCGAGGCTGAAGTCATCGTCGCGGAGCCCGACGTTCAACTTTAGCTTCATGTACGTATACTCTTCTAGCAGCAATGGCTTCCCGCCTTCCTTGACGGGCCAGTCGTATCCTTCGACGCGGATCGGAACATGCAGTTCTTCATCGACGTAGACGTTGGCGATGTGGAACGTAACCCCGGGGATCTGTTTTGGGTGCGTTACGCGGATGTGAGTACACGATCGGTCGTCGATCTTAGCATCGCCGAAGAACGACACCGTTGTATTCTCGCCCTGCGGATCGGCTTCGATGTCGTCACGAGCCCGTTCGACAAGCCGAGTCACGACGTTGGACAGGCCCAACTCTGTAATCGGATAGTGGCTCTCTCGCTTCGCCGCTTCACTGTCCGGCGAGATGCGTACCGTTACGTAACTAAATCGCTTGCCGCCGTTGCGAACTACCATCTTGTTCTCATTCTCGCCTGCGATGTAGATGACTTTGCGGCCTCGCAGCCGGCTTGGTGCTAGAAACTCCGCATAAACAGAGAAAGGTTCTACGACTCGGCCATCGACCGTCTGCTGTCTACGGACTCTTGTCTTAAGATACTCGTAGTCCCGCAACCGTCCGTTGATTCGTTCGCGCTTGGCGAGGATGCACGTAAAGTCTTGCACCGAGTCTTCGATGTGTTGATGATGCTTTGCGGCATAGAGCAAGGCGGGGGTAAGTGGGTGCTGCCGCCAGTCGTGAGGGAGTGCATTCAGGCGGAGTAGCGCCGATTGCGTTAAGACGCTCGTGGCCAGCGATTCGGGTAGGACGATCTTGCGAGTTGTCACACGATCCTCGCCGCTGGTCACGCCGCCCAGGAGCAGCCCGCCAACGGTGAGTGAAAGCAAACAACGTCGCAATTTGATCGCTGCGCTCATGATTCGTCCTTCCCGGTAGATTCACCACTACCTAAGTGTACCAGCGCATGTGAAGGACTTCCCTGGCTTTCGGTGAGCGCTCGATAAAGTGTACCGAGCAGGTCAAGACTAACGCGGCGGCACAGTGCGTGCTATCGCTACAAGCCACAGATTGCCTAAAATGGACGCTGATTGCAGCTAACGGGTCGAATTTGCTACAGGAGAAGGCATCAATGCAGCGTATTTCAGACGCCTTTGCGCAAGTCTCGACGGCTCGTCGATTTACACAAGATATGCTCAGTCACATCGACGCAGAGCTTTGGTTTCGCCAGCCAACCGAGGGCGTCACCCACGTCGCTTGGCAGGTTGGACATTTGGCCGTCGCGCAGTACGGCTTGGCTTTGAAACGAGTTCGTGGCGAGCAGCCCACGGATGAGCAACTCATTCCAGCCGGCTTCCGCAAAGCGTTCGGAAAGGGCTCTGTTCCGCAAGCCGATCCTGCCAACTGCCCGAGCATCGACGAAATTCGATCAGTTCTCGATGGTGTGCATGAATGTGTGTTAACTGAATTGCCCTCGCTGCCAGAATCACTCTTCGACGAGTTGTCGGACGTTCCACCGCATCCGATGTTCGAAACCAAATTGGGGGCCATTCTTTGGGCCGCCAAACACGAGTTCATTCACATCGGCCAAATTGCCTTGCTGCGGCGCCTGCTCGGCAACGAATGGCTGCGGTAACGTAAGATCCGCTGCCCAGGCCGTTACGCAATAGCAGCCTATCGGACGGTTGTCACACAGCGCCGCCTTGCGTGCTAGAGGTACATCAATCACACTCGACAGATTGCGGCTCCTGGCTGGCAATCGTCGCGACAAACAAAAACCAGTAGGCATGAGATGAATAAAGAATCAGAAGGAGTCGTTTCGCCTCCTCGATCTCCCGATACGCACGAAAACACCGACGTCCTGATTCATAACACGATCCTTGAGTGGCTGAAAAAGCAACCAGGGAACGACGTTGAAACGGTCGATTACGATGCGTCGCTGTTCGAGTTGGGTGTTGACTCGATGGGCGTCGCGGAGATTACGACGGAGATCGAAGCGTTAACCGGTAAGCGGCTCGTTTCGGAAGAGGTCTTTGAACTCGAGACGATCAACGAATTAAGTGCTTATGTTGATAGTCTGAAGCCGTATCGTAAGCTCACGGCCGCGGCCGAAGTTGCGTCTCCGACAGTGTCGGCTGCGGAAGGAACAAGTGGCGATCTGTTGGAACACTATCGGCGACTGAATCGGCGAGTCACGCAACTGAAAGAGGACGATCTGTACTTCTTCGAGCCCGTGATTTCCGAGCATGATGATGCGTGGGTCGTTGCGGAAGGGAAACGGATGTTGATGCTCGGTTCCTACGAGTATCTTGGCTTGCTCGGGCACAGCCACTTGAAAGAAACAGCCATCGCAGCGATTGAGAAGTTCGGAACGGGACACCACGGAGTCCGTCTTCTGGCTGGCACGACAACTGTACACAAGGAGTTGGAAGCTCGGCTGGCGAACTTTATGCAAGCGGAGAACGCTATCGTTTTCAGCAGCGGTTATGTCACCAATCTCGCCACGATCTCGACGCTTGTCGGGCCTGGCGATTGCGTTATCGGTGACCAGTGGAACCACGCGAGCATTATCGACGGCTGCCGTATGTCGGGAGCCGACTTCCTTGAATTCAAGCACAACGATATCGATTCGCTGAAGGAGAAGTTGGCTCTCGGAGGCGATCGACGAACGTTGGTCGTGGTCGATGCCGTCTTTAGCATGGATGGCGACATCATTGATCTTCCGGGCGTGATCGATCTGTGCCGGAAGCACAATGCATTACTGATGGTCGATGAAGCTCACAGCTTGGGCGTGCTTGGCAAGACCGGGCGTGGCGTTCAAGAGCACTTCGACTTGGACGCTGGCGACATCGACATCAAGATGGGAACACTCTCAAAGACGCTGGCGGGTTGCGGCGGATTCGTCGCGGCCAAAGAAGAGGTTGTCACTTACCTGCGGCATCACGCTCGTGGTTATATCTTCAGCGGTGCTCTGCCGTCGGGTCAGGCCAGTGTTGCGATTGCGGCTCTGGATGTTATTGAGCAGGAGCCGGAGCTTGTTGAAAAACTCAGACTTAACCAGGAGCACTACTTGTCGGGCCTGAAGGCGCTCGGTTTCGATACTGCCAAGAGTTGCACACCGATTGTTCCCGTCATGACTCGCACAACGGATATCGTTTTGGAGATGACCTGGATCTGTCGCTCAGAAGGCCTACTTGTGATTCCTGTCGCCTATCCAGCCGTCCCGATGGATGCGCCGCGACTGCGGACATGCGTCTCGGCGATCCACTCGATCGAAGACATTGACTTCGCGCTCGACGTGTTGGCGCGTGCCGGCAAGCAGACGGGATTGCTGACCTAGATCATTGGGTCGGTTGATTGGTAGGTCACGACCGCCGGGCGTGACCTCGGAGCCCCTCACTCAGAGAGAGAACTCAGAGAGAGGGTCACTTTCGGCGAAAGTGACCTACGCAAGTGAGCCAGAGTAGGATAAGTCGATGCAACGTGCGTTAGTCACCGGCGCGACGGGTTTTATTGGCAGTCATCTCTGCGAGGCGCTCGTCCGCAACGGCGTTGAAACACACTGTCTCGTGCGGCCCACTTCCGACACGGGCCTGCTGTCGGATCTCGGCGCAACACTCGTCCAAGGCGACGTCACACAACCAGACCAGTTGGAGGAAGCCGTCGCCGACGTGGACGTCGTCTTCCACCTCGCCGGCTCGATGGCCGCGTTGAGCAGAGCGGACATGATGAAGGTCAACGAGGAGGGAGTTGGGCTCGTCGCGGCTGCTTGTGCGAAACGCGAGACGCCGCCGACCATGATTCTGCTGTCGTCGGTTGCCGCGTCTGGGCCCGTGAAACGGAATGCCGTTCGCGTCGAGAGTGATCCGACTGCTCCCGTCTCCAACTATGGCCACAGCAAGCTGGCGGGAGAACAGGCGGCGGCAAAATGGGCGGATCGAGTGCCACTAACGATCATCCGACCAGGCGTTGTCTTTGGGCCGCGAGATCGCTCGACATTGCCGATCTTCAAAGCGATCGCGATGTGGGGGGTCCATCCTGTCGTCGGTTTGGGCAGGACAAGGCTTGCGCTAGTTCATGTTGAAGATCTTGTTGATCTGTTGCTGAAAACCGTTTGCGGTGGCGAACGGCTGGCAGCGACAGAAGGCGACGCCACGCAGCCGGGCCAAGGCATTTATTTCGCATCACACGATCGTGCCCTATCTTACAGTGAGCTTGGGACGTTGATAGCTCGTGCAATGAATCGACGCTTGCTTCCGATTCCGTTGATTCCGCCCGTTACATGGTCAGCGGCTGCGGTCAGTCAGCTTTGGGGGCAGGTGCGGCGACATCCCGATCCCTTTAACATCGACAAGATTCGCGAAGCCGTCCAACCGGCGTGGGTGGTCTCGAACGAGAAAGCAAAGCAACATCTTCGCTGGCAACCACGAGCCTCGCTCGAAGAGCAACTTCACGACTCAGTCCGATGGTACGAGGCCAATCGATGGATCAAGATCCGACGCTTGCTCCGTAAGTCGAGAAGCGAACGGCGAGCGATCCGAGACGTTAAACGCTGACTTCCGCCGTTGGTGCGTCGTCGGTGTCGTACTTGTCGAGAATGGGTTGTACGACGTCAGCGATGAATTCGTCAACCTGTTCTGGTGCCCGGCCGACATACTGGGAGGGCTCCAGCGGCGCGTCGAGATCCGTCGTCGGGAAGGCCTGGTCGTTGGCAAGCCGCTCAAGTAAATCGTTCGGCTTGCCTTCGTTCTTCACGATGGCACCGGCATCTTGACTATGTTGGCGGATCTTCTCATGAAGCTCTTGCCGATCACCGCCAGCAGCGACCGCGGCCATCAAGATGTCTTCAGTTGCCATGAAGGGCAGTTCCTCGCCAAGATTCTTGGCAATCACCTTTGGATAGACCACGAGGCCAGAAGCCACGTTCTGGTAAAGGATCAAGACGGCATCGACCGCAAGAAAGGACTGCGGCAGGATTAGCCGGCGGTTTGCGCTATCGTCGAGTGTTCGCTCCAGCCACTGCGTCGCGAGTGTGTTTGCGGCGCTGGATTGCTGACTCATCACGAAGCGAGCGAGCGAGCAAATCCGTTCGCTGCGCATCGGGTTCCGTTTGTAGGCCATCGCGGACGACCCGATTTGCTCTTTCTCAAACGGCTCTTCAATCTCTTTGCGATTGGCGAGAAGCCGCAGATCGGTCGCCGCCTTGTGAGCACTCTGCGCGATCCCGCTGAGAACATCCAATACTTGCGAATCGATCTTACGTGAATAGGTTTGGCCGGTGACGGCGTAGCGAGTTGAGAATCCAATCTTCTCCGCAACCGCCTGTTCCAGCTTGCGTACGTTGTCGTGATCGCCTTCGAATAACTCGAGAAAGCTGGCTTGCGTGCCTGTCGTACCCTTGGTGCTGCGTGCCTTCAGGGAGTCCAAGCGATGTTCCAACTCTTCCAAGTCAAGGACGAGGTCGTAAGCCCATAAGCAGGCTCGCTTGCCAACTGTTGTCGGCTGTGCGGGCTGCAGATGTGTGTAGCCGAGACAAGCCTGGTCGCGATGTTGCTTCGCAAACTCGGCCAAGCGACGGATCACGGAAACGAGACGCTGACGTACGAGTTGCAACGCATCACGCAGCAGAATCAGATCGGTGTTGTCGGTAACGAAACAACTTGTGGCGCCGAGATGAATGATCCCCTTGGCGGTTGGGCACACATCGCCGTACGTGTGAACGTGCGCCATGACATCGTGCCGAAGACGTTTCTCGTGGGCTCTCGCGGCGTCAAAGTCGATGTCGTCGATGTGTCGCTTCAACTCAGCGATTTGATCATCGGTAATCGGTAAGCCGAGTTCTTGCTCGGCTTCGGCAAGCGCGATCCAAAGACGTCGCCACGTCGAGAACTTACGCTGCGACCCCCAAAGACGGCTCATGTTTTCCGATGCGTAACGCGTGATGAGTGGGTTTTCGTAACGATCGTGCGACATCGCAGTTCCTGGTGTAGGTGGTCATTGGACCGATAATCGCTATTCTGAAGAGACAATCCGCTGACGCAAGGGGATGCCCTGGTTTCGTTTGACGCGACGCCAGCGGCGAGCATTTTTCGCGTGACACAGGCTCGCCGCTGGCATCGCGTTAAACGAGCATCAAGCGTTTCTCTTCCGCAATACACTCGCCATCGCCAACCACAACAAGCCGATCGCGATCACGCCCAATCTGAACAGCCACACCTCTCATTGCACCCAAAATGCAAGAAAGAGGCATGACAAAAGTCCTATCCACGAGATCCATCTCGGAGTCGCTCGACGTCATAAACGGCCATAATGTAGAAAGGCGAAAGGAGAAACAGGTTACTCAAGTCTTGTGCCAGCAGAAACTAGCAGAGGACGGAAGCATGTGGAAGAGCCGCCGTGTATCCGGCAGGGACTTCCGGTTTCCGATCGACTTCCTGGTATTCTGTGTAAGGTTCTCCTGTTGGCGTTGTGTAGTAGTGCGGAGACACGGAATGCGGGAAGCACCTGAAACTCGGCCGAGCCTGCTATTGCGGCTGCGCGATGCGCGTGACGACCAGGCTTGGACCGAGTTTCAGCAGATCTACGAGCCGCTGATCTATCGGTTGGCTCGCCGGAATGGATTCCAAGATGCCGACGCTCGCGAGTTGACTCAGG
Source organism: Planctomycetaceae bacterium (assembly GCA_002726245.1). Classification (GTDB taxonomy): domain Bacteria; phylum Planctomycetota; class Planctomycetia; order Pirellulales; family Pirellulaceae; genus PBSM01. Next base: position 17,014 of record PBSM01000294.1, on the reverse strand, counting down.
AGGTGCTGCTTGCCGTATCCAAGGCGATCGATCAGTGGGACCCCGACCCGAAACGTGGCTCGTTCCGCGGTTGGCTGTTTCGGATCGCGCGCAACCTGATGATCAATTACTTGACTAAGCAGCGTCGGCATCCGCAAGGGTCGGGCGACACGGACTTTAACCGGTTGCTCAACGAACGGCCTGCCGTGGACAGCAAGCACTCGGCTTATTTCGATCACGAATACAGACGCCAGACGTTTCGATGGGCCGCTGAACAAATACGCGAGGGATTTCAGAAGAATACATGGCAAGCGTTCTGGCTGACTTGTGTTGACGGAAAGGCGATCAAGGATGTTGCCGACGAACTGAAGATGTCTGCCGGTGCGATATACGTCGCGCGAAGTCGTGTGATGGCGAAACTGCGGACCAAGGTTGAACAACTCCGAGAAGACTGAATGAGCGTCGAGCAATGACTACGCAAACAGCACACTGCAAGCGGAAACAATTGAAGCGATTGCTCGCTGGTTCGCTGGCGGATGAGCTGGCAGTCGATGTCGCGGATCACGTTGAAGGATGTGATACTTGCCGCTTGCAACTAGAGACGCTGGCGGCGGAAGACACTTGGTGGGACGATGCACGACAGTTTCTGTCTGATGATGAAGAAGGGCAAGTCTTCATTGACGATTCGCCAACGAGTGGAGATACGATTCAACTTGGTGTGCTCGCTGATGAAGTTGAAACGACGGCGGATGAGTTAGTGCTGGATTTGCTTGACGCATCCGACCAACCTGGCGCCTTGGGACGTCTGGGGCCATACGATTTGCTGGAAGTCATCGGCCGTGGTGGCATGGGCATTGTCTTCAAGGCATTCGATCGCGAATTGAATCGATACCTCGCGATCAAGATCCTTGCTCCGCACTACGCTTCGAGCGACGCCGCAAGAAGGCGTTTCGCTCGCGAGGCACGGGCGGCGCCGCAGTCGTTCATCAGCACGTTGTCGCCATTCATGCGGTTGAAGCCACAGGCAAGCTGCCCTATCTCGTAATGCCGTACGTGGAGTGCGAGTCGCTACAAGAACGGGTCGATCGCGAAGAGGGCTTACCACTCGAAGACATTTTGCGAATCGGAATCGAAGTCGCGCGAGGATTGGCCGCGGCCCACGACCAAGGCCTCGTCCATCGGGACGTCAAGCCCGCAAATATCCTGCTGGAGGAAGATACGGATCGAGTGTTGCTGACCGACTTTGGTTTGGCTCGCGCAATTGACGACGCTGCGCTCACTCGCAGCGGGGTCATCGCTGGCACTCCGCAGTACATGTCGCCAGAGCAAGCTAAGGGCGAGGCGATCGATCACCGAACCGATCTCTTCAGTCTGGGCAGTGTGTTGTACGCCATGTGCACAGGTCACCCACCTTTCCGGGCTGAAACGACAATGGGAGTGTTGCGGCGCATCTGCGATGGCACGTCGATTCCTCTCCGCGAATCAAACGCGACCATTCCTGAATGGTTGATCGCGATCATCGATAAGCTGTTAGAAAAGGCCTCTGTAGACCGGTATGAGAATGCGGGCGAGGTTGGGGCGTTGCTGGAAGACTGCCTTGCTCATGTCCAGCATCCAACGTCTGCGCCTCTGCCTGCGTCTCTTCAAACACGCCGAACCGGTCGCGACTGGAAGGTCTTCCGACTTGGTGCCGCAGTCTGTTGTGTATGTGTGCTGCTGACGTTGTTGCTGGCGTCTCGGAACACTGTTCCCGACGATCCGTCCGATGATGCCAGTGACACGAGGGCGTTTGGATCGCCTGAGGCGCCAAACAGCGGGGCATTAAGTACTGAGTACTCAGTACCCAGTAGTCAAGGCGACCGTTCGTCCCCGACTACCGAGTACTCGGTACCGCGTGACCAGAGCCATGTACTCAACAGCGGTCAGGCGGCGGCAGATGCTGACAGCGTCTGGTATGACGGCATCGAAGCCGACTTCTACGAAATCGAATTCAATCTGTTGCGGATCGAAGCAACGGACTTCTAGTCAAGGAGAACGACAGTGAAGACCTACTCGGACAATAACTCGACAGCAAGATTGCTCGTCTGCTCGTTCTTGATGACTGTTGCCGCAATCAGCGGCTTCTCGCTGGTGCAAGGACAAGACGATTCCAGTCCATTGCGACCGGTTGACGATTCGCCCGCCACGGACCCATCTGGGGCGGAAGTTGTAGGCGCGCCGATCGGGCTACCAGGCCCGACTGTGTCCCAACCGCAAGTGAGATACGCCTATCCTCTGCCCAGGGCGACCGATCCTGCCGTCATTCAACTAAGAAGTAGATACCAAGAGCTCGACACGCAAATCAACGATCTCGTGAACAAGTATCGAGCGACGAAAGACAAACGCGAGCAATCTCAAATCCGTAGCCAGATACAAGAGCTGACGAACGAACAGTTCGATGTTCGGCAGGCCGGACGGGAACTGGAAGTCGAGAGATTAAAGAAACGGATGACTGACGTGGAAGCCAGCGTCGAGAAGAGAAAGTCCTTGAAGAATCGGACCGTCGAAAGACGCGTTGAGGACGTACTGAATGGTCCCAACGAGTTGCAATGGGACAATACTTCCGAGAGATGGATTCCCACCTATTACCAACAGCAGACTACGAGGGGCGTCAACACGCCGGCACTTCCTGTTGGAAACCCGTTCAAATCGAAGCCCGGAGTCTCGAACGTGCCGAGTCCCCTTAAACCTGAGAACGCTCCACTGTGGGCTCCTGGGGCCCCGGAGGGTACGACGAAGAGAATCACGCGGGCAGTACCGCGACGGGTCACCGAAAACGTTGTGGGGCCAGACGGTAAGACGACGCTACGCACACGCGTGGTTTACGAATTCGAAAGCGTTGCCCTACCCGAAAGCCAACCGTTACCGGGTAACGATCATGTACGGTGGTCAAACAAATCAGGTCCGCCGCCACTGGCAGTTGGACCTTCCATCGATAACCAGGCGCGAACCTACGCGAACATCGCGTCGGGGACTACCGTCTCGGAAACCAAAGCGCGAGTCCGCATTGTCGAGCGAAAGCTTCGGGCGTCGAGGAATCTGAAGCCGATCGAACGGGTGGAGCTGGAAGGAGAACTAGAGATCTCCAAGCTTCAACTTGAACAGGCGAAACGAGCATACGAAGCGACAAGGAAGCTGGTCGATCTGGAGTTGCGCCGGGCGAAGGTAGCGTTGGAAGCGGCCAAGACAGAACTCGACGAGGCGAACGCGGTTAACAAGCGAATCGCTGACAGTATCCCGCAGGGAGCCATTCGGCTTAAGGAGACTGCCGTACAGCGTGCGAAGCTGGCGGTCGAGACGGCAGAGACGTGGGTTGAATTGCATCGCCAGTCGCAGGTTAAGCTTGACAACCAGAGCATCAAGGACGAACTTGAACCTGCCAGCGACTTAAAGCAACCACCGGCAAGCCCGTCCTACTGACAAGATCGGATGCATGGAGGTACTAGTCGGCAGGACTCAAGACCGTGACCGGATCACCGACGGAGACCATGCTGCGGCTTCGCGGCACAAGGTTGACGCCGAAACAAACACCGTCCTCCGTTTGACGGAAGCTCGTCAACGTTCGCAGCGGCTCGCTGTCGCCGCTCTTCTGTCCCGTTTGCTGATCGATCGTCGTGACGACACAGCGCAGGCACGGGTGCGTCACCTCGAAGTCCACATCACCGATACGCAGACGCTTCCAGCTCTCCTCGATCCAAGGTTCATCTCCATCAATCACGACGTTAGGGCGAAAACGGTTCATCGGCAGCGGATTCTCCATCCGCACGTTTAGATCTGCGAGCGACGCCTCGGACGCCAGCAACAAGGGCATCGCGTCTGCAAAGCTGACTACATCTCCGGCTTGCCCGTCCTCCGGTGCAACCGGTCGAGTTGCTGCAGCGTCCATGAAGACTAAGTGGCACGGAGCCCCCACGAATTGCGAGAACCAAGCTGCGGCCTCTGCTCCCGCATCGGCTGCGCCTACCGTATCGCTCCACACGCCGACGTCTAGCCGCTGACTGCCGTCGGGACGATCGACGTGAAGTTGCGACATGCCCGGCGCGTCTAGAAGCAGTTCGTCGCCGTCGGCAAGCGTTGTCTTTACCAATGCCAGCTTGGCGCGAATGCGTTGATGGAGGAACTGCCCGCCTTCATCGACGACCATCCAACGTCGATCACCAGCCAACCCGCGCGAGCGAACTTCCGCCTGCTGAAGATCGATTGCTGCAGTTGCTTTAATCGGGTAGATGGCGATGCTTGTTACATGCATCTCGGCGACCGCCTCATTGTTCCTTGCCAAGCCCGACTGGCTGGCCGGGTAGTTCGCCCGTCATGCGACCATCCTTGAGAACGAACTGGCCTTGAATCATCACATGTTTCACGCCGACCGAGTGTTGATGAGGGTCGGCGAAAGTTGCTTTGTCGGCAATGATTCGAGGATCGAGGATCGTCAGGTCCGCCCAATGACCAACCTTGATCAGACCACGATCGCTCCACTTGAGCCGCCGTGCGGGAAGTTCTGTCATCTTGTGGATCGCCTGTTCCAGGCTCAGTAGCTTTCGCTCACGAACATAACGGCCCAGCACTCGCGGATAACAGCCGTAGGAACGAGGATGCGGATGCCCTCTGCCGAATTCAAACACACTTCCGTCCGACGCGACACTTGTCAGCGGGAACTGCATCACCCTGTCCACGTCTCCGCCTGGCCGGTCGTCCAAGGTATGGTTAATCCCGCGCACGCCATGCGTGACGAGTTCGACCAATAGCTCGGCACCGTTGCTGAGCGTTACTGCCTGGCCTCGCGCTCGGAGAATCTCCGGCAGCGTCTTGCCCTCCAACTCCTCATCGTGCGCGGCGCGAGCCAGTTGAATCCGCGACAAGGCGATCGCTGTGTGATCGGAATTACTTGGGTTCTGCCCCGCTTCATAGATCTTGCGGACGAGCAATTCTTCGACGCTTGCCAAGATCGCATCTTTCTTCTCGGGGTCGGCGATGCGCCGTTTGAATGCTTCCAGTCCACCCGATAGCGACGCCTGTGGAACATACAGCGACACGCCGCCACTTCCCGCGCCGTAAGGGTACTGATCGAGAGTTACATCGACACCATCGGCCCGAGCTTTCGTAATACGGTCCAGTGACAGCCGTGTTAGCCCAAAGACGGATGCGGACGATATCTTGTGGTGCGACACGTGAACGGGAATGCTTGCCTGCTGCCCAACCAGCAGTGCCTCTTCGAGTGCTTCAAGCATGCGAGTTCCTTCGTCTCGCATGTGCGTGGCATAGAAGCCTTGGAACGGCGCGACTTCGCGAGCGAGTTCTACAATCTCGTCGGTATCGGCATAGGCACCCGGCCCGTACCGAAGACTCGTCGATATGCCGACCGCACCAGCTCGCATTGTTCGTCTCACGATTCGTTTCATTTCTTCGAGCTGCTCGGCGGAAGGAGGCACGTTCAATCGGCCGATGACTTGCTGCCGAACGCTGCCGTGTCCGATCAACATCGTGACGTTCACGCCGCAGCCGGACTTCAACTCGGTGAAGAAAGCTTCGATGTCGGTCGGAGAACTGCCGCAGTTGCCGCAAACGAGTGTCGTTACTCCCTGACGCACATAGTTCTCGGCGCTTCGCGACTTCAAGATTCCGCGATCGGCGTGGCTGTGCAGATCGATGAAGCCTGGACAAATCACAAGGTCAGTGATATCGACGACTTTGGCGGCAGTTGCGTCTGTTAGTTTGCCAACCGCGACGATGCGGCCAGCCGATATGGCAACATCAGCCTTGATGCCGGTTTCCCCGCTACCATCGACGACGAGTCCACCACGAATCAAGACATCGTAAGCCGCTTCTTGCCCCAAAGCGGGTGCTGGAAGAACAAAGAGAAGGCACAGTGCTGAGAAGCGGATCGAGAGGCTAATGGTTTCGCCTTTCACCGTGTGTTGGCTGGCGGATGCTGGAGGGCAATGCGATCAGCAGACCTGTCGTTGCTGCGTGATGCTTCATCGAGGACTTACGATCTTCGTTGAACGTGCGAGCCGCACTGGTGTCAAAGCAAAAGGAAGGAGTGCCGGGTGCATGGGATCGAATTATCGCAGGAACCACGCGAAAAACAACGATCGATGACGCTTGCGGCGCAGAATGCGGTGGCAGATCTCGAGCGGTTGAGCTTGCTAAGGAGCGGAGTCGAGATTAATCCAGCATCTTAGTCAGAGAGTTTGTCCCGAAAGGACGCAGTCAAATAGCCCCAGACTTTAGTCTGGAGGAACGTAGGTGAATATCTTTCTTAGTCCCGAAGGGACGATGGCGATGGAAAGCTCCATTCGCCGCCGTCCCTTCGGGACTCGACGGCCGTGAGCAAACGATGCGTCTTCTTATCGCTGGACGCGTCCCGTGGCGTTGCCGGAGGCGAGGGAGGCTACTTCGGCTTCGGTAACGTAGTTGAAGTCACCTTGCACCGAATGCTTGAGGCAACTAGCAGCAACCGCGAAGTGAATAGCGGCTTGGGCGTCGGAATACTGCTCGGAATTCAACGCATGCAGCAGGCCGGCCGCAAACGAGTCCCCTGCCCCGACGCGGTCGATGATGTCACGCATTTCGTAGGGACAGTAGCTGCCGCTGGCGTCAAGCGGCGACAGGAAGGCGCTATTCTGAGCAACGTCGAACAACATCGCACCCCAGTTGTTGTGATCGGCCGAGATGCTTTCGCGGAGAGTGATCGCGACTCGCGAAACATTCGGAAATCGCGAAACGATCTTGCGAGCAACATCTTCATAAGCGGCGACGTTGAGTTGGCCGTGAGCCACGTTGGTCCCCTCGGCCTGGATATCGAGGACGTCAGCAGCGTCTTCCTCGTTGCCGATGACCAAGTCGATAAAGGGCAGCACGTCCGCCATGCTTTGTCGTGCAAGCTCGCGAGGTTCGATGCCAGGTCGCCACTTCCACAGCTTCTTGCGAAAGTTGAGATCGCACGACACCCTGACGCCCGCTTGCTTAGCCCGCTTCACGAGCGTCAGATTCGTTTCGCACGCTTGCTCGCTGATCGCGGGACTGATCCCAGTGATGTGTAACCAATGAACGCCGTCCAGTGCACGATCGAAGTCGTATTCTTCGGCGGCCGCCAAGCTAACGGCGCTGTTCTCACGATCGTAGATGACAGTCGAGCCGCGTTGATTCGCACCCTTTTCGACAAAGTACAGCCCGAGCCTTCCTTGTTCGCGCCACAGAATTTGTCCTGTATCCACGCCAAGGCCTCGTAGTGTCGCGACGAGGCTCTCTGAGATCGGATGACGCGGCAACGCCGTGACATAGCGGCTTTGATTTCCGTACATCGCAAGCGACGCGCAGACGTTGGCTTCTCCGCCACCCCACGTCACTTCAACGCCGCCCGGCAGAGTCTGTTGCCAACGAAGATGATGAGGCGGAGCAATACGGGCCATGATCTCGCCAAATGCCAAAAACATGAAGTTGTCCTTTGTTATTGGTCACTAGTTATTGGTCATTGGTCATTCGGATTTGGTCATTTGCGCTACATATTCGTCAGATCATCTTCGCCCCTGCCGCCCAGCAACGAGTCCAACGCGGACGTCAACTCCGATCGATGCTCTTGGTCGTGGGCGTAGATTCGGCAGATCCGATGGCTGACAGGAGTATGGCTGAACAATTCATTCGTTGTGAGCGGTCGGACCCGGTCTCGCGCCGAGTCGTAGAGGAAGTTCTGGCCTCCGGCCGGACCATGCGTATGTGGGCGATGGATGTGGCGGGCGATATCAACTCGAAGCGGCAAGTCGTGAGTCGCCGAAGACAGCCGGTCGCGGATTTTGCGTTCCACAACTTCACCATCGCTGAAGATGCTGCTGACCTCGCGGTCACTCTCCTCAAACACAAGCATCCGCTGGCAAACCATTTGCCACGTGTATGCCCGCGACAAAAGTCGCTTCCATTGCTTACCGAGTTCACGCCGTTCGAGATCGTTACTGTCGGACCAACGGGAGACATCGACGAGCAACGACGACTCTGTGAATCCTTGATAGGCTGCTAGATTCTCGGCGGGATTCCCCTTGAAGAGATAGTCCTTACTACTCTTGAAGATGTCGGCGAGTGTGAGGTCGATCGCCTTGACGGTTCGGTGAAAATAGATCGAACGAAACAGCTCAGCTTTGACACCCATGAACTTCACCAGCGCAGCGACTCCGCGGTCGTGAATCGTCAGCCCGTGCTCGGTGAAAAAACTGTAATGCAACAGCCGCTCCAGATCATATGCATCGCGGCTATAGCCGGACATGTAGGCGTCGCGAAGCACGAAGTCCATGTTGTCGATCGTGTAGATTCCGCTGAGCAGACTGCGGAGCAAACGCAGCCATCTCGGCTGTTCACTTTCGTCCTCCGATTGCGGCCGCTGGATTAACCAGGCAATTTGGTTGGGATCCAGTTCTTCGCCCTCCTCAAGTCGGCTGTTGGGGTTGCGACGGATGCCGCGAAGCAGCTCGCCAAGCTCGTCGCGGATGATTCGCGCTCCGAGTGTCTCGTGCGTCTCGCCGAAGCCGCTCAGAAAATAAGTGTCGAGAAAATGACCGAAGGGTCCATGTCCAACATCGTGCAACAAACCCGCCATCCGCATCAGAGACTCAACGTAGCCACGGCTCGGCGCATCTAGGCAAATGTCGCTCAGACTAGTATAGAGCTTCTCGACAGCACGACTGGCGAGGTGCATGACTCCCAAGACATGCTGGAATCGGGTGTGCTCGGCAGTCGGAAAAACCCACCACGCGGTCTGTAATTGATGGATGTGGCGGAGCCGCTGGATCCACGGATGATCGATAATCTGTCGCTCGGAAAACTCTCCTGCCTCCAGCTCCGCACTCGAGCAGAAAGGGATGTAACCGTGGACGGCATCGTGGCTTAGGTTCTCTAGATGGTATGCTCGCATCCCCGGATTATCACGCTGCTGGCCGCGATCGTCCAGGACTGGGACAGGACCAGGAACAACAAGTTTGATACTTACCCATATTGCCAGAAACGGATACAATCGGCCGATGATCAACTTTGCGGGATAGGCAACGTCCTCCGATTGGAGATTCCTAAACTGTTTCGCAGGTTCCTCCGCGGACGATACAACATTAACTGCTACTCCCTCCACCCTCTCCGCGCCAAACCTCAAACGCTCGCGTCTCCCGAACACGCACAGGAGATTCACTGTGGCTCGACCTCTCCATCAGAAACTCGTCCTCATTCTGTTGCTTACCGTTTGTACTAACATCCGGGTAGACGCAGCCAAGCCAAGCAAGACACTACTGCCCGACACGACAAAGGCTTACGTGTCGGTTCCCGATGTTGATTTTCTTCGCAAGCACTGGAACGAGACGCAACTTGGGAAGCTGGTTGCCGACCCCGACATGGAGCCGTTCGTCAAGGATCTGCAGCGGCAGATCCGCGACAAATTGAGCCAGACGAATACTCGGCTTGGCATCAGTTGGGAGGATCTCGAAGGCGTCTATGGTGGCGAGGTCTGTGCTGCGTTGCTTCAACCGTGGGACGCCGAGGCCGCACAAGGCCGTCTCGATGCCGCCGTCGCGGAAGCAGTAGCAAAGGCAGAAGCAACTGGAAAGAAACCCGAGGCAATCGAAGCCGCGAAGAACGACGCTTCCGCGAAGGCGATGGAATCTCTCGATGCTGAGCGACGCCTCCAAGCGGCAGTTGTCCTGCTCGTCGATGTTACCGGGCATTTGGCAGAAGCCCGCGATCTGCTTGCCAAGATCGCGAAGAATCAAGTCGAAAAAGGCGCTCAACAAGAATCACTGCAAGTCGGCGGCGTTGACGTTGTGAAGTTCATCTTGCCGTTGCAGGAAGGCCAGAAAGTTGCAGGCACGGCTTTTTATTGCATTCACGAAGACCAACTCGTCACGACGGATCGGCAAGATGTGTTAGCTGGCATTATCTCGCGTTTCGCCGAGGATGGCACCGGCTTGTTGGCGCATTCAACAGCGTTTGCAGAGACGGAGCGCGCGGCTGACAAGGCGTTTGGCGAGACCATACCTCATGTGCATTGGTTCCTGGAGCCATTCGGCTATGTGGAAATCTTGCGAGCCTACAACGGTGGCCGGAAGCGTCGCGGCGCGAACATTCTGCGAGTACTGCAGAAACAAGGCTTCACCTCGATCCAGGGCCTGGGCGGTAAGGTGGCGTTGAAGACAGATGAGCATGACGTGCGATACCACTCGCTGTTTTATGCCCCTGCCGCTAAACGTAAGCCAGGCGATCTGGCGAGAACGAAGTATAATCGAGCTGCGAGAATGCTCGACTTCCCGAACACAGACGGTCTGCTCCCGCAATCATGGATTCCCCGCGGCCTGGCGACGCATCTGACGTTCAATTGGAAGATGAAGGAAGCTTTTTGGTATGCGGAGACGCTCGTCAACGAACTTGCGGGCGATGAAGTCTTCGAAGATGTGATTAAGAATATCGAACTCGACCCGCATGGTCCTCAGATCCACGTCGAAAAGGAATTCACGCAGCACCTTGGCGAACGTGCAACGCTCATCAGCGACTACCGTTTGCCGATCACTCCGAAGAGCGAACGGATCATGGTTGCGATTGAGGTAACGGATGCGGCGACGGTCATGAAGACGGTCAACAAGGCAATGGAGAAAGATCCCGCTGCGAAGAAACGCATTCACGAAGGGCACGTGATCTGGGAACTGAAGAACGAAGGCGCGGAAGCGCCCGAAGTGAAGATCGAAGGGTTTGATGACGGCTTTGGTTTCGATGAGCCGATGGCAGTGGCGGAGGAAGAAGACAAGCCTTTCATCCCAAACTCAGCCGTGACGGTCGCGAACGGTCATCTGTTGATCGCTTCGCATGTCGATTACATCGTTGAAGTGTTGCAGGCACCCGCGGAAGCGGATTCGCTTCGCAACGCGGCCGATTACGGTGCGATGGCCAAAGTCCTTAAGAAGTTGGGAGCGGGCAGCGATAGCTTCCAACTTTTCACCCGTACCGACGAAGCCTATCGAGTGACCTATGAGCTAATGCGTGCCGGCAAGATGCCAGAATCGGAGTCCGTGCTAGGCAAGTTGCTGAATCGCATGTTTGCCTCGGATGAAGACGAAGAGGAAGAGTTGCGTGAGCAGCAGATCGATGGCAGCCAAATGCCGGAATATCAAATTGTACGCCGCTACCTCGGTCCAGCCGGGTTTTACGTGCGAACCGTGGATGAGGGTTGGGCGGTTTCTGGTTGCTTGCTAACAAAGGATCTGAAGCCAGCGGTTGCCGCGGACAACTAGCGAGTTTGTCACGGTAGCGGAATTGGTCTTCGGTATCCGCGTGTTACGTTACGTTGACTCCGGTCGGGGTCCGTATACCGATAATGTGGATGCTGCGTCGGCCCAGCAACTGATTACTGCGAGTTGGGGCCAAAGCTGTTGAAAGCGTTCTGCATCCGGCACGGAAGAGGCGCAGATCGATCGCACTTCGCATGCACGCTGTGGCTGCCCGGACTACATTCCCTATCGAGAACGCCGCTCCGGCCAATCGGCTTTTGCCCAGAATGGGTGTTGACGATCGCCTCGTGTGCGTACGTCTTCGAGGATCGTTTCGATGTCGGCAGCGATCTCTTGCCGAAGACTGCGACCGTTAACACTAACGGCGATCTCGCGCTCAAAGCTCAGCATCTCCGGCGAAAGCCAGACGGTCCCGCGTCCGGACCTTGCGGAAACGGTAATACGGTTCGTGTCGAGGATCTCGGCTTTGGTTCGAATTGGCTTCACATCCCGCTCGCGATCCTCAGCCGGGATCGCGATCGCGGGAGCCGGGATGTCGTCGATTTCCAGCCACCAGAAGTAACTGTCCCATGGACGCATCGTGAGAGCTTCGACTTCACGGGGAAAGAAGTTTCGCCGGTGAGACGACAGGTCCATCCATTCAAAAATGCGTTGAATCTCGTCTTGGAAGTGCTCGTGCCCTCGGCCCAGGTACTGAACGATCGTGATGTCGTATTTGGCACGTCGAAGATAGCGATCGAATTCCGTTCCGTTCTCGTTGAGCCAACCGCCGTCTCGTTCGCCGCCAACGAAGTACATGGGCAGCGTGCGGCAGTTGTCTGAGTACTTGCGAATGTAGCGATCCGCGTTGGCAACGATTGGAATCAGACCAGCCCACAAGTCGGGATGCGAAAGCGAAATGTCCCAGGCAGCGTCGCCACCCATCGAATGTCCACTGAGGAAGACGCGATCGGTATCGATCGACATTCGCCGGATTGCGTCCCGCAACGAGAACAATACCGACGCGTGTTCACGCAGGCTGAACTCATACTCCCGCTGGTGCGGCTTCTGCCATTTCGGCGCGACAACGATGAAGCCTCGACGAGCTGCCTGGCCGTGTCGCGTGCTCGTTTCTTCGTTGTATCCACCCGCCCACCAGTCGATCTGTTGTTGTGGCGACGAGCCGGCACCGTTGAGTGTGACGATGCAAGGATAGCGCCGATACGGACTGTACTCCGGTGGAAGCTGTACGTAGTAGCTGAACGCGGCCTGATCAGCCAAGCCAGGAACCGTCAACTCATATAATCCGGATACGCCTGTTTCACTCGCTTGCGTCTCGATGGGAGGTTTCATGTTCGCGATCAGTTTCGCGACATAAGACGGTGTGCCGCCTTCGAGACCGCGCATCCTTTCAAGGCTCTCGTCGCGTTCGTGCGTCCGAGTCGCCTGAAGATAGTTGCGGACTTCGTTGCGAACTTCGACAAACGAAGAAGCAACAGCGAGGTTGTCAATCGCTTCGCCACTTCCCAACAACCACCCGCTAATGGCTAGAGACACCTTCTGGTCAGGCTTTAGCGACGAGTCGTCCGACAGACGCAAGAAGTCCGCCATGCGAACGAGCGTGTGGACGCTGAGCTCTGCCTGAATCTCCTCGTAGATCGGCTTCAATCTCTCACGTGTCGCCTCGTCGGCAATCTGTTCGATTGTGGCCGAGAGTAATTCCAGGATCTGTTCGTATTGCTGTTCCCGCTTCTGATACTCGCCCAACGTGTCGCGAACGGTTTCTAGCGTGACACCGGCGATCCCTTTCTCGGGGAAACCGTTCAACAATGCGACAACTCGTTGGTGCTGGCCGGCGTCGCGACGGAGTTCGATCTCGCGAAGCAATGTTTGGGCGAGTAATTGCCGCAGGCGATCGGCTTGGTCGCTCAAGTGCTTCAGATCAGGAAAGTCCTTGATAGCCTGATCGAGTTCAAGCAAAGCATCGCTGTAACGCTCTGCTTGAATGTACAGCCGGACGATCCGTAACCGATCGTCTGGATTCTCGCTGTCGATCTCGCGGCGGATCACCGAGGTCAGAATGTCTCGCGGCACGGAACTCGTCGCGATTCGCATATCCCAAACGAGTCCACTTGCACGGTGGCCTTGAACACGCACGTATTTCGGAGTGATCTCGGTGATGGCTTGAATGATGTCGATCTGGCCACGTGGCCCTTGCATCGAGAACGTACGACGTCCGAATTCATTGAAACGCGTCACTCGCAAGATCGGTCCAACAGTTACGACCCGTTGCCCCGAATCGGCGATCTGTTGGCGGATCTTGATCTTCTCTTCAGCGACCGGAGGGCTCTCACCTATGTTGGCGGCTTCGAGTTCGCGAACGAAGGTCCGCCGCAATCCATCGTCGATAATGATGATCGGCTTCCCGCCTTCGCCAGATCCAGGGTTCAAAGGGTTCTCGTTCAGAGACCGCATCTCCGCGATCTTGCCTTCGAACTGCATGCCGCTCTTCATCGTGACGACAGCGGCTTGCGGATCACCGCCAACCAGCATGACGGCGAACAAGAACGCGGCAACACGACCGGGTCGGTTCGGTCTCGCGACAGAGAACATGTGCGTGGCTCCAGCGTTTGACTCGGGCACCTTGCACGCCTGAGTTCCGGCTTTGATGAGATACGGTGTCACTGGCCACCCTTCATTGTGACCTTCGGGCGGTCGGAGTCAACACAAAGGCCGGGTGTTTCAGAGCTTGCGATGCACAGGCAGGGCTATGCTTCCACCGCATTCTCCGCACAATCCGGACGACCACTCTTCGGTTCTGCCAGCGCGTGAATTCTAGCCGGACCTGTGCGCGTCTGCTAATCTAGATGCTGGGTGCTTCAGAATTCCTTGCTGACTATACGATCATGCCGATTCGCTTTGCCTGCAAGCACTGTGGCCAACGTCTGAGCGTTAGCTCGCGGAAGGCCGGTGCGCGAGCAAAGTGTCCCAAGTGCAAGGAGAGAGTCACTATTCCGGAGTCGGATTCGGAGTCTGTCGAAGAGCCTCCCGAGATTGGCGACGAGCAGGACGATGCCGCCGGCAGTCCATATTCTGAGTTTGTCGTCTACGACGATGAAGTCGAATGGGTTTACGAGTCGGACGACTCGCCCTCCTCGACGCCGGCTGTCGGAGTCACGGACTTGAATCGAGTCGCCGTTCCACGTAGCGTCTTGTACGCCCAGGGCATCTTACTGGCGGTGGTTGCCGTGGCTTCGTTCGTGCTCGGCGTTCTTATCGGCAGCAGTGGCAAAACGGAGGTAGCCGATTTGCCGGCCCAACCGTGTGTCGTTACAGGACTCGTTCAATACGCCGGCGGCAGCGGCCAGAACCGGCCCGACAACGGGGCGATCGTGCTGGTCGTCCCAACCGAAGAACGCCCGTCGCGAGAGAGTAAAGCGGAAGTGGCAGGTCTCCGACCTGGCGATCCAGTCCCGCAAGACGATAGCGACAACTTGCGGATCATCCGATCGATCGGAGGCGCCTACACACGCGTCGATGCGGACGGACAGTTCCATGTTCAATTACCAGACACCGGTCGTTACTTCGTGTTGGTTGTCTCTGGCAACGCGTATCGCAACGCGGGACAAGATCCCAACCGAGGCGACATCGCTCAACTCGGCAGATACGTCCAACCGCCGATGGATTTGTTAGGACAGAGCAAGTACGAATGGCGCGAGCTAACGATTCGCAATGATGAAGCGGTGAATGTAGTCTTCTGATTGCCTCAACTCGCCAACGCTGTCGCTATCCAGGGCCTTTGATTTGTTTGATCTACACAAGATGAAAGGCCGTGGTTGGGTTGATGCCGCGACTTGCTTCTTGGCGGCGAATCAGGCCAAGCTCGGATCAACGATCCGGCGATTGCTATCACTTCCACGCAATCGCCAAATGTAGGCATCCACGATGAAGTGGTGGATGTTGATCGCCGCGCTGACCAATAGATAGCTTTCCAGCATGCCAAAGCCTATCCAACGGTAGGCAAATGGTAAGCACTGAAACAGGCCATAACCGAGCGCGAAGCTGACGAGATAGAACCAAGCGACGTGGTAGGCGGCTCCGTGCCGGTTGCCCGCTCGTCCCATCTGATCTCGCAAGTGGAAAATGAGGACGATTGCCAGATACTGTATTCCATGAAAGATCGTGGCCCAAGCGAACGCGTTCAGCGCTGGCAACAGATACCACCAGATTCCATTGGTCACGATGAGCAGCATGCTGATGATGGGCAAGCTACCACCTTCGCCACGAGCAATACTGTAAAACGCGAACGCGGGAAGCAAGAATGCGATTTGAGCAAGCACCGTCGAGAACGAATTGAGCACCGGCGACCACGAGAAGTACCCGATGCCTTCTTCGGCCACGAAGGTCTGCAACAACCAATGCAGGCCACCTTCACGACCGTAGATCAGAACATAGAAGAACGGAAGCATACTCGCCCACCACAGCCATCGCTTGTCCGTCTTCCCGAGCGTGCAACCTGAGCGATAGGCGTACATGACGGCCAGCCCGTAGGCCTGCGCGGCGTAGTGATAAGGCGACCAAGTCAAATAAATCGCCTGCAAGTGCGAACCACATTGTCTAGCCCAGGTGATACAGATCGTCAGCAGAGCCAACATGACAAATGGCAGCAACATCGTCACAAACGGGAGCGACTTGAATGAGTCTGGCTTCGTGTACAGCCGCACAGTCGATGCTGCAAAGTGCGCACTGTTGCTAAAGAGAATAAACACCGGCAGCATCTCGATGTTGATAAGCGCCTCGCCTTGCCGCGCGTACACGAATGCCGCCACAACAAGACTCGCTCCGCCACCGATCAACAGGTAATCGAAGACGGGATGCACGAACGTACGGCCGGCAAGCCTGGATGCGATAGATGACGTTCGAGACTTCTTCATGGCCTGTCGGACGAGGGTAGGGATCGAAGAATCTGCTGGATCTCGGAGAGAGTTCTGGCGGCATCCGTGTTGGACGGATCGATGGCCAATGCCGTTTCGCAGCACAGCGCTGCTCGCTGTAGCTCGACGACATCGACCTGCTTGTTCTCGCCGACCGCGAGGATAGCAAACAACTGACCGAGTTGCACGTGCGCCGGGGCGAAGTCAGGTTGCTCTTGAGTTGCCTGATCGGCGTACCCCAACGCCTCGAAGAGGTCGTCCTTGTTTGCGTCGGGCTGAAGTGAGATGGCCACGGACAAATAGAAGTGAATTCGTGAATCCGCACTGCCGCCAGTCTCCATCAGCAATCGCAAGCCCTCCAAGCCTTCACGCATCGTTTTCCGATCATTCGCACGGAAACCAGTCCGACACAAATCGAAGAAGTGTCGCGGCCGGTGCGCAAAGTGATCAAGCTTCGCAGCCAGCCACAATTCTTCGATCGTGCGCTCGTAATCGGTGGATTGCGAGAGTTCCTCGATCTCGTCGGTGTAGTCGATGTAGATCGGTGGCAGGCGACGCTCTTCGGACCACGACTCATAAACCCCCAGCCCTACTCCAGCGACGAACACACTAACGCTTAGGACGAACACGAGACGACTGACAAACGCCTTCAACGGCCGAGTCGTGTGGCCTGCGGCAGGTGTCTTGGCGTTCGCCATCAGATAAGGTCAGCCAAAAGGCACGGCTTGCGGATAAGGATCGTTCGAGAAATAAGTGGCGTAAGCTTCCAGCTTGCGAACCCGCATTATCGCAAGCTGGAAGCTTACGCCACGGAAAACCGGACAGTTATTT
>PBSM01000293.1 GCA_002726245.1 Planctomycetaceae bacterium | reverse complement strand
CCTTCGAGAACTATCGAATTCGAATTCTCTTCTACTGCGGAAAGCTCCATCTGACGCCCACAATCACCCACTAAATTCGGCGAAGAAACCTCCTTATGAAAGCTCCAAGAACACGGTCTGCGACAACTGTTGTTGTCCCTTGCTACAACGAGGCGGAGCGTCTCGTTACTTCGGCGTTTCGGAGCTTCGTGAACGAATCGGACGAAACCTTCATCCTTTTCGTCGATGATGGAAGCACGGACGAGACGTACGACCTACTTCAGGAACTGTGTCAAAGCCGGCGTCGCGGCTGTCTCTGCTAGCACTACCGGTGAATTATGGGAAGGCGGAGGCCGTTCGCCAAGGTGTGTTGCGTGCCCGCCGGTCGAATGCGGACTTCGTCGGTTATTGGGATGCCGACTTGGCGACTCCTCTCGAGGCAGTCATTCAATTCAGGGACGTGCTCGACCGTCGTCAGAATGTTGAGCTAGTCGTCGGAACACGGCAAAGCTTATCCGGACACGACATCAACCGTACCTGGTCGCGGCGGCTGTTGGGACATTGTTTCGCGATGGTTGCCGCAACCGCAGTCGGCGTGCGAGTTCACGATACGCAATGTGGCGCTAAGATGTTCCGCTGCGGACGGCTGCTGGATACAGTCTTTGCATCGCCTTTCCAATCCCGCTGGATCTTCGACGTCGAGATCTTCGCTCGGGTACGCTCCGTCCTCTCCAGCCATACCGACGCCTCGCTTCACGAAGCTGTCTATGAATTGCCGCTCGATCAATGGCGCGAACAGTCCGGCTCCAAGCTGAAGGGCTCAGACTATCTCCGAGCGATCACCGAGTTATCGTCGATGTTTGCACAGTACACACTGTGGCAGTCTTCGGAATGGCAGGTCGCTGATGACACCGCCGAGTTGGAAGAAGAAGCCCGAGCCCTTGTGATTCCATTCAGCCCGCGCGTGGGAACACGCAGAGGTGATGCGGATGATGAGCGACGAGACGCGGCTTAGCTCGGAGCCCACCGAACAACCCTTATCAAACAAAACCCACATCGACAACAATGCTAACACAGACAAATGTCACAGCATTGCCAGCAAGAGATGTGTGGTAGGATGAGGCTAAAGCCCTTGTCCTTGACCCACAACTCACCACCGACACGGGATTGGTGGCACGAATCACATCTACCTCGGTGGAATTCTGAATGGACTGGCAGTCGCTACTCGAATTGAATCGCACCCTCGTGGCCAAAATCGTGCAAGGCGGCGGCTCAAAGGCGACTCAGCGGCAGCACGCCAAGCAGCGTCTGACGTCGCGGGAACGCATTGATCGACTCGTCGATCCCGCTACAACGTTTCTGGAAATCGGTCTTTGGTCGGCCTGGGACATGTACTGCGAATGGGGCGGAGCTCCGGCCGCCGGAGTTGTCTGTGGCATCGCGCAGGTCTCCGATCGTGCGGTGATGGTGATTGCCAACGACGCCACGATTAAGGCGGGCGCGTTCTTTCCCATGACGGTCAAGAAGGTTCTGCGTGCCCAACGGATCGCGATGGACAACCATCTGCCGCTGCTCTACCTAGTGGATTCGGCGGGCGTGTTTTTGCCGCTGCAGTCCGAAGTCTTTCCGGACGAAGACGACTTCGGCCGCATCTTTCGCAACAACGCGGTCATCTCCGCCATGGGGATTGCGCAGATCGCAGCCATCATGGGCAATTGCGTTGCCGGCGGCGGATACCTGCCGGTACTATGCGACAAGACCATCATGACCGAAGGCTCTGGCCTGTATCTGGCCGGCCCAGCCCTGGTAAAAAGCGCGATCGGGCAAACTGTCTCGCACGAAGAACTTGGTGGCGCGGAAATGCACGCGGCCATTAGTGGAACGATCGACTTTCGAGAGGCCAACGACGAGGCGTGTCTCGAACGATTGCGAAAACTCGTCGCGACCTTGCCGACCGATCCCGCCGCCGACCGCTTTCGGCGCGACACGAGCCAGTCACCAGCTCGAGAAGCGAATGACGTCTACTCCGTTGCGGCAGTTGATTCGCAGGTGCAGTTCGATATCCGCGATGTGTTGGACTGTTTTCTGGATGCAGACAGCTTTCAGGAATACAAAGCGGAATTTGGAAAGACGATCGTCTGCGGCTACGCACTCCTGGGCGGGTTTCGCGTGGGCGTGGTCGCGAATCAACGCTGCAATCAGCAATCCGAAACCGAGGGTATACAATTTGGCGGCGTGATCTATTGCGACAGCGCCGACAAGACCGCGCGGTTTGTGATGGACTGTAATCAGACCTGGACGCCGCTCATCTTCCTTCAGGATGTGATGGGATTCATGGTGGGCCGCGACAGTGAACGCGCGGGGATTATTCGATCGGGCGCAAAACTCGTCAACGTGGTTTCCAATTCGCGTGTGCCGAAACTGACCGTGATCACCGGCGGCAGTTATGGCGCGGGCAACTATGCGATGTGTGGCAAGGCGTTCGATCCTCGTTTCATTTTCGCATGGCCGAATGCTCGCTATGCCGTCATGGGCGGGAAGCAGGCCGCAACAACATTACTCGACATTCAGATCTCGGCGCTCCAGAAGCGAGGCCTGGCCGTGGATGACGACGAGCTGGAGGAATTGAGAAAGACAGTCACGGCGACTTATGAGAACTCGGCCGACATCCGTTACGGCGCGGCGCGTGGCTGGCTGGATGGAATCATCGAGCCGGCGGAGACGCGCGATATTCTGATACGGTGCTTGGAAGTTGCAACCCGAAACGCGGACGAGCGTCCCTTCACAACCGGAACTCTGCAGGTGTAGTCGTGGTGAGTTCCCGAAAGACCATTCGTATTGGAAACGGCGCCGGATTCTGGGGCGATCAACTCGACGCACCACGACTGCTTGCGGAACAGGGTGAACTTGATTATCTGACGCTCGAATATCTCGCCGAACTCACTCTTTCCATCCTCGCTCATCAGAGGCAACGCGACGCGGATCTTGGCTACGTTACAGATTTCCCGACCGTCGTCCGTTCTATGGTGGCTTTGCTGCGATCACAGCCGGAGCTTAAGATCATCACCAACGCGGGTGGTATGAATCCGGTTTCCTGTGCGCGAGCCGTGTCGCAAGTCCTATGCGAGTCGCAACTGGAAAGCATCCAAGTCGCAGCCGTTTCTGGAGACGATTTGCTGCCGCGTCTTGATGAACTGATTGCCGACGGAGAAACGTTCGAGCATTTCGAAAACAACCAGCCAATGACCGACATACGCGAGAAGCTCACCAGTGCCAACGCGTATTTGGGCGCAGCGGGAATCGTATCAGCCTTGTCGGATGGTGCGCGAATTGTGATTACTGGACGGATCGCCGATGCCTCGCTGGTCGTCGGTCCGGCGGTGTTCGAATTCGGCTGGAGTTGGGACGACTGGGATTTGCTGGCGAGTGCGACGACGACTGGACACTTAATCGAATGTGGTGCACAAGTCACCGGAGGAATGTTCTCCGGCTGGTCGAGTGATGCCAACTTCCGACTCGATCGAATCGGCTATCCCATCGCGGAACTATCAACGGAGGGTGGCTGTGTTATTACGAAACCAGCCGGGACCGATGGTCGTGTCGATACGGCAACGGTGAGCGAACAACTTGTTTACGAAATCGGCGATCCGGAGAGCTATCTTACTCCCGATGTTGCGGCCGACTTTTCGCATGTCCAACTGGAACAGATCGATACGGACCGCGTGCGCGTCGCGAACTGTCGTGGCGCTCAACGCCCATCCGAATACAAAGTGTCCATGTCGTATGCGGAAGGGTATTCCGGCGCGGGAACGCTTGTGGTCGCAGGACCCGATGCAATCGGACGAGCGCGCGCCTGCGAGTCTGCCATTCGCTCGCGACTTGAGAGGATCGGCGACTTGCCCGAACATGTCGCATTCGAATACTTAGGCACGGGAGACGTCGTCTCGGGCGTCATGGTGCGAGAGGCGAATCCGCCGGAAGTCGTTTTGCGAGCAGTGGCTAGAGATCCTTCACGCGACGTGATCGACCGTTTCTTGCGCGAACTGGCGCCGCTGGTGACGTCAGGTCCGCCCGGTGTTACTGGCTACACCGGGGCGCGCCCGCGATCGATACCGGTGCTCGGCTACTGGCCGTCCAGCATCCACCGATCGCATGTCCATTCGCAATCAACTGTGTTGTCGGCCAAGGACTGTTGCAATGGGTAGCGGAAGCGCGAACGGTAGAGTTCTTCATCTGCACGACATCGCACATGCGCGGTCTGGTGACAAAGGAAACCACGCCAACATTGGTGTCATTGCCTGGACCAGCGTTGGCTTCGAGTTCTTGGATGATTTCCTCACGGCTGAAGTTGTGGCCGACTTTCTTAGGCCGCTCAATCCCCATCGCGTCGAGCGATTTCGTATGCCGGGAATCGGAGCATACAACTTCGTGCTTCACAACGTGCTTGCCGGCGGCGCGAGTCGGTCGCTGCTCATTGATTCGCAGGGCAAAGCACTAGCGAGCGCGCTGTTGCAAATGGAAGTGCCAACACCGGATGAATGGGAACAGATGTTGAAGCCCTACGAATGAGAGTAGGTCACTTTCGCCGAAAGTGACTTCCGCCAAACGAAAACCACGGGTTTCGAGGTCACTTTCGGCGAAAGTGACCTACCTACAGAAACCACGAAAGACGAACAGATGTCTGAAGTCGAAAACTCCTGGGTCTGGAATCTCACGATCGGCAATGTATTGCGACAAACAGCGCAACAGAATCCGACCCGGGACGCGCTCGTGTTTCCACGTTTGTGCGACCAGCAAACCGTATCGGAGCGCGACGACGGCCTTCACGTTTCCTATGCACAGTACGATCGCCTGGTCGATGAAACTGCCAAATCGCTCATGGCATTGGGCGTCAAAAGGGGTGAACACGTCGGAGTCTGGGCGACTAACTGGCCTCGCTGGGCGATCATGCAGTTTGCCGCAGCCCGCATCGGTGCCGTCTTCGTCACAATCAATCCTGCCTATCGAACGGACGAATTGGCCTACGTCCTCAAACAGTCCGAAATCACAACGCTGTTCGTACTGCGTGAGTTTCGCACTTCCAACTATTTCGGAATGTTGCAGGAGTTGATTCCGGAACTGAACGGAGCGGGAACCGGCCCATTTCGCGCCTCCAACTTCCCAAAGCTGACGCGGATCGTGTCGCTGCATAATGACGCTGAAGATGGCATGCTCACATGGGATCAGTTTACCGAGCCGGGTGGGTCGGTCTCCGATGAAGACCTGGCTGCAAGAGAGGCGACCTTGTCGCCGACAGATGCCATCAATATCCAGTACACGTCGGGTACCACAGGGTTTCCGAAAGGCGCGACGCTGACTCACCGCAACATTCTCGTCAACGCGTTTCTCGTTGGTCAAGGCATGGACCTGGCCAACGCTGATCGGATGTGTGTTCCAGTTCCGTTCTACCACTGTTTTGGATGCGTGTATGGAACCCTGATCGCCGGCGTCTTTGGTGCTGCGTTGGTCATTCCCGACGAATACTTCGATGCGTCCGCAACAGTGAATGCGATTAAGCGGGAACGGTGTACCGTCATCTATGGCGTCCCCACGATGTTCATCGCCATGATGGAAACGGACGAATACGATCCGGCCGAAATGTCGTCCTTGCGAACAGGCATTGCTGCTGGCAGTCCCTGTCCGATCGACTTGATGAAACGCATTGTTTCCGAAATGAGCGTCGATGAGATTACCATCGTGTATGGGCTGACCGAAAACTCCCCCGGCATCACGCAAACGCGTGCCACCGATGAACTCAGTTTGCGAGTGGAAACCGTCGGTCGTCCGTTACCGGGCGTGGATGTGAAGATTATCAATCCGGAAACGGGCGAAGAAGTTAGCGACAACCAGCAGGGTGAACTCTGTTCAGCCGGCCACGGTGTCATGCTGGGTTATTACAATATGCCGGAAATGACAGCGGAGGCCATTGATGCTGATGGCTGGCTGCACTCAGGCGATCTGGCCGTTCGTCTGCCGAATGGTTACTACCGCATAACCGGCCGAATCAAGGACATGATTTGCCGTGGTGGCGAAAACATCTACCCGCGCGAGATCGAAGAATTCCTGTACACTCTGCCGGAAATCCAAGACGTTGCCGTCGTTGGAATTCCCGATCGCAAGTACGTCGAAGATGTCGCAGCCTGGGTTGTGCTGCGTGAGGGGCAGTCGCTGACCGCGGACGAACTTCGTCATCGATGTCGAGACGCTATCTCACACTTCAAGATTCCTCGGCATATTCGGTTTGTCGAGAAGTTTCCCATGACCGTCACCGGGAAAATCCAAAAGTTCCGCATTCGCGAGATCATGATTGATGAACTCGGTCTGAAACGCGAAAACGCATAACGGCCAGCGCTTCGCGACGCGGCAACTGCGGCCTCAGAAAGCCACGTTGTCGGCGCCTTTCAGAGCCAACAGGGAACGAGCTTCGGCGGGTGTCGCGATTTCCAGCGACAGCTCTTCGAGGATGTGCCGGATCTTTGCGACTTGAGCGGCGTTGCTTTCGGCCAGTACACCTTTAGACAAATACAGGCTGTCCTCGAGCCCCACGCGAACATGGCCGCCCATCATGGCCCCGTTGGTGACGAAGTGCGTTTGATAGCGACCGGCGGCAAGGATGGACCATTGATACGCGTCGCCGAACAGTTTGTCGGCAATCCGCCGCATGTGTATCAGGTTCTCAGGGTCCGCACCGATGCCACCCAGAATGCCGAACAGAGTTTGCACAAAGAACGGCGGCTCGACTAATCCGCGATCGACGTAATGAGCAAGCGTGTAAAGGTGGCCGACATCGTAGCATTCGTATTCGAAACGCGTGCCGCAACCTTTGCCGAGCCGCTGCAGAATCGTTTCGATGTCCGTGAACGTGTTGCGAAAGATTCGGTCGCGCGAGCCGTCGAGGTACGGAACCTCCCAATCGTGCTGCCATTCGCTGATCTTGTTCAGCGCGGGATACAGGCCAAAATTCATCGAGCCCATGTTGAGGGAACACATTTCCGGCTGCAACGCCAACGGGCCGGCGATCCGCTGCTCGATGGTCATCGTCGCCGCGCCGCCGGTCGTAATGTTGATGACGGCGTCCGTGGCTGCCTTGATTTGCGGCAGAAACTGTCGGAAGACATCCGGGTCCGGCGTGGGGCTGCCGTCTTCCGGATTGCGCGCATGCAGATGCAGAATCGCCGCACCTGTTTCAGCGGCGCCAATCGCGCCGGTCGCGATTTCGTCAGGTGTAATCGGCAGATGCGGCGACATGCTGGGCGTATGAATCGACCCGGTGATCGCACACGAGATGATGACTTTGGGCATGGTTATTGAGGATCGTACAGGAGTTTTGCGAGTTTCAGCATCGTCTCGTCACGCTGCGACGTCACGTCGTCAATGGTCTGTGGATCATAGTCGTGGATGCCGCTGCCGGTTCGCGTCCCGCAACGATCGGCATCGACAAGTTTCTGAATTGATTCGGGCACTTCGGCATCATGCCGCAGATCGGGCGCCAGACCCTTGTAGACAGTGGCCCAGATATCGACGCCGCCAAAATCGCAGATCGCAAGGGGACCACAGGCGGCGAGACGAAAACCGAGACTGCCGCGGAGTGCTGCATCAATATCCTCACGGCTGGCAATGCCGCGCTCATACAGATCCCAGACTTCGCGGATCATTGCGATCTGCACTCGGTTCACAAGGAAGCCGGGGATTTCGGCGTTCACGCGCACCGCGAGCTTACCGATCTTGCGGTGCAGAGCCACGGTGGTTTCAGTGACTTCTTCCGTGGTCTCGGGACCAGGGACGACTTCGACAGTGGGCACAATGTGGGGCGGATTGAACCAGTGAGTCACAACCGCCCGCGCGGGACGTCGCATGTTGACGCCGGATTCGGAGATCGTATATGTCGATGAGTTGCTGGCGATAATCGTTGTGTCCGCGACTGCGTCTTCAATACGGGCAAAGAATTCTTGTTTGGCCGTGAGTTGCTCGGCGATTGCCTCGACGACGAAGTCAGCACCGGCGGCGGCCCGAGCTTCCGTGTCGGCGACGACGATGCGATCGAGAACGACATCGATCTCGGTGCCGTCCACCATGTCGTTCCTGGCGAAGTCTTCCAGGTTGCCGCGGATGCGACGATGAACGGTGGCTCTCGCATCATCACTTTCATCGAAACCATGGACCTGGCAACCGGCCATAGCGAAAGTCTGGGCAATGCCATGCCCCATGCGGCCCAGGCCAATGACGGCGATCTGACGAATTTGGTCGAGCTGCATACGGATACTTCTTCCGGCGTTGTTTAACCCATAGCCGCAGGCGAGGTGATACTGGCGCGCTGCCTCGCCTGCGGCTACGGGTTAAACAAGCGAGGACTACGGCACACGGTCAAGTGGGGTGTTGGGGAACAAATTGTATCAGGTTTTCTGCTTCATCAATGCTGACTCAAGCCCTCGCCGCACGTCGTCAGGGATTGGCACCGCCTGATTGGACTCGTTGTCGATCCAAACGTGAACCATATGCCCCCAAGCTGCTGCTTCCTTCTCGCCCTTGGTGAATACACCCACTCCGCAACGGACCGAGCTGCTGCCAATTCGTTCGACGCGAAAACCGGTCTCAACGTCATCCGGATGGGAGATCGAACGGTGAAACGTAAAGAGTGTTTCGGCTGCAACTGGGATGATGGGTGTGTCCGGAATCCCCGGCCAGTGTTCTCGAAAGAACTGTGTGACGGCCGTGTCCATCCACGCATTGTAGACGGCGTTGTTCACGTGCCCGTACACGTCATTGTCTTTCCAACGCGTTGTCACGCTGGCGAAGATGTGGTAGTGATCACGGGATTCGATGAGCTGCGGTTTGGGCATCGTGCTACTATTTGGCGACTCTTGTTCTTTTGCGTATATTCTGTCAGTCGAGCCGTAGAGCTGGTAGCCTCTCAATGCCATTAGTACCCATCAGCCGTCGATTTTCAACGCAGCACTCAAAAGAGAAACCATGACTCAGCCATTTCACAGTATCGCTGTCATCGGATCGGGGTACATGGGCAACCAGATTGCACTGCAGTGCGCCACCTGGGGAAACAGCGTGTGCCTGTACGACACGTCCGAAGTGGCGCTCGAGAACAGTGTTGTCCGCTTGTCGGAATTCCTTGACCGTATGATCGACGACAGGTGTGCGGCCGCCGATCAGCGGCAATCGACTCTGGACCGGATTCGTCGAACGACCGTGCTGGCCGAAGCTGTCAACGACACCGATTTAGTAATCGAGGCCGTCCGCGAGGACTTGGCCGTCAAGCGTGAGGTGTTCCAGCGACTCGATGAACTCTGCCCGCGCGACACGATTCTCGCGACCAACAGTTCCTCGATCCGAATTTCGCGAATCGAATCAGCCACGAACCGTCCCGGCAAACTTCTCAACGCGCACTTCGTCCAGCCGATCTGGAAACATCCTTTCGTGGAACTGATGCGAGGATCTTCGACCTCGGACGAGACGATACTGACCGTGCAGTCGTTCATGACTTCGATCAGCGTGATTCCCGTTTTGGTCCGCAAGCCAAGCACAGGGTTCATTTTCAACCGCATCTGGCGAGCGGTGAAGAAGGAGGCTTTGAAGGTTATCGACGAGGGAATCGCGACCGTCGAAGACGTGGACCGCACGTGGATGATCCAGATGGAAACGCCCATGGGACCGCTCGCCTTGATGGACGTCATCGGTCTGGACGTCGTGCGCGATATCGAGCTGGTCTACCACGAAGAGTCAGGCGACCCCGCCGACGCGCCGCCGCAGGTGCTGCTGGACAAGATCGCCAAGGGTCAGCTTGGTGTGAAAACGGGGCAGGGGTTCTATACTTATCCCGATCCAGCCTGGCAGTCTTCGAGTTTTTTGAAGCAGGCTTCGCCATGACAGAATCCGCTGAATTCGCCGCGCGAAAGCCGGACCAATGGACCTGCACGTTGTCGGTTCTGCTGGTGCTGTTGTGGGCAGCCGTATTGGCCGTCCTACTGACGCCCGATGTTCCCAACGGACATGGCTTCGAACATTCGAGGTTTCCGACCATGGATCAGGGTGGTGACGGAGCGCTCCGCCACGGACATCTCCTGCTTGGCGGCTGGATGCTGGGTTCGGTATTGATTGTGACTCTCGTCAGTCTGCTCGCATGCGGAACTGTACGCCGGCGTTCAGCAACCAACTGGCGTGCGGCCGCATTCCTCGTCGGTGCGCTGTCTTACGAAGGTGTGTTCGGCATGCTGTGCTATTCGTACCGGGATTCGCTCACCCAGCCGCACGCCGCGTTCATCGGCCCGTTCCCTGAACCGCTGGCGTGGCTGCTGTTCGGCATCTGGCTTGTGCCGGGAATCCTTGTTCTGCTCTATGTGGTGTTCTTTTACTACTGGATTTGGCCACCCGACAACGCGCTACGATTCGCAGAACTCATCGCCCGTTCATCACAGACCGACGATTCACACGAACCGCAACAGGACGTTCCATGACAGTCGGAAAATGCTGAGCTACGCGAATGGACGACCACCGCTCACTGATCGTGCTTGTTTCCGTCATGGCATACATGGCGATGTGTATCGGTGTTGGCATCTGGGCAATGCGGCGCACAAAGAGCACGCAGGATTTCTTTATGGCCGGACGCCACCTTGGCATCGTCGTCGCCGCCGTCGCGGTGTTTTCCAGCACGATGAGCGGTTGGGGCTTCGTCGGCGGACCGGGACTGGTTTACAAGATGGGGACCAGTTCCTTCTGGATGATCATCTGCACGTCGATTGCCATGAGCATCACATTCTTTCTGCTCGGCAAGCGATTGCGACTGCTGGCCGAGTTGCGCCAACCGATTTCGCTGCCCGATGCCGTTGCCGCGCGCTATGGCAGCCGATCGACCAGTCTGTTGACGGCAGTTGCAATCCTGCTGGGCGTGATGGGTTATCTCGCCACTCAGATTCTGGCGATGGCGACCGTGCTGCGAGGTATCTTCGCCGAGGTATCGTGGATTGGGGAGCCTCGCCTTGACGTGTGCGTCGCCATCAGCAGCGCCGTGCTCATCTTTTACTGTGTGACCGGCGGCATTATCGCGTCAGTTTATACGGATCTCGTTCAGGGAATCATCATGGTCGTCGCAGCCGTGCTGGTCCTCGCTACGGCCATTCTCAAGGTGGACGGCGGCTTGGCCGGCATGTCACAGACGATTCTCGCTGACGATCCCGAGGCAATCAGCCCGTGGGGTACGCTGGGAATGATTGGCTGTCTGTCCTGGTACTTCATCTTTGCGCTGGGAGCGTGCGGGCAGCCTCACGTGATCACCAAGCTGATGATGACCCGCCGCGTCGATGATGCGCGACACATGCTGCCGATCTCCGTGGTCGGCTACGGCGTCTCGGCACTGTTATGGATCGGCATCGGTCTGGCGATGCGGACGCTCGTTTTGCAGGGCATTCATCCGGAACTAACGAACGCGGACGACGCCGCGGGGGAATTCCTGCAAAACTACGCGCATCCGTTGCTGTCGGGCATCGTGTTCGCGGCGCTGCTAGCCGCGATCATGTCGACGGCCGACAGCTTCCTGAACATCGGCGCAGCGGCCGTTGTTCACGACATCCCTCGAGCGTTGCGGGGCAGATCTTTGCACAACGAGTTACTCTGGGCGCGAATCGCAACCGTTCTGATCGCCATCGTGGCAGCCGTGTTTGCCTTGTCAAGCGGCGATCTGATCGCGCTGTTGGGTGCGTTTGGCTGGTCGACGTTTGCAGCCGCCATCGTGCCGACAGTCGCGATCGGGTTCAACTGGAAACGCGCGACGTCACTCGCTTGCAACGTCGCCATCGTGAGCAGCCTGCTGATGAACTTCGGTCTGAAGTGGTTTGACGTTCAACTGCCTCACGGATTCCACGGGGGCGCATTTTCGCTACTGGTTTCTCTGACTCTGTTCTTCCTTGTTTCCATGCTGTCGCCGCGGGAATCAATCGCCGCCGACATCGAGGAGGTAATGGACTTGTAGGCGAGCGTTTAAGAATTACAGACGTGGAAACCATAAACGCCGCGCTGTTTCGCCCAGGATCTGCGTACGCGCTTCTCTTCTCAGAGGTAGTTCGTGGGTGAAGATTTTCAGATGTTGCGCGTACGTCAGTTTGGGTGTCCATAGCACGTTGGGGAAATTACTTCCCCAGACACAACGTTCCGGCCCGTAGGTGTCGATGATCTTGATGGCCGCGTCGTGCAGGTCGTTGCCGGGATAGCCGACTTTGGTGCCCGTGCTGATGAAATCCACCTTGGCATAGAGGTTTCTGTATTTGGAGAGTCGCAACACTTCGCTGAGCGTCCTTTCATACAACGGTCCCGGCTTCAGGTCCATGCAATGATCGAAGCCTACGATCATGTTGGGGAACTCTTTGAAAAGCTTTTCCGCGCTTTCAACCCATTCCAAGCGCATCAGGAAAATATCGACTGTCGCACCGACGTCCGCGCACGTCTTCCACAACCCGCGCACGCCTTCATGGTCGAAGGTCTTTCGGTTGTCTCCCGGCGTGCTGCGCAAGGTCTTGACACCGTAATCGCGGACGAATTGCTCCATCAAGCCCGGGCTGTGGGGATCATCCGGATCGAGTGTGCACACCCCAGCGACCCAGTCCAGATTCGCTTTCGTCGCGTCGCACAGGTAGCGGTTGTCATAGTCGTAGAAAGAAACGGTCTGCACGGCCCGCACCGCCGTCACACCATTTTCGAGGCTGGCCTTGCGAAGGTCATCGACCGAAGCCTTCCCGCCCGGCACACGTAAAGGGTTCATTTTGGGTTGGTACCGTTCCTCGTCCGGTGAGTAGATGTGGGCGTGACAGTCGATGATCCGCATGCTGGGTACCGTACTTTGTGTTTCGCGAAGCGTGTTTCTTAAACTTGCCTGTCAGCTATTTGGACAGCGCCACCTTGAAGTGTGATAGCATCCGCAAAGTCCTGTAATCAAATCGTTTAACCCGTTGCCGCAGGCGAGGCATCGCAGCAGCAGCACCTCGCCTGCGGCAGCGGGTTAAGTTAAACGACTGACAGGACGCGACTTATGCATGCTAGACTCTTTCAAAGTGGCACTGTCCTAGCGGTCGGATTGTTCGAGGATCTGGCGCAATCGTTGGCCGACGACTTGGTCCTCGCCGGGCTCCAGCATGAACACCGAAATGAGAAACCCTTCGTCGCCGGTACCGTGTACGCGCGCCGTAGCAATCGAAGGTTCGCCGGCGGCCAACTTCTGTTTCAACTCGCTGCGTGCGATCCGCAGCCGCGACTCGTCCCAGAAGATAAGCAGGTGAGGAACATGATTCGCGATCGGCGGAACGACGCGCCGGGTCGTGACGCTAGGCAGATCCGCCACCGACTCGACGATCACGTCGATGCGCTGTTGCCACTGTTGCTCTTCAGCGGCGTGATCAAGATTCACGTACCGTCGAACCGCCGCCCACATCGCAACCATGTCCTCCTTGCTGACCTTCATGCCACGACCAATATTGCCGCAGCGCGGTGCAGCATTCAGCTTGGCGGCAGCGATCAAGTCTTTCCGGCCCAACAGCAGCCCAGCGTCTTGCGGTCCGCGAAGCGCCTTGCCGCCGCTGAAGACCACCATGTCGTAGCCCATTTGGTTGTACCTCGACAGCGCGTCCAACGGTGGCGTGTCGGCGGCCGCGTCGAGCAGCGTCGGAATACTGTGTTTGCGCGCCGCCTCGACCCATTCCTTTTGCGGGATCGTGCTGTCGCCTTCGTGAACGTTGTAGGCAAACATCATTGCAGTGCGCTCATTAATCGCCTGCTCGAAGTCTTGTCGCGACTCGACATCGACCAGCCGCGCGCCGCAGGCTATCACCTGATTGTCATAACACTCGTGATGAGATTTCTGGCGAATCACTTCGACTCGCGGCTGCGCCGGAAACGGCAGGCGGCTGACGAGGCCGTGATCTCGATACGTCAAAGCCGCAGCGGTGCCAAGTACGATGCCACCCGCCGCGCCGGTGGTGACGAGCGCAGCTTCAACTCCGAGCATTTCGGCGATCTGTTCGCCGATTCGATCTTGTAATTCGGGTAGATTCACAAAGCTCGTGGCCGCGGCGCTCCAGGCCGCCAGCACTTCCGGCGGCATCAGGGAGCCACCCAAAGTCGTGATCGTGCCCGCAGCGTTGATGATTGGTTTGATACCAAGTTGTCGATAGACGTCTTGCTTCACGTTCTCGATATCCTCCGGTGCAGCCAGCAAGTTGCGCGGTGCCAGCAAACCCCCAACGGCTCCGGTGGCCAGCAAAGTGCGGCGAGAAACGGAATTCTGTTGTTCGTCCATCACTACCTCCCGCGAACGTTCAGCCGCGTACTTCGAAGATTGCTTCGATCTCGACAGGAATATTGCTGGGAAGCGAGCCCATACCGACGGCGCTGCGGGCTCCCTTGCCATAGGTCTTGCCGAACACTTGCACCATCAACTCGCTGAAGCCGTTGATCACTTGCGGCTGCTTCGTGAAGTCCGAAGTGCAGTTGACCATTCCCAGGACTTTCACCAGTCGCGCAACTTTGTCGAGGCTGCCAAGTGTTGAACGCACTGTGCTAAGCACATTCAAGCCAACAACCCGAGCGGCGTCGTAACCTTGTTCGAGCGTCAAGTCCGCGCCGACTTTTCCTTGAATCAGCTCGCCGTTCGCCCGACGCGGACTGTGCCCTGACGCGTACAGCGTGTTCCCGCTGCGCACCGCCGGCACATACACGGCGACGGGCTGTGGTGCTGGAGGGAGCTTGATCCCCAACTCACGGAGCCGATCTTCGGCAGACGGTCGATCATCTGCGTTGGCAAACACTTTGTTCTGCGTCGCGTCAACAAGCGAACTCCACGACGAAGAAATAACAGTTCCACCGACGACGCCAGTGGACAACAACAGAGCGTCGCGAAGAAAGATCCGACGGTTAGCGTGGCGTGACATGGCTACGGTCTCCTTGATTGGTGCACCCCAAAATGGCTCGGTTCGACTGCGAGTCAGTCTAACTCATTTGATCCCGCAAATCGCATCACGATGAGGAACCGTGATCTATTTCGGCAGCTCCTGCAAGTACGCCAGCACGTCGTCCAGCGACCGCACATCCGCGAACCGGGCCTGGATATCAAACAGCGTGAAAATGTGGGCTGCGGCCGCGCGATCGCCGACACATTCGCGGACGATGATGGGACGGAAGCGAAGGCTCTTGGCGTCGGTCGCCGTCGCTCGAATGCACGCGCTGGTGCTGCAACCGGTAATCAGGACGGTATCGACGCGGCGGTCGATCAGATAACCGGCCAAGTGGGTTCCCGCGAAAGCGCTCGCGCTTTCCTTCTCGATTACGTAATCTTCCGGTTGTGGCGTTAGGCGCTCATCAATTTGGACGGCCCGTTGATCCCAAGCCCGGAATGTCTCCGACCGATCCGCGGCGGACTTGAACGGTTGATCACCGGTCTCCGGCCGCCACGGGCTGGTTGTGTAGATGATCGGAATCTGCAGCGGGCGGGCGAGACTGATCAGATGGCTCGTTTGTTCGACCGGTTGATCGAGACGCCGGCTGCCAGCAGCATATGCCTCGTCAGTCCATCCATAGGCAAAGTCCACAACGACAATGGCCGGCTGTTCTCCGAAGCCGAATCGATCTTGAAAGACTCCTCGTTCTTTGTAGTACTCATCAATCGTCCGCATCGCCACTTCGAGTTGAAGTTCCACTTCCTGATCGCCATTTTTCATAATGCTCGTTATCTCCTCGAACGGTTTTTGGATTCGACTATTCTGTGACTCACGAGCGAGTTTTCACAACCGGCCGCCCCAGCGCCTACAGTGCAGGGCGACCCACTGCTCATCTCAATCTCTCAGGTCATGTTGACCCCAGGGGATAGGCATGCTCGGTCGCTGGGCTTGATGACGCGCGCGGGTGTCGCGCGGGCGGGCGCGAAAAAAGTCGATGATGTCGGACAACTGCCGCACTGCTTCCTGATAAACCTGTTCGCCTTTCTCGGGCGTCGCCAATTCGGGCTGGCCCATCACGCCGCGCGGCGAGTAGGTGCTAGTCCACGAAACTAATGCCGCCGGTCCTTTCGCCAGCAGGTCGGCCCAGATGTACGGGTTGCCATCGTTCAGCGTGCTGATGTGGTTCTTGATCTTGTCCTTGCGAACGTCGTCTTCGGCCAAGTACAAGTACAACGATGTTTCCAATTCGCAAGCGTGCGAAAGCCCACCGGGAAACTTGCTCTCGCGCCAGCCGGGCAGAAAGTCCTTGTCGATCGTCAGCAGATGCCACCAGGCAATCAGTGTGCACTCGGCATCGGTTTCCAGATTCGTGCGTCGCGCGGCGAGGTCCAGGTTCGGCATGTTCGAACCGTGGCCGTTGAGCAGAATAATCTTCTTGAAGCCGTGATAGGCGAGCGACTTCGTGATGTCCAGCACTTGCCGAATGAAGGTCTCGTAATGCGTATTGACGGTACCGGGAAAGTCCATCACGTGGCCCGTGTATCCATACGACACCGTCGGCAGGACGAGGACCTTGTCCGGCATTCGCTCGCCGGCGCCGCAGGCAATCTCGCCTGGACAGACTAGATCGACGTCCAGCGGCAAATGATCGCCGTGCTGTTCGACGGCCCCGCAGGGCACAATGCAAACCTGGTTCCCTTCGATCGCTTCGTTGATTTCCGGCCAAGTGAGTTTCTCATAGCGGTATTCGCTGGTCGCGCGGCTTGACATTGTTCGAGGTCTCCATTGCAGAGGGGGCAAACGAACGGTGCGAGGATTGGTCTAGCATATCGACTTCTAGCCCGGTAGAGAGTTCCGCCGGCATGTTCCAGTCATGTGAGAGCCACTGTGAGTCACATGGTGGCCGACCGTCCCGTATCCCGGAAGCAACGGCCTCGCTGTGTTGAACCGGCGATTATTGCGCACCAATGGATGGGGTAACTGCTTGAATTCTTTGATGTTGTGGCCACCGCCCGTCAGCCCGCCAGAAAACGCCGCTCACGCGCGATCGGCAACGCGAACCTATTCGGAAGGCGTTAAAGCCGCCAGTAGTGAAAGTTCTCTCAAGTTGATGTGCCGAATTACCTTCATATGATGACACATCGTAACGGATGTCGGGACGGCACGCAGGCGTTCCCGACAAGACCGACATCTCAATTCACCGTCGGCACGCCGATTCGCTTGAGCAGTTCGCGCAGCTCACGACGTTCTGTGTCGTCGAGCGAGCGTGTGGGCAAGCGGCTTCGTCCGCCGGAGCGGCCACAGAGGTCCAGGGCGGCTTTGATCACGGGGCTCTCAGCGCCGGTTCTCTTCCACATTTTGCCGCGGAAATCGCCCCAAGGCCAGTTGACGGCGGTCAGCTTTTCCTGCGCAGCGTGGTAGTCGCCGGCTTCCAACAAGCGCCACACCTCCAAATCGTGCTCCGGCCAGATGGTTGCTAGGTGAGTGATGTAGCCAGTTCCGCCCAGGAGATGCGTCATCACGTGCAGTCCTTGGTTATCGACGACCGCCATATGGTCCTCGAAGCGAGCCACGCCGCGAACGTAGCTGCCACCGCCCTGCGGCGTTGACCACTTGAGTGCGCGGCAGCGCGGCAGTTCCGCCAAGCGCGCGATCTGGTCGGGCGCCATGTTGTAGCCTTCCCAGTACGTGTTGTAGATCATGATGGCGATGCGGTCGGTCGCGTTGTGGACGGCTTCGAACAACCGTAGGCAGTCGTCGTCCGACGATTCGTAGTAAAAGGTGGGGCTCATCTGAATACCGTAGGCGCCGATTTCTTCCGCCCATCGCGCCATCTCGACGCAGTTGTTCGGGTGCGTGTCTTGCGCTCCGACCAGCACGGGCGTTTGTCCGTCGGCCGCTTCGACAATCGTCTTGCACGCGGCTTTGCGCTCTTCCAGCGATAGCATGGGAAAGTCACCGCCCGCGCCGACGGCCAACAGCACGCCTTGGCCGCGGACGATGCCGCGCTCGACGACATAGCGAACGTTTTCCCGAATCGCGCCGTGATCGATCGAGAGTTCGTGGTCGAGGTTCGAAATGACCGGAATCATCGGTCCGCGCAGCGTCTGTTTAACTTCTGTAACGTTCATGGTTCCACCGAAGCAAAGAAGGATTTGGGGATTTTCGAATGCCTGAATTGCAAGCTGTCATTCTAAGCAACGCGAAGAATCGCTGTTCGACATCCGTCGGTTTAGTCAGGTTGATACGGCCAAGGATCTGGAACGAGCTTCTATCATAAAAGGTTGGGGATTTCGCGTGAACCCTGGGGGCATTCTCCCCGTTGTCGCCCCCTCCGCACGGATTTCAAAGTTCCGGTACCGCCAAGCCGTCTCAAATTGACCGTCGTTCGCTGGGACGCGAAGACAGGCGTGGCCTCTGTAAAACCTGTGACGAATGCTTGCGATTAATGTCATGATTCCCCGGCGCGATCACGACACGGGACCGGTCAGGCAGGTCCAAAAACTCCGTGAGCTTCTCGACAAATTCGCCGGCATTATCGAACTCCTTCTTGAGGCCCCACTCGGCCAGATCGCCGGACACGACCAGCACATCGGGCTTCGATTGATGCTCACCATGGCGTAATGCTGCGAGGTCATCCGTCAGTCGGCGGAGCAGCGAATCGAAATCCGCATCTGGTCCCGGCAACCCCAATCGCCCGAAACGATGGTTGCGGCCGAACTGCAGGTCGGAGATGTGCAGCAAAGTTACCGAGTCAGACATGAACGGCACTGCCGGTTGCTTGGTAAGGACTTAGGTCAGCGAACATTGTTGCTGCGGGGTTTACGCCCTCGGCTACTATGTGTCGTCCCGATGGGACTGAAGAAATGTGAGTAAGAATCCCGCAACACCTTCTGAAGGCTTGGGAACGCATGAAACGCTGCGAATCAGATCCCGCTCGGCTCGCGGAACTAATCCACGCTCGGCGTAGGCTTACGCGGCTCGGCTTTGCTGAGAAGGAGCGTTTGTCGCTCCCCTGAGTTCAGAGAGGTCCGCATCGACCATCATGGCGACG
The DNA here is from genome assembly GCA_002726245.1 of Planctomycetaceae bacterium. Lineage (GTDB taxonomy): Bacteria > Planctomycetota > Planctomycetia > Pirellulales > Pirellulaceae > PBSM01. The sequence goes on along the minus strand of PBSM01000293.1, from coordinate 1,179 downwards.
AGATCTTGGAAGCCGACCTTCGGTTCCCAGCCGAGTTCTTGCTTGGCCTTGCTTGGATCAGCTACGAGCAGATCGACCTCGGCCGGGCGATAGAACTTCGGGTCGATGACAACGTAGTCGTGCCAGTCGAGCCCCACATGGTCAAAGGCGGCTTCCACGAACTGTTCAACTTCGTAGGTCTCGCCAATACCGACGATGTAGTCCGTTGGCGTTTCCTGCTGGAGCATCAACCACATCGCTTCGACATAGTCGCCGGCGAATCCCCAATCACGTTTGGCTTTCAAGTTGCCGAGCCGTAGTTCCTCGGCGAGGCCAAGCTTGATCTGAGCCGCCGTACGTGAGATCTTTCGCGTCACAAACTCGGTGCCACGTCGAGGCGACTCGTGGTTGAACAAGATCCCCGAGCAAGCAAATAGGTCGTAGCTCTCGCGGTAGTTGATCGTGATCCAATGGCCGTAGACCTTGGCGACGGCGTACGGGCTGCGCGGCCAAAGCGGCGTCGTTTCGCGCTGTGGCGTCTCTTGCACTCGCCCAAACATCTCGCTCGAACTTGCCTGGTAGAAACGGATGTTCGTATCGACCATCCGGATCGCTTCCAGCAGACGTGTCACGCCCAAGCCGGTCGTCTCCGCGGTCAGAATCGGTTGCGACCAACTTGTCGGAACGAAGCTTTGCGCGGCGAGGTTATAGACTTCGTCGGGGCGGACGTCGCTTAACAAACGTGTCAGCGAGTTCTGATCGATCAGATCACCTGGATGCAGTTCGATTGAATCGATGAGATGGCGAATGCGTTGTGAGTTGTCGTTGCTGGACCGTCGCACGACGCCATGAACGGTATAGCCTTTCGAAAGTAGTAGCTCGGCCAAGTACGATCCATCTTGTCCGGTAATGCCTGTGATCAGAGCCGTCTTCGACATCCGCGCAACCTCTTTGCGTACGAAACGTTAGCGAGTCCTCTAGTGCTTTGTCAGAACTTAATATTGGGGTCCAACCCCAAGTCTTAGCGTTGACGAAGCACTAGCACTAAATGGAATTCGGTGAATTTGTCTGAACTTTGAAAGCGTAGAAAGCGTAAAACTTCAATGTGAACGCACCCTTGGTCAAATTCCGTTTGGTGCTAGTACTTCGTCTCGACTTAGCTTTCGGGTAGGCCGTAGCGAAAGTCGCCAAGACTTTCGG
>PBSM01000292.1 GCA_002726245.1 Planctomycetaceae bacterium | reverse complement strand
GGCCGCTCTGCCTCACGGCCCCAAACACCGCAAATTGTCGATGCTCTTCCAGGACCTGATTGCCCTCGCCGCGTGATCCCCTAAAGTGCAGATTCCACGCAAACCCGTCCGAGAGTGTTAGCAGCTCCGCTCGCGAGGCGACTCCGATCACGACCATCGGCACAAAGACTCGGAATCCACACGAAGCTGCCAGGCCAACGGCCAGGGCAACGGAAGCGATCGTTGCGAACATGATGAGACCTCGTGGCTACCAGCGTGTTGTGATTTTCTTCGACTGAGTCCAGAAGCCTATCGCGTTCTTGCCCGTTATATCACCCGCACCAAAACGTGAATCGTTCCAGCCGCCGAAACCAAACGGCTCGCGAGGTACTGGCACGCCGACGTTTACTCCTATCATACCGGCGCTGGCCGCGTCGATGAATTCGCGAGCCACCTCACCAGATTGTGTGTAGACGGCGGCCGCGTTTCCAAAGGGTGATGAGTTTTCAACCGCTATCGCTTCATCCATGTCTTTCGCGCGGATGATTGCCAAGACGGGACCGAAGACTTCTTCTCGAGCAATTCGCATCTCGGGACGGACGTTATCGATCACGGTCGGTCCCACGTACGAACCCGCTTCGCAACCCGCCACGACCGCGCCGCGTCCATCCACTAGAACCTTCGCACCGGCGTTCTCTGCTTCCGTGATGTAAGCCTCGATCCGCTTTTTCGCTTCGTGCGAGATCACGGCCCCCAGGTTTTCACCCGGAACAGTTTTCCGCGTTTCTTCGCAGATTCTCTCGATGATCGATTGCACATCACCGATCGCAAGCATTGTTGCTGCCGCCATACAGCGTTGGCCGGCGCACCCAGCCATCGACGCGGTAACATTGACTGCCGTCTGCTGAACGTTGGCGTCCGGCAAGACGACAAGATGGTTCTTCGCTCCTCCCATAGCCAGAGCACGCTTCAGATTGGAAGTGGCTCGTGCATAGACTTGCTTTGCAATTGGAGTCGATCCGACGAACGTTAACGCTTCAAGATGCGCATGGTCGCAAAGAGCTTCGACGACGGTTCGATCGCCATGCACGACGTTGAACACCCCGGCAGGCAAACCGGCGTCGTGCAACAGTTTGGCGGTGCGATCGGCGCTCAGCGGCACTTTCTCGGACGGCTTCAGAATGAACGTGTTTCCCAAACAGATCGCAATCGGGATCGTCCAATGGGGCACCATGCTGGGGAAGTTGAAGGGCGTGACGGATGCGACGACGCCAAGCGGAGCATGTTCCACGCGGCATTCGACTCCCGGACTGACTTCCAAGACTTCGCCCGCGGTTAGTTGCGGCGAGGAACAAGCAAACTCCGTGACTTCGATCGCCTTAGCGACTTCGGCGCGACCCTCGTCAAGCGTCTTGCCGTTCTCCTCGCGAACCAGCATCGCAAGCTCATCGAAGTGTGAATTCAAGAGTTCGCGGTAGCGGTAAAAGACCTGAGAGCGTTCCTTGATCGTACGACGAGACCAATCGGCGAACGCCCGCCGTGCCGCTTCGACGGCGGTATCGACTTCGATAGCCGTTGACAGGGGCACCTGCGAAAGGTGGGCACCATCAATGGGGGAGACCAAACCGAGGTGATCGCCACCAAAGGCGACTCGTTCACCTCCGATTCGATTCCTTAGGGCTTCATACTTCATTCACCAGTCTCCTAATGTGGCGGACCCGCAACCAAAGTAGCCATCACGCTCCAAGGCTGTGAAGACATAGTCGTTGTTCGCTCCGCGAACAAAACGCCTTTTTCACAGCCTCGGATCGAAAAGCGACTATCGCACTCCCGCTATCCTCACGCGGAGCGTGAGGGCTACGGTTGCAGACGGCTAACGTATCGGTCGCGGCAGGCCGTTGCAACCGATTGCTTGTTTCTTGCAACAGGGATGCGAGAATGGCGGCCGCCCTGTGACTGCTCCGACCGCGAGGACGCTCCGATGCAAACCGATACCGCCTTCCAGATGTCAGCCTCGAACATTCGCTTCGGGCCTGGCACGACTGCCGAGGTCGGCCTGGATCTGCGAGACATGCAACTCAAGCGAGTCATGCTTGTCATCGATCCCGCCTTGAGAGACCTACCGCCTGGACAAGTGGCGTGCGAGTCACTGAAAGCCGCGGGCGTTGGCTTCGAGATCTACGATCGAGTCGCGGTCGAGCCGACCGACCAAAGCTTCCGCGATGCGGCCGCCGCGGCGACAGAGGGCGGCTTCGATTCGTTCGTCGCCATTGGTGGCGGGAGTACGATTGATACGGCCAAGGCCGCGAATCTCTATTCGACATACCCGGCCGACTTCTTCCACTACGTTAATGCACCAATTGGCAAAGGCGAGCCCGTTCTCGGCCCGCTGAAACCGCTGATCGCTGTCCCAACTACGGCTGGTACCGGAAGCGAGACGACAGGCGTCGCGATCTTCGACTATGTTGAGAAGAAAGCGAAGACCGGCATCGCGCATCGGCATCTAAAACCAATGCTTGGCATCGTGGATCCGGACAACACGCGAACGCTGCCGCCTGCCGTTGCTGCCGCAAGTGGTCTGGATGTCCTGAGCCACGCGCTCGAATCATATACCGCGATTCCTTTCAACACGCGTCCCAAGCCAACTCGGCCTGTCGAACGTCCAGCCTATCAAGGTGCCAACCCGATCAGCGATATCTGGGCCGTGCGGGCGCTTGAAATCGTCAACGAGTCACTGTTGCGCGCGGTTCGTGACACGAGTGACGACGAAGCACGAGGCCAAATGCTACTCGCGGCCGCCATCGCGGGAATCGGCTTCGGCAACGCGGGGGTTCATCTCCCTCACGGCATGTCGTACCCCGTTGCCGGCATGGTGAAGGACTTCCGACCTGCTGGCTATGACGTCGATCACGCCATTGTCCCTCACGGCATGTCCGTCATCTTGAACACTCCCGCCGTCGCGCGTTTCACGGCATCGGCTTCTCCGTTGCGACACCTGACCGCCGCGAAAGCTCTCGGTGCAGACATCACCGATGCGGATGCAGACGACGCCGGCAACATCCTCGCTGAACGCGTGATCTACTTCATGCGTGCGTTAGAGATGCCGAACGGCCTGGCTGCGGTAGGCTACACCGAGGCTGATATACCCGGCCTCGTTGAAGGGACGCTACCTCAGCATCGTGTTACAAAGCTATCTCCGATTCCGGCGGAAGAAGCGGAGCTTACCGAGTTGTTCGACGATTCGCTGGCGATCTGGTAGAGGGCAGCCGCAAGAAACGAAAGAAACGCAAAAAGGGAAGGATCTTTTTTTGCGTCGTCTTGCATTCTTTGCGGCTATCCGACTTCTCTTTATCCGAACCCGATCGTTTCTCCCACGCTATCGCCTAACAACCGGAAGTCCTCCGAATCGAGTTTATCCTCGCCGGATTGTTCAGCCAGTGCGATCGCAAGTTCGTTGAACTGTTCTGTCAACTCGCTGTCCGTGCTGAAAAAGCTCTCGATCAAGAAACGATCGGGATGATCGCGTCCACGATTACGCCACCTTGGCCATCCTGTTTCAAGGGCACTGGAATGGAGAGACCGATGCCCAGTCGTGCAAAGTGTTCGCGCAGACTTGCGATCAGTTTGCTTGGGTCAATCGTCGCGGCAGCGGAATCTTGAGAGCCTTCCGATTCCTTGATGGGTGCCTCCCGCAGCGCATCGAGAAACGAGAGCCCTTCGTTTAACGCATCCGGCGACGATCCCTAAGGCGCTGCCTGCGATCGGTAGTAGGGGCGATAGAGACATGAAGCCCTCGAATTGCTAGCAGAGGTTGCAGCTTGTTTCGCCTTCGTGATGTGTTCGGTTGATCGGTTGATAACGCGCGAAAGTTGAGTGCGACTGCCTGCAATTGAAAATCACCGTTGTTGGGAGGGCGAAGGCCAACTACGATTCGCGCCCTTTCATTCTGCGACGGCTCGGCTCTCTAGTTGGCGGTGGAAGCCGGGCAGTTTCCGTTTGACAGCCATTGTAGAACGTTACCGATGAGATAGGTCCGAAGCCCGTTCCCTGAGCACCCTGCCTGCTTTCGGGCATTTTCGCCAAACGGTATCACTACCAAAATGGTTGACAACTTGACCGGTGAAAGTCCCGCGTCACCCGCCGCTCGCTGTCTCCGTTAAGGGCGTTGGTAAGGGAGGTCTATCAGGCGATGCCAGAAGCCGCGGCGTGAATGATGTCGTTGGCGATCGCTGTGCCCGGTTTACCGCGAATCAAGCGGCCACTATGTTGGGCGCAATTGAATTCGGTGCTGGTCCCCCGTATCCAAGTCTCATCCTCTCGCCATGCATTATCGCAACGTTTGCATCGAATCGTTTGGCTATACATTGCCAGACGAGATCGTCACGTCCGACACGATCGAAGAGCGGTTGTCGCCGTTGTATCAGCGTCTGCGTCTGCCGGAGGGGCGGCTGGAGCTGATGACCGGCATCCGCGAGCGAAGGTTTTGGGAACGCGGTGCCTTGCCCAGCGATAAGAGCGTCGAGAGTGGTAATCGCGCGATCGAAGCCGCCAGGATTGATCGTGGCTATATTGGAGCGTTGATTCATGGCTCTGTCTGCCGAGACCATTTAGAGCCCGCAACGGCGTGCCGCGTTCATCATCGCTTGGATCTTCCCGCCGATTGCATGATCTATGATGTGTCGAACGCTTGTCTTGGCTTACTGAACGGCATGATTCAGATCGCGAACATGATCGAACTCGGTCAGATTCGCGCCGGATTGGTCGTTGGTACCGAGGGCAGCCGCCAGCTCGTTGAGACAACCATCGAGACGCTGAATACCGATACGACGCTCACCCGCAACCAACTGAAACTCGCTGTCGCTTCGCTGACGATCGGTTCGGGAAGCTGTGCGGTACTGTTGACCGATCGTGAACTGAGCCAAACCGACAACCGGCTGCTCGTTGCGACGGCTTGCACGAACACGACGCACCACGAACTCTGCCACAGTGGCCGCGACGAAGCTGTCGGCTCGGGCATGCAGCCTCTGATGCAAACCGACTCGGAACAACTGATGCGAGAAGGAATCGCGACCGGTGTCGATACTTTTACTCGTTTCATGCATGAGACCGGCTGGATTCCTGACGATATCGACAAGACGTTTTGCCATCAGGTTGGCAGTGCCCACCGCAAGCAGATGCTGGAGTCGCTCGGTCTGCGAACTGACCGCGATTTCGCAACGCTCGAATGGCTTGGCAATACGGGCTCCGTGGCGCTGCCGATGACGATGGCAGCCGGACTCGAACAAGGACATATCAGTCAAGGCGACAACGTCGGAATGCTTGGGATCGGTTCCGGAATCAATTGCTTGATGTTAGGAGTGTCTTGGCAGCGCGCCCTGAGTTCCGCCACGGATGGTTCCGCGTCGAATGCTTCTTCTCCGGTACCTGTTAAGTAGATTTGGGACAGCCGCCGCCTTCCAAAGGGTGCTTGGTGGACGCGATGAAGCCTGTCTGGACTTGGCGAAGGTTCCTGATGTTTCGAGCGGCTGCGCTTGGGCTGGGGCTGTTGCCTTTCGTTCTATTTGAGATCACGTTGCATGTGATCGGACTCGGCGATCCCTCAGAGGCAGACACGCCGGCCATTGGCTTCGAGGCGATTCGCCCGCTGTTTGAGCACAGCACCGACGGCAAGCGGTACGAAATCGCCGGGTCGCGGCAAGCCTATTTCTATCCCGACTCTTTCACAGTCGAGAAGGCAACCGACGAGTTTCGCATCTTTTGCCTTGGCGGATCGACGGTGCAAGGCAGACCGTACAGCATCGAGACTTCGTTTACGACTTGGTTAGAGTTGAGTTTGACTGCTGCCGATGAACAGCGGAAGTGGAAAGTCGTCAACTGCGGAGGTGTGTCGTATGGCAGTTATCGTCTGGTGCCGATCCTCGACGAAGTTTTGCAGTACGAACCAGATCTTGTCGTGATCTATGCGGGACACAACGAGTTCTTGGAGGCGACCACTTATCGCAGCGTCAGCCGTTCACCAGTGGGCTCTCAAGCAGTGGCGTGGCTTTCGCACGTGCGCGCCTACAACGTCCTACGTTCGGCCCGCAACCGCCGTCGTGAGCCCGTACTACTGCCCGCGGAAGTCGATGCGTTGCTCGATTATCGTGGCGGGCTTGCGGACTATCATCGCGACGATAGGCGAGTGAGGAGTGCGGTCTCTGCCTACAAAGCGAATCTCCGCAAAATGCTTCGGCTGGGCGTGGAGGCGGGCGTTCCTATCGTATTGCTCGATCCGATTTCCAATCTGAAGGACTGTCCACCCTTCAAGGTCGAGCCGAACGCAAACCTCTCGGTGGCAGAGCAACGCGAGTTCGAGATTCTTTGGGCGCGAGCGAAGGTGGATGAAGATATCGATCATCGGATTGAGTTGCTTGAGGCGGCGCTCGCCATCGACTCGCGGCACGCCGCTGCGCGGTTCGTGCTCGGCCACGCTTACCTTGCACGGCATCAATTGCAAGAGGCGCGTGAGCAGCTGCTGGTCGCGAAAGACGAAGACGTTTGCCCGCTGCGGATGATCGAGCCTTTGCACGACGCCCTAACGGCGGTTGCTGCTGATACGAGGACGCCGCTGCTTGATATTCGAGTCGCGTTCGAGGAACGAAGCAAAGCGGGAATTCTCGGCGACCGGTGGCTGGTCGATCACATTCATCCATCGATCTCAGGACATCAACTGATCGCCGCCGAGTTGACCTCGCATCTCGTCGAAACCGGCGTCGTTGTTCCGGTTGAAGGATGGCAGAATGGCCGCGAGCGACTTTATACGGCGCATCTTACAACCCTCGACGCCGTTTATTACGCCAAAGGCAAGCAGCGGCTTGAAGGCTTGATTCGTTGGACTGAAGGGCGTGCGAATAAGCTTCACGATGGAACCTCTTTGCCGCCGGGGCTGGACGAAGAGTAGCCACTGACACGAGGCTCGTTGTTATACACAAGTCTGCCGGCCAGATTCGCCCCAAAGGGGCCGCGACATATCAGCCCAGGGCAGAGCGCAGCGCCGCCCCGGGTTGGGAGGCGATGAACGCGAGAGCCCTGAAAGGGCGAAACAAGTGGTACGGCGTCGAGCTAGCATGTTGCTTCGCCCTTTCAGGGCTTACAACAATCGTCATCGTCTACCCAGGGCGGCGCTGCGCTCTGCCCTGGGCTGGTATGTTTGGGGCCCTTCGGGCCGACTTGTGCATAACAACGACGACACGGGACGTTCGCGCCAGTGCCTGTGTCGGCACGATCCGCCTTCGGGCCGACTTGTGTATAACAACGAGGACAAGAGGCTGCGTTCCCGACTGGCAGATCATCCGAAGTCACTGTTTCTCGTTGGGTTGACTGCTTTGGACGGCCCAGAACGTCAACGGACGGCCTTTCGGTGGCTCGTTTCCGGGGAGTGGCAGCATGCTCAACAGCATCGAGACGGCGACCGATCCGAAAAAGCCGATCGGGAAGAGCCACATAGCGAACCAGTTACTAAACGCGAAGATTACCCAGCCAGCGAACGCGGCACCAACGAACGTGCCAATGAAGACGCCCGTCGATCTTGCTCGCGTGACGAATAGGCCGAGGATGAACATCGACAACAGCGGGGCCGAAAATGCCCCGACGGTTTTCTTCGCCACGGCGAACACATCTCCTAGCTGTCCAACGAAGCAGGCGAGTGCAATCGCGAGTGCGCCGACTAGCACAACAAGCACTCGCGCAACGAGCATTTCGCGATCCTCACTCTTCGGAATTAGTCCCGGGAAGAGCCGATCGCGGAAATCAACAACGATGGCTGTCGTTACCGAATGAATTCCCGAATCGATGCTCGACATCGTGGCAGCCATCAGAGCTGCAACGAGCAACCCTACGACTCCCGGTGGGAATCGTAGCCGCACGAATTGCGGCATGGCTTGATCATTGAGTCCGAGTGTCACGACGTCCGCATGCAGTTGATCCGGGTTGCGTCCGTAATACTCCTGCAAAGCCAGCTCGGATGTCGGTGCAGTTGCCTCGCTCTCAGCCAACCGAGAGCGAATCGTGTCCGCCTTCGTATTGTTCGGATCGACGATCTGCTCGATGGCAACCGGAGCGAGGTCGCCGGGATGGTGATGGAAATAGCTGAACAAGCCGGCCCCGATCGCGAGTAAACCCGGAATCACGATCAACATTCCAATCAGGTTGATCAAGAAGCCCATTTGCGAAGTCCGCGTGTCTCTCGCCGCGATGTATCGCTGCACCGCGACTTGATCGGCTCCGAACGCGGACAAGCCTTCGAGGAAGCTCCCAACGAGAATGGCAATCGTGCCAAAACGGAATACCGGATCGAGCGTGAAGTCAAGCAGAAGGTTCTCGCGTCCGGCGAAGTAGGTCTCGACGATCTGCGTCGCGCCGCCATCGCTTTGCGATATCAACAGACCCGTCGCGAAGATGATCGTTCCGAAGAAGACGAAGAACTGCAAAACGTCTGTCCACATGACGGCTCGAAGACCACCCAGCATGGTGTAGGCGATTGCCACAACGCCAAGTCCGACGATGACAAGATACTGATTGAGCCCCGAGATCCCTGAGATCGCGACGGATGCTGCAAACGTCGCGGCCGCCATCCAAGAGATCCGCAGCAAGATGAAGAGCGCACTCGCGAGGCAACGCACCGAGTAGTGGAACCGCTTCTCCAAATACTCATAGGCTGTGCCGCAATTCAGTCGCGAGTACACGGGAATGAAAACCCAAACAACAATCGGGCCCATCAGCCAGAACGCGACCAACGCCATCCAAATCCGCAGGCTATTGCCATACGCGGTTGATGGATACATGACAAAGCTGTTCGCTGAAAACAGCGTCGCCATGACGCTCAATCCAACCGTGATCCTCCCCATCGATCGCCCGGCCGAGAAGAATTCTTCGCGGTTGGACTGTTTCCGCATCGCAATGCCCAACCCGAGCGAAACGGCCAGGTAAGCGAAAACGACCGTGTAATCGAGCCAATGGAAAGAGCCTGTCATTCATGTTGCTCGAAAGGAGGCGGCGGGTGGGCATGAGACACGGTAAATGCTTCTGGAGTTACACACAACCAAGGCCCCTAGAAGTCGTCACTCGGGGCCTTGTGTCCAGAAGGAAGCACCTTAGAATTCGGCTGCTTAATAAATTCTCAACGCGACACGACAAGGCGTTTTCTCGTGGAACTTGCAACCCTCGTCAAGATGGCCTGCGAAATCATCGGCGGGCTGGGGATCTTTCTTCTGGGCATGAAGTACATGTCCGACGGAATGCAAGCCGTGGCAGGCAACAGTCTGCGACGCATGATCAGTTTGGCAACCAACAACCGCTTTCTAGCCGCGATTGTCGGAGTCATCGTGACTTGCGTCGTACAGTCCAGCTCGGTCACGACCGTGATGGTGGTTGGCTTTGTCAACAGCGGCGTGATGCAGTTGACGCAAGCCGCCGGCGTGATCATGGGTGCGAATATTGGGACCACGATCACGGGTTGGATTCTCGTTCTGAAGATTGGTAAGTACGGGTTGCCGATGCTGGGGGCGGCCACGTTTGTCTATCTGTTCTCGAAGGGCGACCGTTGGCGTTACTGGGCAATGGCGATCATGGGAGTCGGCATGGTGTTCTTCGGCTTGGAGCTGATGAAGGAGGCGTGCGCGATGATCAAGAAGCTGCCGGAGTTCGAGGCCTGGTTCAACCGGTTCGACGCGGGCACGTATGTCGGCGTCCTCGGCTGTGCTCTGGCGGGTTGCGTCTTGACGATACTTGTTCAGTCTTCGTCGGCGACGCTTGGCATCACGATTTCTCTAGCCGCTACGGGCGTCATCTCTTTGGAGACCGCTGCCGCACTCGTGCTAGGTGAGAACATTGGTACGACCGTCACCGCGTTGTTGGCTTCCATAGGTGCCACGACTAACGCACGTCGGGCCGCGTACTTCCACGTCCTCTTTAACATCATCGGCGTCTTCTGGATCACGCTGATCTTTGCCTGGTACATTGAATTCATCAAGTCGATCATCCCTCTCGTCCAGTTAATCTTCCGCGGGGACACGACAACGGTCGGGATCGCCACGACGCATACGGTGTTCAATGTCACGAACACGCTTCTTTTCTTGCCGTTCGCACCCATGCTGGTGCGTCTGCTGAATCGCGTTGTGCCGTCGAAGTCATTCAAAGAGAAGCCGCACTTGACAAACCTCGATATGCGAATGGTCGAAACACCGTTGCTGGCGATCGAGCAATCGCGTAAAGAGATCGTCAAGATGGGCGAAGGGTGCGCCAAGATGCTTGATTGGCTGGCGGAGCTCGTGCAACAGGATAAGCCGAACAAGAAGCTGGCTGATCGGTTGAAGCACCGCGAGAATGTTCTCGACTCGATGCAAGACGAAGTCGCTCACTTCGTCACGAATTTGCTTTCCGGTAACGTGCCTCATGCCGTTGCCGAAGAGGCTCGCGGGCAGTTGCGCATCGCGGACGAGTACGAGTCGGTCAGTGATTATATTGCCGATCTGGATACCTTTGACCGCAAACTGCGTCGTGATGGCCATCGTTTCACAACCGCGCAGCTCAAAAGCTTGGCTGAACTCAATCAGCACGTCTCCGAATACGTGGCTGCCATTAACGAAGCGTTCGTGCAAAACAACGCGAATGTGCTGACGAAAACGGAAACGCTGACGAAACGATTGCGAAACGAGATCAAGATGCTGCGTCGCCGTCATCTGGAAGAGCTATCGACCGGGGCTATCGCACCCGAAGTCTCGGTCGCCTGGCTCGCGACGCTCAACGCCTACGCTCGCGTCCGCGACCACTCGCACAACATCGCTGAAACGATCTCCGGCGAGAAGTAACGCACGTGCTAGTACCTCAATTCGTTTGATTTTCTGAGTATGATCGTTAATCGCTTATTCTGCTTGTCGAACGCTTTGGCGGCCGGTTAGAATGAAAGTCCCACCAAGAATCGCATGCCGTTAGGCGAGGTTACGCCTCGCTCACCCTCAAGCTGAAGCGTTATCCAATGAAGACGCCTCTCTCGCAAACACTAGGCCCGTTGCTACTTGCAGCCGTCTTCGGCCTGTCGTTGCCAGTAGCTGGACGCGGCGAAGACATTACCTACGAAAAGCACGTTCGCCCGATCCTCAAAGCGCATTGTTTCCACTGCCACGGCGAAGGTGGTGAGTTGGAGGGCGGTTTGGACGTACGGTTGCGTCGGCTGATTGGCAAAGGCGGCGAATCGGGCACGGCGGTCGTCCCTGGCAAGCCAGCCGAGAGCCTGTTGCTGGAACGAGTGAAGAATAGTGAGATGCCACCTGAAGAAGTGAAGTTACGGCCGACCGAAGCCGAAGTTGCGACGATCGAGCAATGGATCGCAAGTGGTGCGAAAGCAAAGTTTGCGGAACCCGAGGACGTTGATCCGGACAACTACATCACGGAGGAGGAGCGTTCTTTCTGGGCTTTTCAGCCGGTCAACGCTCACGCTCCGCCAGCGGTCAAGCAAGCGGAGCGAACGCGTACGCCAATCGATCGCTTCCTATTGGCGAAGCTCGAAGCGAACGAACTTAGTTTCTCAGCCGACGCGGATAAGCGAACCTTGGGGCGCCGCGTGTACTTCGACTTGGTCGGCCTGCCGCCAACGCCTGCGGAAGTCAGTGACTTCGTAAACGATGTTTCACCGGCCGCCTATGAACGGTTGCTTGAACGCGTGTTAAAGTCACCACACTACGGCGAACGCTGGGGCCGACATTGGCTCGACGTCGCGGGCTACGCCGACTCAGAAGGTTACACCGAGGACGATCCGATTCGGCCGTGGGCCTACAAGTATCGCGACTATGTGATTCAGGCATTCAACAACGACAAGCCGTTCGATCAGTTCATTATCGAACAACTGGCCGGCGACGAATTATTGACTCCGCCGTTCAAGAACCTCACAGCCGAGCAAACCGAGAAGCTCGTCGCGACCGGCTTCTTGCGAATGGCACCCGATGGAACGGGAACCGGAGGAGTCGAACAAAGCATCGCGCGGAACGAGGTCGTAGCGAAAACGATCCAAATCGTCTCGACATCCTTGCTGGGGCTGACGGTTAGTTGTGCCCAGTGTCACGACCATCGTTACGACCCAATCTCGCAAGCAGACTATTATGCGATGCGAGCCTTCTTCGAGCCGTCGCTTGATTGGAAGAACTGGTTGACTCCGCAGAAACGCCGCGTGTCGCTCTACACCGACGCCGACCGAGCGAAGTCGGCCGAGATCGAAGAGGAAGCCAAGAAACTCCTAGCTGAACGGACCAAGAAGCAAACCGAATTGATTCAAGCGACGTTCGAGCGGGAACTCGCGAAGCTCCAAGAACATCTTCGCGAACCAATTCGCAAAGCTCGCGAGACTCCAGAAAAGGAACGAACCGCGGAGCAGAAGAAGCTGCTGAAGGAGAATCCGAGCACGAACGTGTCAGCGGGCTCGCTCTACCTGTATGACTCGAAAGCGGCTGCCGAACTGAAGAAGATGCAGGAGAAAGCGGACGCCGTCCGGGCGACGAAGCCGAAAGAAGAATTCGTCCGCGCTGTTTGGGAAGTGACGGGAAAGGAGCTTCCCAAGACAGTTCTCTTCCATCGCGGAGACCATGAGCAACCGAAGCAGGAACTTCCGCCACGAGAACTGACGGTCCTTACTTCGCTAAAACCAGTCGAATTTCCCGTGAACGATGAAGCTTTGCCAACGAGCGGGCGGCGTTTGGCATATGCGAAGTGGTTGACCAGCGGCGAGCATCCGCTCGCGGCACGTGTGATCGTGAACCGGATCTGGTTGAATCACTTTGGACGTGGATTAGTTCCCACACCCGGCGATTTCGGTGCGTTAGGCGTCGAGCCAACGCATCCGGAATTGCTTGATTGGCTGGCCAACGAATTCGTGGCAAGTGGCTGGAGCGTGAAGCATTTGCACCGTTTGATAATGACTTCGACGGCTTATCGCCAATCATCGCTGAGGCGTCCCGAGGGTGATGCCGTTGACGCCGACAACTTGCTGTACTGGCGAATGCCGATCCGTCGCTTGGAAGCGGAAGTGCTGCGGGATACCGCGCTGGCAGTGAGTGGCGAGTTGAACTTGAAGCCGTTCGGCACTGCCGTGCCTGTGATGGCGGATCGCGTCGGACGATTTGTCATTGGGAAGGAGAATCTCAACGCCGGGCGTCCAGGCGCGGTGGTCCCGATGAAAGGCGAGGACTTCCGCCGCAGCGTTTACATTCAAGCGAGGCGCAGTCGCCCGCTGAGCGTGATGGCTCCGTTTGATCTGCCCAGGATGGAGCCGAACTGTACATCTCGAAACGCATCGACCGTTGCACCGCAGTCGTTGATGTTAATGAATAGTCAATTCGCGACAACGCGAGCCAATGAGTTTGCACGTCGCGTCCAAAGTGACGTTGGTGATGATACCGCCAGGCAAATCCAACTCGCTTGGCAACTTGCTTTTGCATCAGAGCCGAGCGAGCAAGAACTCACCGAAGCCGTCAGCTTTGTCGAAGCACAAAAGAAACACTTTGCAGCGAATCCTGCTCCGGAAGCAAAGGACAAGAAGAAAGTATTGCCTCAGCACGAGGCGCTAACGAGCTTCTGCCACGCGTTGTTGAGTTCCAACCGATTTCTGTATGTGGATTGAGAACAATCGATACTCGTTATCGCGAGGTCGTCGCGGCTTTGATGAGGCCGTTCGGATGTATCGGCCCTTTGGGCCTTGATGAGTTTTGTGATGTGTTACCCCGACCTAACTTCTTGCCGGTCCTTCGGACCTAACCGTTCTGATTCGACAACAACGAAGTCAAAGATAGTGCCTGACTGGCGAAGATGGTGGCTGGCGAATAGGCCCCGAGGGCCGGCAGGAAATAGCCCCGACCGTTAGGTCGGAGATACGAACACGAGAGGCATCGGAGCTCCGAAGGACCGGCACTGCAATCAGGAGACAATTCAATGAGCCACATCTCAAACCTTGTGCATTTCATTTGGGGAACGTAGGAGCGTCGTCCATTGATTAGCGAGTCGTGGCAAGACCGGCTACTTCGGCGGCATTCTAAAGAACAAGAAGGCGAAGATGCTCGCCGCCGCCGGCATGCCCGACCATGTACATATCTACGCCTCGTTGACCTCAACGGTCACGTTGTCAGAGATCGCCAGCATTACCCCGACCTGACGGTCGGGGCTATTACTTGTCGGTCCTTCGGACCTAAGGCAAGTGCGGGAAAGCAATGTACCAGTACGATGGCCTCCCTACGGCTGGTACATCAAAAACCCGCACGTGCCTAATGTCGGATAATGCTGAACTTGGTCAGGAACACAATCATGACAAGAAACACGAGCATGCATCTCCAATCAACACGCCGTCACTTCCTCGCTTCCAACGCGATGGGACTTGGTGGCGTTGCACTTGCCTGGCTCTTGAATCAGGAGAAGCTGCAGGCGAAACCAGCCAATCCAGAGCTATCGCGCCACAAGTTCACGCTCGATGCCAAGCCTCCGCAAAGTCCGCCGCGCGCTAACGCGATGATATCGCTCTGGATGCAGGGCGGTCCGAGTCACCTGGATCTCTTCGACCCGAAGCCTGAGCTGCAGAAGTACGACGGCAAGACCTTTCCCGGTGAGATCAAGTACGACAACGCGGCGCAAGCCAGCGCGCGTGTGTTGGGCTGTCCCTGGAAGTTCGCCAAACGCGGTGATTGCGGTACCGAACTGTCGGAGCTAGTGCCGCACTTGGCCAACGTGATCGACGATGTTTGCTTGATCCGGTCGATGCATACCGGAGTCAATAACCACGGACAATCGATTCAAGCACTGAACACCGGACAGATTCTTCCTGGCCGTCCGGTGCTTGGCAGTTGGCTCACGTATGGTCTTGGCTCCGAGACGCAGGACTTGCCCGCTTATGTTGCGTTGATTGATCCAGGTCAGTTGCCGGTCATGGGCGTCGAGAATTGGAACAACGGTTATCTGCCGGCTCTCTACCAAGGCACCGTCGTTCGTCCGCAAGAGCCGAGAATCTTGAATCTCACGCCGCCAGCACGATTGAAGGGCGCAGCCCAAGATCGCTATCTTGGTTTCTTGTCGCAACTGAACAAGCGGCATTTGGAGCAGCGGCCCGGCGAGTTTGATCTCGAGGCTCGCATCGCCAGCTACGAACTGGCGGCCAAGATGCAAACCGCCGCGAAGGAAGCTCTCGACTTGAGCCAAGAGACGGCTGCGACGATGCGGATGTATGGTCTTGAAGATAAGGTAACGCAGAGCTTTGGTGAGCGTTGCTTGATTGCTAGAAGACTGGTCGAACGCGGAGTTCGCTGCGTGCAGGTCTTCACGGAGAATCAACGTTGGGATCATCATGGCAGTATCCGTAGCAGTCTACCATCCGCTTGTAAGAAAGTGGATCAAGGCTCGGCCGCGTTAGTCGCCGACCTTAAACAACGCGGCTTGCTCGACAGCACGCTTGTGCATTGGGGAGGCGAGATGGGCCGTTTACCGGTGATTCAAAACGACGTTGGACCCGCGAAAGTCGGACGCGATCACAATACTTACGGCTTCACGATGTGGTTGGCCGGCGGCGGTGTGCGTGGCGGGGTGACCTACGGCAGCACCGATGACTTCGGACACAAAGCGGTCGAGAATGTGGTCAATCATTACGATTATCACGCGACGTTGCTGCACTTGTTTGGTCTCCATGCCGAACAGCTCGTCTACAAGCAAAACGATCGCCAGCGATCGTTGCTGGAAGGTAAGGGCAAGGTGGTGCACGAGATTCTCTCGTGATACTGCTTCGCGGTCGAATGGTCATTTCATCTCGCACTCCGGAAGGCAGTCCCAATGATTGCCCGGTGTGCGGCAAGACGCTCTATATCGAGTCATCGTTTCCAATCCAAGATGCCACCTGCCCGCACTGCGGCAGCTTGTTGTGGTTTCCCAGTTCGATAATCGGCTGCAAGCTCGATCCACCAACGTGCGATACGGTCATCTCACTTCAGTCATCCACCCAGCAAGAAGTGATTCGCGAGGTCGTGTCGGAACTGGCACAACAGGAACTCATTCATCTTCAATTCTCGGAAGAGATCATCGAGACAATTCTTAGGCGTGAAGAGCTTGGTTCAACTGGGATCGGCAACGGAGTCGCCGTCCCGCACGCGTCGCACTGGTCGCTTGAGCGACTCGTGGCAGCGAAGGCGACTTCGAAGCAAGACGTCGATTACAATAGCCTCGACGTACAACCCGTCCATGAATTCTTTGTACTGATATCGCCTGAAGACCGTCCCGGAGACCATCTTCGAGCGCTTGAGAGAATCTCACGATTCCTGAGACGGTAAGTGAGTTACACCCATGCAAATCAGATGTGTCCTGTTGTTTGTGGTAGTTGGTTTTGCGACGCCACTCGTTCCGGCCGTTGACAAACCCAACATCTTGCTCATCATGGCAGACGATGTCGGAACTGATGTCCTTGGATCTTATGGCGGGGGATCGTACAAGACGCCGCGACTAGACCAACTTACCGAAAGCGGCATGCGGTTTACGCATTGCTACAGCATGCCGGTCTGTCATCCGACACGGATCGCGCTGATGACAGGACGCTATCCATTTCGGCTGAAGAATCCGAAGTGGGGTTCGTTCCCCAAGGATGCCGAACAGCAGACGTTCGCACACGTGATGAAGAAGGCAGGTTACGCGACGGCCGTCGCTGGTAAGTGGCAGATCTGCATGATGCGCGATGATCTCGATCATGCTCAGCGTTTGGGGTTCGATGAGTCATGTTTGTTCGGCTGGCACGAAGGGCCTCGTTATCATTCGCCGATGATCTATCAAAACGGCGAATTGCGCAAGGGCTTGAAAGATCGTTACGGGCCAGACGTTTACGTGGAGTTTCTGATTGACTTTATTGAGCGGAACGAGGACCGTCCGTTCTTGGCCTACTACCCGATGGCGCTCTGCCACGACGTGACCGACGATTTGAAAGACCCCGTGCCATTCGGACCAGAAGGGCACTACGACAGCTTCAAAACCATGGCCGAGGCGATGGATGTGCGAGTCGGCAGGTTGATGGATGCGTTAGAACGGCTCAAACTGCGCGAGAAGACGGTCGTCATATTCACAACGGACAACGGCACGCCAAAGAGCTCGATCTATTCCGCCGAGCCGAATCCTGATTCGAAGAAGAAAGACAAGTACATCCGCGTTCCCGTCGTCTCGAAAGTCGGCGACAAAGAGGTTCCCGGCGGCAAGGGGAATCTCACGGATGATGGCACCAACGTTCCACTGCTCGTGAACTGGCCAGGCACGATACGTCCCGGGCAAGTGGTTAACGACCTCGTCGATTTCAGCGACTTTCTCCCGACGGTGGCGGATCTTGGTGGAGGCGATCTTCCCGCGAATGTGAAGTCAGATGGAAGAAGCTTCGCCGGTCGAATTCGTGGGAGTGGGAAAGCAGTCCGCGACTGGGCGTTCGCCGAGCATGGTGGGAAACATTGGGTGAGAACGCACGACTGGAAGCTTTACAGCGACGGGAAGCTGTTCGATATGAAGCACGATCCCGGCGAGAAGAAGATCGTAGCGGCAAACCGGCAGGACGCCGCGGATGCAAGAAAGCGTTTGACGGCCGTGCTGCGGTCGTTGAACGGTGATCAATGAGGAGAAGTCCACGGATGGTAGAGCCGACCTACGGATGTTGCGAGCATCGTCATCCGGGGTCTGATTTCTTCGCAGAGTGCTACGTCGTGGGCTCACAGACGCCGGATGTGAAAGCCACCGTCGATGTTGATGCGGTCACCTGTGCTGAAGGCAAACGCGTCGGAAGCAACCGCCGCGACCGCTTTTGCCACGTCCTCGGGTTGCCCCCAACGTTTGATCGGGCTGAGCCCTTCTTCGATTAAGCGGTCATATTTCTCTTTGACCGGAGCGGTCATGTCGCTGGCGATCACACCGGGACAGATCTCATAGACTCGGATCTTCTCTTCCGCGAGTCGCGATGCCAGTAGCCAGGTCATCGTCTGCATTCCTGCCTTGGCGATGCAATAATCGACGCGATTCGTCGAGACTGCGTAGGCAGAGATCGAAGAAACGTTCACGATTGTGCCACGCTCGATCGAGCCTGCTTCGATCAACGAAATCATCTCGCGGGCTGCGAGTTGCGCCAGGAAGAACGCGCCCTTCAAGTTCGTCCCGAGCACGAGATCCCAGTTCTCCTCGGTTGCTTCTAACAGATCCTTCCGTCCCGGCGATGTAATCCCCGCGTTGTTCACAAGCAAATCGATACGACCGAACGAATCCATCGTCTGTGCCATCATGGCCGCTCGATCAGCGGTCACACCCACGTCCCCTCCTATAGCGACTGCTTGCCCACCCGAATCCCGAATCTGCTTGACGATCTCTTCCGCCGCCTCTCGGCTGTGCACGTAATTGACTGCGACTCCATAGCCGTGGTTGGCCAAATGGACTGCAATCGCCTCGCCTATACCACGCGACGCGCCAGTGATAAGTGCGATTGGTTGTTCGAGCATGAAACAGGGAACCGTTCGTGAGGCGGAGGTCTCTGACTCGTCCCGTCATCGTAGAACAGTACTGCGTTCTACTCCATCCCCAACGCGTCGCAGGCCGAGTCCAATGCCAGGAAGCTCCCTGTTCCCAAAGAATACTTGCATTTCATGATCAAGTCGTCCAGGGCTAGGATGAAGCCGTCGCCCATTCATCCAGTAAGCTTTGCTGTCTACTCAAGCAAACGCTTGAGTTGACTAATCTGACCTTCGTGATCCGTCAGAAAGAGGTCGCTCCCGCGCGAACGCCAGCGGAAGTTTAAGCGGCTTCCGTCTCGCCACGTAACGAACAACAAGTCGCCTCGGGATTCAAACGTTCCTTCAAGAACATCCGGCGATCCGGCAGTCGTCAAGAGATTGACACTGTCTGGCACGATCGAAATGGTTCCGTCGTGTCGAAGTCGCATCCGGCTGCGATAGGATTTCCAGGAACCGAGAATCGCACTTGCTTCGAGTACCGCCGTTGTCTCATACGGCGAAAAGTTGGCTGGAGCTTCGAGTTGGATACTCTTCCACACCTGCGTCCACGCGGCGGTTCGCGTTTCGAATCGATTGACCGGAGCCGACGCATGCAACTCGAAGATGCCCCAATCCGTTCTCACTAAGACGTGGCGGCCCTTGATCGGGACGTCATCGGCCTGCGACTGGCTCGAAACAAACTCCTGAGCGACAGCCAGCCACGGTCCGAACTGGAAGACGGTGGGTGCGCTGGCGGTTGCGGTTGCGTCGGTCGATAACCTCAATCGCCCCGGCAACATGCCCTGCAGTTCTGCTTCGCGTGTCATGCGGCTCGGTCCGACAACGTGATAGCACAACCAGATCGCATCGCGTGGGATCCGCTTGCCGAATTCCTCCGGACTGAGAACTAACCGGACCTCGCGGCGCCGCGGCAACTCTTGAACCCACCATCCGTCGGGTGCCTTCAACTGCACGGCACCGGCCGCAAAGCTAATCGAGTCGCTGCCGTCTGCTTGAACTGCGTCCTTGGCGACTGACTGGAGACTCGGCAGGCGCGCGAAATGATTGCCCACCCTCTGCGCCGCGCAGGGAGTCAGACATGTGCCAAAAGGACACAAGCCCAGGAGGTAAAAGCATAAGGCGGTGATCCATCTCGACATAAGGGCACCTGGGTCAGCTCGATCTATATCTGTCATCGGCCAGACGCAAGATAACTGTGATTTGAGAATCGGATCTTTCGTCTGTACGGATTGTGACGACGAGGCTTTGGGCGCATGGCAAAGGGCGACATCTCGAAGCCGAGACGCCGCCCTTCGCTTGTTCCCTGGCGTCGGGGTAGCCGAAGCTACCCCGACGCGCAGTGTAAGTTCCACCGAAACAACTGCTTACCGAAACGGTTGACCCAGTAACCGCGAAGTTCAGTAAGCAAGTCTGTCCAACCCAGGAGGGAGGGCTGCGCCGGATTCCCGCAAACCGCGACACACTGGTGGAACTTTGGTTATTTCAACTGTTTTCTATGCGGCGACGACACCTCGCCTTCCTAAGTGAACCGTCTCGCGTTCGAGTTCCTCGATGTCGCGAATCCAAGCCGCTTGAACGATCCGAGCGGTCTGGGCGTCCGACGCGAAGACCTTCTCGGGCCAAGTGCCCCGATCCGTGCGCAGGCAGCGCATCAGTCGGTGCAACGACTGCAAGCCGTCGGGCACCGTGATACAGAAGCTGCCTGCCCACGGCTCGATCCTCCGGCCTGCCAACACAACCCCAAGCGCTCCGCGGGTAAACGCTTCCCCAGCGAAAAGAGCCCCATCAAAGGGCCCCACCTGCATGACCCAATAGATATCGCGCGGCTCGACCTGTTGCGGATCAAAGACGATCCGACCGATCGGTTCGAGCTTGCCGGCGAGCGGCGGCATCGCACCTAACCAGATGTGGCCGTCCGTGAGTTCGCCGAGTTGTTCGATGGTTAGATTCATCACTTTGTGTGTTCAGTACTCAGTTAAACGCCAGAACTTGGCTTTCTTGAGCTGTCTGATACAGCCACTCTCGAGCCAAGTCATAGTCATCTTTGCCCGAGATCGTTTCTTCCCGTCCAAAGCCGCGACGCCCTTCGCCGGCGATCAGGACGCTGTCGCCGGGACGGGCCTGTTCGAGCGCCCACGCAATCGCGTTCGCGCGGCCAGGGATGACGTGCGCGCGAGCAACGCGATCGTATCCGTCAAGCATATCGTGAATCTGTTGAAGCGGCTGTGCTGGAGGAGCGTGTCCGCCGGTGAGAACCCCCAGATCCGCTGCTCGCTCGATAACACGGCCGAGCATCGGGCGATCTTCGACCGGGCGTGATTCGGAATGACCGAAAACACAAAGCACGCGGCCCGTGGTGACTCGGCGAAGCTCCTTCAAAGCAACTGCCAAACGATCGGGATTGTCAGCCATATCGACGAATACACCGAACTCCTGGCCGCACTCGATTCGCTCCATCCTGCCTGAGATGTGACCGACCGACTCCAGTCCCTTAACGATTGTCATCAGATCGATTCCCATCACCAACCCGACTACCGCCGCTGACAGGCAATTAGCGATGTGATGACGGCCGATGATCTGAGTGCAAACGGGGACGGATTCGTTGCCGGCGTGCAGCAGGAAGGTCTGTTCGCTCTTGAACTGCTCGATCACCGTCGCCGTTATCTCGGCCGGCTCTCGTTGGCCGACCGTGATGACCGGACAATCGAGCTTGCGCAAAATGAATTGACTTGCTTGATCGTCGGCGTTGATCACCGCAAAACCGTGTGGCTTTAGTTGCTGGAAGAGTCTGGCCTTAGCATTGCGGTAGTTAAGCACCGAACCGTGATAATCAATATGATCCCGACGCAGATTCGTCAGGACCGCGGCATCGAACTGTAAGCCAGCCGTGCGACGTTGCACGAGTCCTTGGCTGGAGAGTTCGGCGACAGCATGCGAACAGCCATTGCTGGCCATTCGGGCGAGCCAAGTTGCGAGTTCCGGTGGAGCGGGCGTCGTACGAGACGCTGGCTTCGTCTCGCTGGCGTCGCTGCGTCCGATCGAATTGAGAAAACCAGTCCGTTGTTTTGCAGCTTTGAGAATGCCCGCAATGAGCATGCTTGTCGTCGTCTTGCCATTCGTCCCAGTGACACCAACCAGCGTCATCGAGTCGGCTGGATTTCCCGCCAGTGCCTGACACAGCTCTCCGTACGCCTCGTGCGAATTCGGGACTACGCAAACAGGAACGCGAACCGGCAAGACTCGCTCCGCGATAACCGCGGAGGCGCCGTGTTCGAGGGCAATGGCATACGTTTCATGTCCGTCTTGCTCGCCGTCGTCGAACGCAACAAAGACGTCTCCTGGCCGGCAACGACGAGCGTCACCACAACAGGAGAGGGCACGAATGTCTTGTGCACCGAAGATTCTGCTTGGCGGGAGCAGTTGGCGTAAGCTGACACCACCGGCACAGTCGAGCTCTTGCAGCATGTCCTCGGCCTCCTTGCCGTCGGATCACGCGGGTGATCGGACAATCCTGCCTGCATCCATGCAAGCGTCGGCGTTTGAGATCTTGCTGCAAAGTGCAGGTCTCAAGACCTCTGGAACGCGGACGGCATTTTGTGGATTTCTGGAGCGGTGTCAAGAGAGTCTCTCGATTCGAGAGACTGCAGGGTGCAGGAACAGGCTCGCGCGCGTGGAGTGCATTGGAATTTGGGTTGGTGTTTTTGGGTGTGGGTCGAGTAGATTCCTCGTTGAGTTGG
>PBSM01000291.1 GCA_002726245.1 Planctomycetaceae bacterium | reverse complement strand
ATCCTTCGAGAACTATCGAATTCGAATTCTCTTCTACTGCGGAAAGCTCCATCTGACGCCCACAATCACCCACTAAATTCGGCGAAGAAACGACTCTAGATGAGCAGCCACTTGCGGTCGTAACAGCAAGCCCGTCCGATGCGAATGCAGCATCAGCTCGACTAGTTCTGAACATGACGAAAACACGTCGAACAGATCGTCGGCCGGCGGCTCTTTCGTCGAAACATTGTCGGGCAGATTGGCTGCCCGTCTCCAAGCTAACTGCATCGTCTGCACTGCCCCGTGAAAGTCGCATGTAGTAGGAAGGACGCCCTCGTCCGTCCTTCGGCGCTGGACGGTCGAGGGCGTCCATCCTACGTTGGTTGCGGCTTTGCCGCCTACGGCAAATCTCCGCCCACCGTCGCTTGCTGAAGTTGCTCGACGCGGTCAAAAAAGGCTTCCACAACTTGATCCGTGTCTTCCGTCGGCGGCGAAACCGCGCTCGGCGTCGGCGATTCGCCAGCCAGCGCGTTCACAAGCGCAGCCAACACATCCGTCTGCCGCTCGACAAGCGACCGCAGCCCCACGACGTCATCAGCAATTCGTGACGAACCAGCCGGCGCACTCGCCCTTGCCTGCGGCTTCGACTCTAGGAAGTCGTCAAGATCGCCAAAGAACTCCGTCACTTCGCTCTCCCACTCTGTGCATCCAGAGCGGAAGTCGTCAAAGGTGTTTTGTAATCGTTGGCGAACGTTCTGATTCAAGGTTGATGGCACGATCGACACGAATTGTTTCTCGATGTCTGTCAGTGATGTGAAGCTAGTGTTGACCATCTGAAATCTAGGTCGAGAATCGGGCTGGCAAATCAAACCAATTGCGAATTGACCATGCCGTCGGTATTCACGTCGTGGGAATTCAGTTAGAATGGGAAGATGCGCGGAACTATGACGGTTCTGCGGATTTTGCCGGAGCCAAAGGAATTCGCATTAACAGACAGGGAGATGATTCGATGACCCGACTTACACTGACCTTTTTGTGCGGATTGGCGATTCTAGCGTGCGCGACAACCGCCGACGCACGCAATCTATTCCGCTTCGCCCAGGCCGAGGAATTGGCTCCGCCTCCACAGAATCTCGCGGCACCACAGTTGGCGACGCCGTATCAAGCTTCCCAGAAGACGCCCTACCAAGCGGCTCAGAAGATGCCGTATCGAGCCGCACAAAAGGGAGCCTATCAAAAAGGACAAGCCGCTACGTGCGTTCAACACGTCCAACATCACCCGCGCAAGAGTATCTGCTGCGCTTGCGAAACGTCTTTTCAAACAACGCTTGCCGTCTACGATCCATGCAACCGCTGCATGATTGATGTGCCTGTCCGTCTGCCGAGTTGCTGCACAGGTGCGCCGCAAGCCGGCGGTCGTGACGGGCTGTTCGGCCAAGGCATCACCAACTTTGCATGGTGTTGCGGCTACAAAGTCCGAGTTGTCGTGAACAAGCGTGGCGATGTCACGGTGCATTACTACGGAGTGTAAGTCCATTCGTTGGAGTTCCGGCTTCAGCCGGCCTCTTTGGGCTAGACGCGGAAGACGGGCTAAGCGCGGCACTCCAGCGTCACCTCGTCGGCAACACCGAATCGACCTATGATGAGCCCGAGCGAGCATGCCTGCTTGTTCGGGCTCTTTCCATTTCTCAACACTGCCTCATCCGTGTCTGCGAAGAAGAAACGCAAGAAGAAGCCGAAACAGCAGCCTCGCGCTGGCAAGGCTTCG
Organism: Planctomycetaceae bacterium; assembly: GCA_002726245.1. GTDB lineage: Bacteria > Planctomycetota > Planctomycetia > Pirellulales > Pirellulaceae > PBSM01. The sequence continues at coordinate 5,543 of PBSM01000291.1, read as the reverse complement.
CCACCAACCGAAGACCGTCACAGCGAAACCGCCACCGTGGCGTGGATGTTGACGATTATCGCCACACTCGGGGCGGAGATCGTTGGCGGCCTCAGTGTAATCGTCACGGGAGGTTGGAACGTCGCGTCCGATGCTCGGAGCCCGTTTCCGGGTCTGATGCTGTTCATCGCCGCCGTCACCGGAGTTGTCTGCTTGCTGCTCACGCCGCTTGTCTATCGCTTTCGCCGCGTGCCTCCACCAGCAGCAATCACATATGCAGCGGTGACGGCCTCGGTGCTGCCACTGCTTGTCGCTATCATGATGTTACTTGATTGAGCACAGCCACGAGACACGGCCATGTCCCACGTCGATTACGTCCGCCAGGAACACCACGCGTTTCTCAAAGCTTCCGACGAGGCGCTATCGAATCCGGCGTTGCAACAGATTCTCGACAAACTTGGCGATTCGCTGGGTCAGAAAAACAAAGACGCTTGGGATGCGTTCGAGCAGCACGACCTGGTCCGTCAGCGCGCGAGAGCCATTAAAGACGACACGCTCGCTGCGTTGGACAAGCATCTCGCGACGCTGGAAGAGAGCGTGACGCGGCGCGGCGGACACGTTTATTGGGCAGAGAACGGCGAGGAGGCGTCCGGTTTCATTCTCGACATGATCCAGTCGCGTGGCGCGAAGAAGGTCGTCAAATCCAAGTCGATGACGAGCGAGGAGATTCACCTCAACAAGACACTCGAAAAGCATCAGATCGAGGTCGTCGAGACGGACTTTGGCGAGTACATCATTCAAGTCGCCGGGCATCGGCCGTCACATATCGTTGGCCCGGCGTTGCATCTCTCGAAGGACGACGTCGCCGAGATCTTGAGCGAAGAGGCAGGGGAGGAATTGCCAAGCAACCGCGAAGCTCTCGCGGCGTTCGCTCGTCGGACTCTCCGTTCGCGTTTCGCGGAAGCAGAAGTCGGGATAACCGGTGTGAACTATGCGATTGCCGAAACGGGATCGATCGTGTTGGTGGAAAACGAAGGCAACGCCAGACTGACCACAAGTTTGCCTCGCATTCATATCGCCGTCATGGGGATGGAGAAGGTCATCCCAAAGCTCTCCGACTTAAAGTACTTTCTCAAAGTGCTCGCCCGCGCCGCGACGGGGCAGAAGATGTCGTGCTACACGTCGTTGATCACCGGCGCTCGCCGCGAGGGTGAACTCGACGGCCCCGAAGAGTTCCATCTAATCATTCTCGACAACGGACGCAGCAAGATTTTGGGCGGGCCTCTGCGAGAGAGCTTGTTCTGTATTCGTTGCGGAGCCTGCTTAAATGCGTGTCCGATCTATCGGAACGTTGGCGGACATTCCTATGGTGGCGTCTATGCAGGTCCCATTGGAGCTGTTCTCACGCCTTTATACGATGGCCTGGCCGACAATCACCACTTGCCACACGCCTCCAGTCTGTGCGGAGCCTGCCAGACAGCTTGCCCTGTCAAGATCCAGATTCCAGAGATGCTCGTTCGTCTGCGCGAGCAACTGCATGAAGAGCCCGGCCAGCTCGGGCGAATGGAATCGCTGGCGTACGGATTGTGGGCGCGATCGTTGCGAAGTTCGTGGCTCTATGGCTGGGGCACATGGCTGGCGACGCGAACGATCGGACGATGGAAACGACGAACTTGCTGGCTTCGACGTCTGCCCGGTAGCCTTCACGGCTGGACCAAACAGCGAGACTTCCCTGCTCCCGCCCCGGAACGCTTTCGCGATTGGTGGCGACAGGAAGGGCAACACCAGACCGGCAACGAGGAGCAACGACGTGAATCGTGATGCCTTCCTCACACGCGTTCGCGAGGCCGCAGCCGCGGGCTGCGCGCATCGAGTCCACTTGAACGACATCCCTGGCGGTGTCGGTTATGTCGGCACAAGTGCCGAAAAGTGTGTCGCGTTAGCTGATGAAATCAGCGCAGTCGGCGGCGAAGCAATCGTCGTGGAAAGCCCCGTCGCCGCGAAAGACGCTGTCGCAACTCTGCTCAAGCAATACGAAGCGGCTTCCGCGCTGTGTTGGAAGCATGCCGTGCTGGATCGGCTAAAGCTCCCCGAATTACTTGCGGATACGAATGTCGCGGTTCATGATCACTCCACCTTGGCCAAGTTGCCGTCCGACGAACAGCGTCAAGCAATCCTCGCCGCTGATGTCGGAATCTCCAGCGTGGACTTTGCGGTTGCGGAAACTGGCACGCTGGCTGTTTGCTCGAAGCCCGGACGCGAACGCGTTATCTCACTGCTGCCGCGAGTTCACATCGCGATCGTCGAGGAGTCTCAAATCGTCCCCGATCTGTTCGACGTCTTTGAACAACTCGGCAAACTCAGCTTCGATGATCTGCCGAGCAACCTCGCCTTCATCACCGGCCCCAGCAAGACCGGCGACATCGAACTCCAACTCACTACCGGCGTCCACGGGCCGGGCAAGTGGCATGTCGTCATCGTGCGCGACGCATGACAGCGCTGCGCGGAGGATAAGACTGAGGTACTTTCGAAGTCCGTGGAACACTATAATCAGATCGGTCCCTTGGTGAGGCTGTGGAGAGGAATTTGCAGATGCAGCCAAGTCCAAACAATCGCCGGATTCCGTCTCGCGGGAGGAGTTAGATGAGTACTGCTACGCCCATCATGACTACGGAAGAGTTGCTCGCCTTGCCCGACAACGGCATGGAGCGAGAATTGATTCGCGGAGAACTGAGGGAGCGAGAAATGACTCGACGTAATCGTCTCCATGCGGCTACTGAATCTCGAATCGTCCGCGTTCTTGGATCCTGGCTGGATCGCCCGACTTCGAAGGCGACGTGCTGTCCGGCGAAGCGGGAAGCATCTTGGAGCAAGACCCCGACACCACCGTGGGGATCGACGTGGCACTCTTTTCCATTGACGTGCTGCGCCGACAAACGGACGAGACGCGGATGGTCCTTGGTGTGCCAGTTCTGGCAGTGGAGATTCTTTCGCCGAACGATGGGCACGAAGAGATCCGAGAGAAGATTGTCGAGTATCTTCGTACCGGAGTACAGATGATTTGGGAAGTCGATCCTGATTTCCGCACGGTTCGCGTCTATCGGCAGAACCACGAGCCTGTCATGTTCAATCGCAAACAGACGCTGACTGGTGATGATGTTCTACCCGGCTTCGAAGTCGCTGTGGCCGATTTCTTTCCTGATTGGTCGGCATAGAACCAAGTTCAAATCAGTTCGCGGATTGGTTCGCGATGGTCCACAAGGTATTGTGGGCGACCGGCTGGATCGGTGATTGTCGTGTTCGCAACGTTGATGCCGAGGTTGTGATAGAGCGTGGCGAAAACCTCTTGGAGGTGGACGGGCCGGTCAACAGCACGTTCGGCGTTCTTATTCGATGTACCGATTGTCTGACCCATGCGCATTCCGCCACCGGCGAGGAAACACGCCGCGACTTCATACCAGTGGTCGCGGCCACCATTGTTGTTGTTGATCCTTGGTGTTCGTCCAAACTCACCCCACATGACGACTGTTACGTCTTTGTCCATACCACGCTCGTGCAGATCGTTCAGTAATGCGTTCATCTCGCGATCGAGCTTCGGCAACTGGCCTCGAAGGTGGCCAAAGTTGTTGCTGTGAGTGTCCCAACTGCCCCAATTGAACGTCACCACGCGGACGCCCGCTCCGACGAGGCGTCGGGCTCTCAGGAACATGCTGTCTTTGTTTCCATAGCGTTCGCGAACCTTCGGATCTTCCTTCTCCAGGTCCAAAGCATCCGCCACCTTACCGGACGTCACCACATCGACAGCCCGCTGCGTGTAGGAGTCGAGCGCCTCCATCTGGCCCGAGTTGTCCACTTCGCGCCGCAGCCCGTCGAGATAACCCAACAAGTCGGTGCGCGATCGTAGGCGTTCAGCAGTCATTTCCCCGCGCAATTTCAAATCGCCACCCTGTGGCTTGTACGGCTTGTAAACCGGCCCCAGGAAACCAGGATAGTTGCCGTTGTAGCTGATGAACGGCGGCGCGCCGCTGCCGGAAGGCCCCAGCAGCTTCGTCGCGACGCTGCCGATCGAAGGGCGACCGCCGAGGATCTGCAAGTTCGATCGCGGAAAACCGGTTTGTGTGGGGTAGTCACTGTGGTCGGCAATCGATCCTGTCAACGAACGGATGATCGCGTATTTATCGGCCGATTCAGCAAGCAGCGGAAAGTACTCACAGATATCGATGCCGCTGACGTTCGTGCTAACCGGGCTGAACTCGCCGCGGAACTCTCGCGGAGCATTCGGTTTCAAGTCGAACATGTCTTGGTGCGACGGACCGCCCGCCAAGTGGATGTTGATAATCGCCTTGTTCGACGAGCCAGTCCCCGCAACCGCCTCGGCCCGTAACACATCGGCCAACGTCATCCCTCCGATTCCTAAAGCGCCAAGCTCCAGAAAGCTTCGTCGCGAAACGCCGTCACAGTACTGGTTGGATTTGCCTGAGCAGATCGAGAACATTCCAATTCTCCTGGCGGGACTAAGGCGGGGGAGGAGCAACCGCTCCGACTGGCAACAATTCTCCCCGGGTTGGCAGAATAGATCAACTCCTTTTGATCCATTGCTTATTATTCTATCCACAGCAACAGGCTCGATTTTCAGCTTCACGCGAGCAACCGCAAGCTGATCCGTCAGCTTGTCGCTTGCGATTTCTAGCCATTTCAGAAAGCTCCGGTAGTGTCCTAAAGTTGCGTTGGGCGCATATCGATCCGGGGGGACCGAACGAACAACCGGGATTCATCGCGACACCCTATGCCGTCTGATCATGCTCTTCGGAACCGCTTGCCGCGATTTCATGGACAAGCAGATGCGTGGCTGGAAGCTGACGCATCTCCAGTTCGATGAGCAACATTCAACGGTTTACAAAAAACAGTCGCGCCTGACGATCAGCGAGAAGGCCGAACGCCACGACATCGGCGAAGTCTACATCTGGACTTGCATCGATGAGCAAACCAAGCTCATGCCGTCTTTCCTGATCGGCAAGAGAAGCGCGGACAACGCCAGACGATTTCTGATGGATGTCGCGGGTCGTCTCTCACGGCCAGCGCCGCACACGAGCGACGCGCACGCATTCGCCAAGGGCGGCTATCGGGCGATCGTCCAAGTCTCGGCAGATGGTTGGGCAGGTTATCCCGAGGCAGTTGATTTGGCGTTCGTGTCAGTTCGGATTGCCAGGGCTTGCAACGCATGGTTGTGTTGTGTGGGACGTTGCTTTCGCGCCTTTCTCCGCCGCCGTGGCCGGAATGTGTACGACAGCTGCGTGGTTGTGAAGATTCCTTTGTTGTTCAGCTTGCTGATCTCCTTTTGACTGAGTCCTCGAAGCAGGCTCAGATCGTCCTTCTCGATAGCAAGTCGCTGGCAATCCCGCTTTGAACTCACAGACTCGGCAATGATCAATTAGCTGAAACTGAGGTGCTGTTGTGGCCCTGATTTCCTCAACCGGGATTTCCCATTTGGGTTGAGCATGGAACCGCTCCAAGCCTAAATCCCTCGCCATCTTAACATCGCGGCCCCCCCCCCAGATTTTTCT
>PBSM01000290.1 GCA_002726245.1 Planctomycetaceae bacterium | reverse complement strand
ATAGGTACGTAACCACAACGAAATGTATCTGTGTTAAAAAAGTCAGGAGACCGTCCTCAAGTTCAAACTCTTTCAGGGACGGCTTGCGGTTAAACGACGGATTGGTAACGGCTTATCCCTGCCTAGCTTCAACCCAAAGTGGCGCTGTCCAACTAGGCAACGTCATCGACGATTTGGCGCACTGCAGGGAAGAAGTGCTTCTTTGCCGATGGCCAAGTGATACAATCCGGCTAGCGAACCGCCCGTTGATCTGCCGACCAAGGAGAAGCCATGTCACTTCGATCACACGCGCTCGGAAGCGTTCTCGTCCTGTTGCTATTCTGTGCCGCAACTCATCACGCTCCTGCACAAGATTCTTCCACGCTCGTCGACGCTACGCTCGAACAAGCGAAGATCAATCGTGGCATTGCTGCTGTGATCGGTGCGGATGAGGATCTCGTGTTGGACTTGGCTCGTGAGAGCGAACTGCTCGTTTACGTTCGTGAACCGAACGCCGAAGCCGCGGGACGACTGAAACAAGCGGCAGCCGAAGCAGGATTCGGGATCAATCGCGTTGTCGTGGAACAGGGTGCGGCCAAGAAGTTGCCGTTCGCCGACAACATGGTCGATGTTCTTGTGGCTCCCGACAAGACCGGCGAATCGCTCGACTCGCTTTCGATCGGAGAAGTTAACAGAGTCTTGCGCCCGGAAGGAAAGGCGTTCATCCAGGGTCTCGACAAAATCATCAAGAACGCAGACATCGCGAATCCGAAGTTGCTTCCCTTAGCGAATGGTGCGCTGGACGGATGGGGAGCGTTTGCGAAAGCACCGCTCGACGGAGCCGATGACTGGAGCCATTGGGAAAAGAGCCCTGACAACAACCCGGTCTCCGGCGACACGGTCATCAAAGCGCCGTACATGACACAGTTTCTCGCACATCCGATGTACATCGGCATGCCGTCGATTACGACGGCCGCGGGTGGCCGCACATTCCTCGCCATCGGACACATCTCGCATCATCAGCGCGAATGGGACACGCTTTACAAACTGATCGCGCGGAACGGCTACAACGGCACGGTTCTTTGGGGGCGGCGGTTGCCAGACGGATACCTCGTGCATCGATCGGCGTTCATCGCGACGAAAGATACGTTTCACATGATCGATGGCAGTAGTTGCCTGTTACTTGATGCTGAGACGGGCGAAGAGCAAGGACGGATCAAGCTGGCCGGAGTCGATGGCCAGTGGAAGTGGATGGCGATGAAAGATGGCGTGCTGTACGTGATGGCAGGCAAGAAGGAACGTGGCACGCAGATTGTCCGCGGCGACCGTGAGTTCGGTGGTTGGAGTTGGGCCGACCTCAGCCCCGGCTTCTATGGCAAATACCCGCACGGTTTCGGCGACACACTCGCGGCGTACGACCTCGCAAAGGAAGAGGTCTTGTGGATTCACAAAGAGGAAAGCCAGATCGACTCGCGATCGCTGTCGATGCGCGACGACAAGCTTTTCTTGATGTGTCCAGAGAAACACCTGCGCTGTTTACAAGCCGAGACGGGGGACGTTCTGTGGACGAACGATGAACGGCAAGTTCGCGATTTGGTCGCCGAGCCAGGCAAGGGCCTGACTTCGACGCCGGGTTTCAAGACGATGTGCCTGACCATGGCGACGCCTGATGCTTTGATCATCCAAGGCCAGACACTCATGAATGTCGTGGCGGTATCGACCAACTCTGGAAGCGTATTGTGGACAAAACGCAAAGTGACAAATAACCCGAATGCGATTTATCTTGATGGCAACGTCATATTGGGAGTCGGCAAAGGCGGCGTCCACGTGGTTGTCGATCCCGTGACGGGCGAGGAGAAAGAGGAGCTCGGTTTCCGCAAAGTCGCTTGCACACGCCTGACGGCAAGCAGCGACTCGCTCTTCGTTCGCGGCGAAGGCATGCTGCGTTTCGATCGCGAGACGAAGAAAATCGAGATCGATGGAACGGCTCGGCCCGCCTGCAACGACGGCGCGCTGCCGGCCAACGGCTTGCTGTACATCGGGCCGTGGCAATGCGATTGCAACCTCTCGATCATCGGCAGCATGGCTCGTTGCTCGGCGGGTGACTTCAAGTTCGATCACATCGCGACCAACGAAGATCGCCTGCAGTCGTACGTTGAGGCGGATTACGAAGTCGCGAAGTTTGAAACGAACGATGCCGATTGGGCGGCGTTCCGTGGCGACACTCATCGCAGCAGCAGCACGCCCGTTGCACTGAACGGGCCGGGCAAGCTGCGGTGGCAACATGCGGGGACAGAAGAGCAAACATTGACAGCGCCTGTGGCGGCCGGCGGTTTGATCTTCTTCGCAGGTGCGAAAGGTATTGTCCGTGCTGTCGATGCCGGAGACGGTGAACCTCGCTGGCAATTCGCGACGAACGCTCCGATCAAAGCCTCGCCGACGATTTCCGAGGGAAGAGTTTACGTTGGCTCTGGCGATGGCTACGCCTATTGCCTTGAAGCCGCAACCGGCAAGCCGCTGTGGCGATTCCGCGCCGCTCCTGTGGAACGCCACATCATGGTCTATGGCAACCTTTGCTCGACATGGCCTGTGAACACCGGCGTCACGATCCGTGACGGAGTGGCTTACTTCGGAGCTGGGATTATCGATCACGATGGCACACATCTGTACGCTGTCGGTGCCAAGACGGGTGAGTTGAAATGGCAGAATAATTCCGCCGGTCACTTGTCACCTGAACTCCGCAAGGGCGTCGCAGCGCAGGGCAACTTGACGATGCTCGACGACCAATTGCTGCTGGCTGGCGGGAACCAGATCTCTCCGGCCCCGTTTGATGCGAAGACAGGTGAGCTGCGAGCGCAGCCGTTCGCCAACGGTCGGCCAAAGGCCAACGCCGGGCAGTTCGCTGGCGTCTTCCACGACAAGATGGCGATCGTCGGCGGTCGCATTCTGTATTCGGACGCAGGCAACGTTTCGACAAAAGGCAGCTTCGTTGCGTTCTCTGACAAGGGCGCGTTTCAACTTAACTACGGCGGTGTGCCGCCAGCGTGGGACGACAACACGATGGCGCTGGTCAACTTCAAGTATGGCAAGATCACCTGCCTCGATGCGGAAGCCGTTGCGAATCATCTGCAGACCGCTCCCAACGTGCGAGGCAGTGACCGGCGGCGACGCTCGAATCTAACAGACGATCTCCGCGAAGCTGGCAAGATCCGTTGGGAGACGAATCTCGGCGACGGCAACCGCTTTGAAGCGGTCTCCATCGTCGTCTGCCCGAATGCCATCCTCACCGTCGCCAAGCAGCAGCAGAAGTTTCGCGCGAGACCTCAGTGGTATCTCACCGCTTTGAACGTGGAGACGGGTAAACCGAACTGGCAGCAAGAGATTCCTGGCGAACCGCTACCCGGTGGTTTGCTCGTTGATTGTGACGGTCAGATCGTCGTGACAACGTTGGATGGGCGATTGCTGGCTTATTCGCAGTAAAGTTCGCTTGCGGCTGTGATGGACGTTCAGTTGAGTGCGCCACGCCGCTCGGCCGTCCACCTCGGCGAGGCGGACCGACTGTAGGTCTCTCTCGCCGAGAGAGACGAAACGCATTTTGATTTCGCGGAATACTTCGCAACGATCGAGTCTCGAATACGTGTCTACTCGCGCAATCACTCGAGGTCTCCGAAGAGTTCATCAACGCTCGCGATGAAACGTTCGTCGCGACGTCGTCGGGCTGTGTTGTCATCGGCGGTAGCCGACTGATTGCGCTGCCAATCTGCCGGGGCGATGGTGTTGTCTGTTCGGTTTGCTGCCAGCCGGACCGAAGAACTTGTTGACCCCAACGCTGCCACTACATGGTGGCCATGTTCCGCGCTCGGCACGGTGACCGATGGAGCCGCGACGACTTGAGCTGCAACCCGGTGGCCATTTGCTGCTTCACCTTCCCCCATCCCATTCGGGTTGTTGAGGAAGTTAATCACGACCAACGCATACAACGCGACGACAAATCCATTGGGCGAAGCGTCGTAGAAGAAGTTAGGAAACTCGGTGAGGGTGGTCGGATCAAGAAGGGCGCCGGTGGTGGGAGCGCTGAACTGCGGGTCATTCAACTCGTTAATGATGATCAACGTATCAAGTGCTTCGACGGAGCCGTTGCCATTGATATCGAGCGGGTTCTCGGGATACGACCAATTGAAAGGGCCGTCGAGTTGCAGGGTCGCATCGCCTTGCGTCAAGACGCGGACAAAGTCACCGTTCTCGACGAGAGTATTGGCGAACTTCCAGCCGGTGCCAATGTGGACCGTATCGCCGGCACCCGACTTCACGCGCAGCGTATCGCTCGTCGGGGAGATGTTGACGACTTCGTTGACGTCGAGTGTCAACGTATTGTCTCCGTTGCCCGTGATGTTGATCGTCTCGATGCCTTGAATCGAGTTATCCGGGATCGTGGTAAGATCGAGGGCGAAGCCGCCACCGAGCAGGTTGAGTAGATCGTTGCCGCCGAGTGCATCGCCGGAGTTATCGACGCTGGGCACATCTTCCAGGCTGAGCGTGTCGTCGCCGTCCGTTCCGCGAATGTTCAGCGTCGAGACCGCGCCGCCAGGGGCGACGAAGATCGCGTTGTCCGGATCGCGAGTGCGAACGATGACGGTACTGCTGCCCGTCACAACTTCTATTGTCCCAGCGGCGGGAGCATCGATCTGCACGGCAGCCTCTCCCGCGTCATCTCCATCGAGGATCGTCGCGATGTAATCTTCGACTTCGCCATCGGAGGCTGCTCCGGTGGGAGCCAACCCGCTCGCCGAGCTGATTCGGAACCGTGCGGCAGTCTCGCCGGGTTTGGCTCCGACGGCGACGGTGAAGCTGAGGATGTTCAGGCCGGCAGCCAAGTCGATGGTGTTGAAAATCTGCTCGTTGGCCTCCCAACTTCCGCTTTGATTGAAGCCGATCCAGGCAGCCAGCTTTCCCATTCCGTTTTTCACGGCAGCGGCTGACGCTGTGACGGCAAAGCTTGACGTTGTGGCGTTACCGGCGGTCGCGACCAGGCTCGCGATCACGAACACGCCGTCTTCGTCGGGCTCGCCGTTGTTGTCGTCGCCGCCCGAACCGTCCTGCCCGCTTCCTTGTCGGGTTTGCCGTCTGCTTCGACATCGACCAAAACGCCTAGGTGCAGGTCGTCGACGATGTGCCGAGCTCCGTTTTGTGCGAAAGTCACTGGGTAGGCCGACGGGGCGTCGCCGTAGTCGAAGAACTCTACGTTGACGATGATCGAGGCTTCAGCCGTCTGAACGTTGCCGGATGCGTCCATCGCGGTGAACGTGATTAGGTTGGTGCCGATGGGCAAGACAGTCGGCGCGCTATGCGTGAGGGAGGGGTTTGCATCGACGAGATCGCCCGCCGTGGCTCCGCCCAGGAACGCGGCTACCGCGGCCAAGGTCGCTTCGGCGCCACCCGCAACATTCCTCGTGATTAGGAGGTCGTCGGGGACCGTCAGCGTTGGCGGAGTCGTATCTTCGACGCTGATCGTCGCGGATGCCGTGCTGTCGTTGAAGCCGTCGCCGGCCGTGAAGGTGACGACCGTCGTGCCGAGAGGGAACGGATCGGGAGCGTCGTGCGTGATCGTAGGCGAGGGGTGCAGGTCGTCAGTGGCGACGGCTGCTTCGAAGAAGGCGCTGGCGGCGGCTTGGGTCGCTCCCCCGATCGTATTGCCCTCGAGTGTGATGTCCGGCGGAGCAGTCATTGTCGGTGGTGTGGTGTCTGTGAACTCAAACGCGCCGATATCCAAGCCGTCGCCCACGTTATCGACTCCCGGCAAGTCGATAAGCCGAGGAATGCCTCGCTGGTCGAGCGGCAAGGGTTCGCTGGTGTTTTGGTCGCTGTCCAGATCCGTTGTATCGGTAGGGGAAAGCGAGCTGTCGCCTGCATCGATGGCAGGCCCACCAACAAGCAGAGCGATCGTTGGCGTAAGTCCGTTGTTGAAAGCGAGTGCCGGAACTGTCTGGCCGTTGTCGTCGTGACTGGCCAACACCCTGGTCTAATCCGGTCCGACGAGGTTGCCCTTAGCATCGCCATCAACAAGTCCGCCGCTACCGCCGGAGCCGATCAGGTTACTGGCCGAGATACTCGAAACATTCGACATGCCGGCGATGTCGGTTTGTCCTCCTGTGTTGAATCGGTTTCCGGCCACGATCGTGTTTCTGAGCAAGGGCGGCGTCAGTTGATAGATTCCTCCACCGCTTTCGGCCGTATTTCCCGAAATCGTACTGTTGGTAATGGTCGTGTTGCGTGCGTTGTAAACGCCGCCGCCGGTTGGGGCGGTGTTGCCCGAGATCGCGCTACTGGTGATGTTAACGATGCCTCCGCCACCACGTTCGGCTGTGTTTTCCGAGATTATCGTGTTCGTGACGGTCAGCGTGCCAAAGTTGGAGATGCCGCCCGCACTGTCCCCGGCCGTGTTTCCAGAGATTTCGCTATTTGAAATGACGGCCACGCTATCGAGCCCGATGGAGATTCCGCCACCTTGGAGATCGACGACGTGGTTGTCGGTGATCTCGGTATTCGCGACCGCTAACCGTGTTCCCGTTGTCGTTGTGAAATCACTGCCGCTGCGGATACCGCCGCCAGCGCGAAACGCACGGTTTCCGGTAACAATGCTGTTAGAGACGGTGAGGTGCTCCAGCGAGAAGATCGCACCGCCGCTTCCTTCGGCGTTGGTCGGGTTGGTACTCGCGGCTGTACCGCCGGTGAGTGTGAGACCGGAAATCGCGGCCTCGATTGCCGTCGTGGGGTTGTCGTCGTTGACGTGGAAGATCCGCGACTTGTCATCAGCGTCAATCGTGAGAAGACTTGCCCCGGGACCGATGATCTTGACGTCGTCGGTGAGTCTGAGTTCGCCGCCGGCCAGAGTGATAATCGAACCAGCGGGCAGATCGAATCGGATTTCGTCGCGGCCGTACAGTGCGTTGGCGCGGTTGACCGCTTCGCGGAGTGTCGTTTCGCCGTTGAACGGATCGCCGTCGTCGATGTCGCCCTGTTGATTCACTACTAGCGGAGATGATGTGCCGAAGATCACGTACGCCTCGCCGGCATCTTCGCGGCTTTCATTGGGCCCGTCGGCGACCTTGGTCGCTAGGATTAGATCATCAGTTCCGTCACCGTTCACGTCGCCGGCTGTCGCGGAGTAGAGTGAGTCGAGTTCCGAGGCTCCGAAGATCGTGACGTCCGGCGGGTCGATTGCCAAGTCAATCCTATCTCCGTGCGAGAGTTCGCCGCCGAAGATGACAGAGATCTCATTGGCAAAGTGTCGGTTGTCCTCCGGCCCGTTGCCTCTTGATGCCAGGATCAAATCGTCTGTGCCGTCACCGTTGACATCTCCCACGGCTGAGCTGTTGGACAAGCGGTCATTAGACGCGGCCCCGAAGATGGTGACGTCCTGGCCGTTTGCTCGCAGATCAATCGTGCCTCGTTGCGAGAAGTCCCCACCAAAGACCACATATAACTCACCAGAACCGTTCCGCGCATTGGCGGGGCCGTCGCCAGCGCTTGTTCCCAGGAGCAGATCGTCCGTGCCGCGCTGCGAGAAGTCGCCACCGAAGATCACATACACCTCGCCAGCTCCGTCGCGACTGTCATTGGGGCCGTCGGCGTAACGAGCTCCGACAATCAAGTCACCGGTACCATCGCCGTTCAAATCAGCAACAGTCAGCGCGCGTTCGACTGTTAAGCGATCACTGTCCGAGGCCGCATAGATGGTGACGTCGGGCGGGTCGCTCGCCAAATCAATCGAGCTGCGCTGTGAGAAATCACGCCGAAGATCACATAGGCCTCGCCGGCAAAGTTGCGGTCTTCGTCCGGCCCGTCAGCGAAACGTGCTCCCAGGATCAGATCATCGGTGCCGTCTCCGTTCACGTCACCCGTCATCAGCGCCGGTTAAAAAGTCGGCTGCCGTGGGCCCGAAGATGGTGACGTCCTGCTCGTTCATCGCCAGGTCAATCGCGCCGCGGTGCGAGAAGTCGCCGCCAAAGATCACGTAAGCTGCGCCGGAAAATCGGCGGTTGTTGCCTGGACCACGGACACAATCGGCCCCCAGGATCAGATCGTCCGTGCAGTCTCCGTTCACGTCACCCACTGTCAAGGCGACACCCTGGGATAAACCATCTCCTTCGGTCGCAGCCGTGATCGTGACATCGAGAGAAGCCCCGACCGCGGCCGCCACATCGCGCGTACCCTGCATGTCTGGACCGCCGAAGAAGACGTAAACCTCATCGGCTCCCTTGACGAATTCGGCTGGTATTCCGCCGCCGTTATTGGGGCTGCCGAGAATCAGATCCTGCACGCCGTCTCCGTTCAAATCGCCGACGGCGACCGTCCGATCCCGCGTTAACTCATCCATGGTCTCGCCGCCATAGACGGTGAAGTGCTCCTGGGCCAAGGCCAGGTCGATCGTGGCGGCTTGACCCAACGTCGGCGAACGACCCGCAGACGTGAGCGACCACGACAACAAGTTATGCTCCTCCGCCCCGCTGCTCGTTCGCGCGCCGAATCCGACAAAGGATCGCCGCTCTGCATCGGCTGCAGCGCTCGCTCGCAAGTCGATGTTGATATCGCTGATCACTTCCGTGTTGTCAAAAACGACGTCCAGATCGCCCGCTTGTACATGATGCGAACGGTGTGCTGCCCGCTGCCGCTGAGATTGGGGATCGTCGGCGCTAGATCAACAATGGCCAGTGATTCGTCGGTGCGAATCTCGATAAAGGCGTCGCTCAGTTGTAAAGCGTCACTTTTGAAGCTATCGAAGCTGATATTCAAGGCCTCGATAGGTGAGCCGCCTTCGCCAATCTCCAAGCCCAAACCTTCCGCACGGTTGTGAATCACAAAGCTCATCCATCGCCACCCTGCCCCAGCTGCGGATTCGCAAATTCGAATGTGAATTCGGTATCAAAGCCGCGTGCTTGTGATTCACCCACGCTGAACCCAGCTGACTGCCGTTGCTAGTCGTTAGCTGCAGCAGATCGCCCGCCTGTGTCGCATCCCCCACCAGGGACAACAGGGATACATCGCTGAAGTCCGGGAAGTCGAGCGCCGCCAAGATGCGCCGATCTTCGAGCCGTTCGAAGAAGGCACAATGCGCTCGAGCTGTTCGTCACGCGAGTCGATGTTCCGAATGAATGCGCAGCCGCAGCGGTCGGCAATGGGAAACCCAGAATCCGATCCGGCTAAGCCGAAAGCCCGACCACCCTAGAGGCATTGGCATGGTGAGTTCCTCTGCATTTTCCAAGTGCGTACACGCGTCCGAGGCTGCTGGAATTCATTGCCAGCATTATGCGCTAAGTGGCATGTGGCGAATAGTAGTTAATTGAGCAGAGACGTGAGACTTGGGGGTACAACGTCGTTGTGTGCTCAAGCGGCTTCGTGGATTCGGATGTTGCTCGTCCATGTCGAACAGTCAGGCCGACGTAATCCTCCAAGCTCCTAGATCGAGTTTTGGCACGACGTAGAGCGTGTCGATCTGGGCGGCGATTTCGATGTCGCGTTCGAGACCGATCTCGATCAGATTGCGGCCACCTCGGGAACTGCGGAGCGTTTCGTGCAGCGGCGTTTCGTGATCGGCGAGATCTTGGCGGAAGCGACTCCAGGAATCGGCGGCGAGTAAGGCCTGATCGTTCATGGAGATACGCGAGTCGGAATTGTGTTGGTCATCGACGATTGCGCCGGCCAACAGCACATCCTCGCGCGCGACCTCTTGGTTTGTCCCGGCACAGAGGACTTCAATGTGCTGCTCGCGAGAAAGCCGATCACAGACGGCTGAGAAGTTGGCGAATGCTGCGAGTAGAACTTGCGCCGCTCCCGAAGCTCGCTTCATCGCGCGCGTGCCGTTGGTGGTGGTGAAGAGAAGCGTCTTGCCACCGACGGATTCCGCCGTGTATTCGGCCGGCGAATTGCCGAAGTCGAAGCCTTCGATCTTCACGCCGTCTCGTTCACCGCCGAGAACAACTTCACCGGCGAGTTCCCCTTTTCGCTGGCGTACGTCGGCCACTTCCAGGCATGGCACGACAGACTTGGCCCCGGCTGCTAACGCATGCGCGATGGTCGTGGTGGCTCGCAAGACATCGATCACGACGAACGTCTTCTTGGCGAGAAGTTGTTCCGGGATGAGTTCCGGCAGGAAGTGGACATTGATCGACTTCGGCATAAGTTCATTGGAACACGGCCTGATAGATGCAGCAATCGGGCGTCGAATGCACACTCGCGCCGCCTACTGCCCAGGACTCAGTTAAGTTAATCTGATAGTTGCGGTACAAGAAAGTAGCCATCACGCTCCGTGTGATGAATTGCGACAGTGGATAGGACATTACGTTTAGCACAACTCAGAACTGTTTTGACACGCCGCTTTTCCTCAAGCGGAGCGTGAGGGCTACAATGAAATCCTTCACCCAGCCTTTCCCAGAGGGAGAGGGGCAAGAGAAGAATGACCACGACCGTCGATAAATCGAACGAACGCGTGCAGAAAATGTTTGGCGAGATCGCGCCGCGGTACGATCTGCTGAATCATCTGCTGTCGATGAACGTCGATCGATACTGGCGGTGGCGGACGGTGAAACTTGCAGCGTCTCAGGGTAGTGCCCCGATCTTGGATGTTTGTACGGGCACGGGAGACTTGGCGTTTGCGTATTACAAGCGAACGAAAGGCGAAGTCCCGATAGTGGGTTCAGACTTCTGCCCAGCGATGCTCGACGTTGGCGAAGCCAAAAAAAAGAAGTTCGGTTGTAACGGGAAGATCACGTTCGTCGAGGCTGATGCGCAGCAACTGCCGTTCGATGACGATCACTTTCAACTGGTCACGGTCGCGTTCGGTTTGCGGAATGTGGCGGACACCGATCAAGGAATCCGCGAGATGACTCGCGTCTGCCAACCGGGTGGGCGAGTCGCGATCCTTGAGTTCTCGATGCCGCGTTGGCAACCGTTCAAGACGATCTATGGTTTCTACTTTCGGAACGTCTTACCAAGGATCGGGCAATGGTTGGCGAGGAATCGCGAGCAGGCTTACACTTATCTGCCGGAGAGTGTCGGCCAGTTTCCGTCCGGCGAAGAACTTGCCGAACGCATGCGAGACGCTGGACTCACCGAAGTGCGGTTCTACGCGCTGACGCTTGGAATCGCGACGCTCTACATAGGGACAAAAGCGTAGGCGTTTAACGGCAAGCCGTCCCTGAAAGAGTTTGAACTTGAGGACGGTCTCCGGACTTTTAACACAGATACATTTCGTTGT
>PBSM01000289.1 GCA_002726245.1 Planctomycetaceae bacterium | reverse complement strand
TCCTTGTGTGTGGCAGTCCTTGTGTGTGGCAGTCCTTGTGTGTGGCAGTCCTTGTGTGTGGCAGTCGCGCCCTGATTATATCGGTCGCTATCAGTCGCGTCCAACATTACAATGCCAGTGATCTAAGAGTCGTATTCGGAGCGAACCATGACACTGAAGCGACCAGCCGCCGCATTGTTCCTGATCCTCTTCGCATTCCCGCTGAATGCAAATGCCGACGAAGGCACAACGGCAGGAGTTTCCGTCAAGGTGGCTTCGATTTCTTTTGTGCCGATGAAGTTCGACTTGTCGGGCAACGCGAACCGCTTGGAAGCGTCTTTTCGCAAAGCGAAAGCAGGCGGCGCACAAATCGCGGTCGCTCCAGAAGGAGCACTGGATGGCTATGTTGTGAATGAGATCATTGCTGGTGAAGTGCCGGCTGAGAGAATAAACGAAGTGACCGTTCCGATCGACGGTCCGGTCATCAAACGATTTCAGAAACTCGCCAGCGAACTGGAGCTGTGCATGGTGTTCGGGCTCGCCGAAAAGATTGGCGAAGACGTTTTCAACTGCGCCGTGTTTATCGATCGTGAAGGCAAGATACGCGGCAAGTATCACAAGATGCAATTCGCCGAAGGCTATCATCCGTCGTGGTGGTACAACCGTTTAGGCGTCAAGAGCCGCGCATTTGACACGCCTTACGGCCGTTGCGGGATATTGATCTGCAACGATCGTTGGAATCCGATGCTGGCGAAGATTCCCGTCCTCGACGGCGCACGCTTCTTGATCATCCCCTCGTTCGGCTCGCGTTCAAAGGCGCAAGACGAAGCCGTTTTGAGCCGTGGTAAAGAGAACGGCGTCCCAGTCGTCGAAGCCAACGTCGGCGTGACTTTAGTCGTTGACGGCGGAAAGATCGCGGCGGTCGATCGCGAGGAGGAAGGCATCACGTTCGGAGAGATTACGATCCCGCCACCGGTTGCAGCTCAACCGGCGGAGCGGGATCGTGTCGAAGGCGAGTTCCTGGAACAGCGCAAAGAGAGCATGAGACAGCGCTACGAGCGAACGATCAAACGTCTGAAGGATCGCTCCAAAGACTGATCGCCGACTTGGTTAGACGAGTTCTTCAAGCGGTCGGCGGTCATCGACTAGAGCCTGAGGCCGGCCGCGGAGATCTTTGAGCGTTGTGTGTCGTGCGTTGATGCCCATGTTGTGATAGAGGGTCGCGAATACTTCGCGATAATGGACCGGCCGATCTTCAGGATGCTCCCCCAGTCGATTCGTCGAGCCGATCACTTGTCCGGTCCGCATCCCGCCGCCAGCTAACAGGCAGCACGAAGCTGATGGCCAATGATCACGGCCAGCGTTATTGTTGATCTTTGGCGTGCGACCAAACTCACCCCAAACGACGACTGATACTTCTTCGTCTATTCCGCGCGCGACGAGGTCTTCGACCAAAGCGCTGATGCCCACGTCGAGCATTGGCAGCGTGGTTCGGACGTTCTTGAAGTTCTCTTTGTGCCAGTCCCAGTTAAAGCCGCCGCGGCTCATCCGTTCCAACGGCCACTGACTGAAAGCCAGTGTTACGCAGCGTGCGCCGGCTTCGACCAGCCGCCGCGCGACAAGGAACTGCTTCACGAGTTCGGTGCCTCCGTAAGTCGGAGTCGCCGCGTTGCTGATGCCGTAACGCTTCCGCAACGCAGCATCTTCGGCTTTGAAGTTCAAGGCGTTTGCCAGTTTGCTCGACGTGAGGATGCCGAGTGCTTGTTCAGTGATCGCGTCCAAGCCGTTGATCGCGCCGTTGGCGTCAGCATCGCGGCGAAAGCGATCGAAGCTATGCAGCAGCGACTTGCGATCGCCGAGACGATCTAGCGTGATGTCTTTCAGGACGATCTCGGCTTCCTGCTCGCCGTCCTGCTGGACCTGTTCCTTGGAGACGCCCGACTGATAAACAATATCGTTCCGCTTCTTTCGATTTGGCTCGAAGCCCGCGTGTCCGACGCCCAGGAATCCCGGCTGGTTCAACGAGGCTCTCGTCGTCGATTCGGCATTCGGCGGAGAAAGACTGATGAACGGCGGCAGCGAGGGCGTGACGGGGCCTTGTATTTTCGAGATCGCCGCTCCGATCGAAGGCCAACCACCGGCGGGGAATCCAGGCCGCATTTGCGAATCGCCTTGTTGCGGATGCGATTCCCAACCAGTCAGGCACTGGTGGACGTTGTGATCGTTGAAGCCTCCGTACAGCGAACGCACGACCACCAGCTTATCCATGCTCGCCGCCAAGCGAGGAAGCATCTCGCAGATTTGAATGCCCGGCACGTTGGTATCGATCGGATTAAACTCGCCGCGGATCTCCGCCGGCGCATCCGGCTTGAGGTCGTACATGTCCAAGTGCGGCGGGCCGCCTGGCAACAGGATCATGATGGTCGCTTTGTGCGACGACTTGATGCCTGCGTCTGCTTCGGCGCGCAAGATCTGCGGCAACGACATCCCTCCGAGAGCTAACCCGCCGACACTCAAGAAGCTCCGCCGCGAAAGACCATCGCAAAAGCGAGATTGTCTGCCAGGAATCGTTAGCATCGCATGCTCCGTTCAGCCCACGACTGCCAGAGTACCTGAACCGTTCGATACTCGCAACGTCGAGTGGTCAAAGTACGTTCCGGCGGCCCGACGGAACTGTTGGCGAAACACGGCGATTTCGCGCGTCGCCAAGTCTCGCCCGGCGGTCGGGACCTACTTGCGAACTAACTTTTGGAAACGCATGCCGAGGATCTCCGCAACGAAGAGGTTGCCGGACGCGTCGGCCGCCATCATGTGTGGCAGTTGAAACTGGCCGGCGTCGGCACCTTCTTCACCCCACGAAGTGGTCACTTTGCCTTTCGCGTCAAGTCGAAGGATCTTGTGCGCGCGGCCATCGGCAACGAACAGGTTGCCTTGCCCATCGTGAGCCAGGCCGAACGGCGCAAAGCCGGGCCAGATTTCTAGCAGCTTCCCGCCTGCGTCAAAGACTTGCACGCGGTCGTTCTCGCGATCGCCGACGATGACACGGCCTTTACGATCGACAACGATCGTGTGCGGCGTATCGAACTGGTTCGGTCCATCACCTGCTTCGCCCCACTTCGTGAGGAAGCCGCCGTTCGGTGTGAACTTCATCACGCGCGTGTTACCGTATCCGTCCGCGACATAGATCTCGCCCTTCGATCCGAACGCAACATCGGTCGGCTTGTTGAACTCGTCGATCGCGTCTCCCGCAGTGCCCGCCTTGCCCATCGCCATCAGCAGTTTGCCAGCCGGGCTGAACTTGAACACCTGATGGTTGCCGATGTCGGTCACCCAAACATTGTCGTCGCGATCGATTCGCAGTCCGTGTGCTTCTCCGATCACATCGTCGCCCCACGAGCGCAAGTACTTCCCGGTCGAATCAAGCACGATGATCGGTTGCTTGCCGCGATGGAAGAGGTAGACTTGGCCTTTGCTGTTCACGCCGACTCCAGAGCATCTGCCGAGCTTGATCGAGTCCGGCAGCTTGACAAAGCCGGCGGCCGGCTCGAAATCGATCTCCTCGGCGACGCTGCGGTAGCTGCTCAGTACAAAAGCCACTCCAAGCATCACGAAAGCACACGTTCTCTTTTTCATCGCCTAGTTCCTTCTAACGGGCAGACGGTCGGTGTTGGTTATGTCAGAATACCGAACCGTCACTGGATTTACACGAAGGTATCTGTTCAATTTTGAGATGATGCGGGAGCGTGACGATGCAGATCAGGCCAAACAGGTTGAAGCAGAAGCTGGCGGCTGGCGAGTCGGTGTGCGTCGTTGGCGGGCTGGATAATGCCGACCTGATTGATCAGTTCGGTGCGGTTGGCTTCGATGGTGCTTGGTTCGAAGGCGAACACGGTCCCGTCGATTTCGCCGACGTTTCGGATCTGGCTCGCGTTTGCGACTTGTGGGGTCTGACCTCGATTCTGCGAGTGAATCAGAACGAGCAATCGATCATCTACCGCGCTCTCGATCGCGGCGTTCAGGGAATCTGCGTGCCGCACGTCAATACGCGCGCGGAAGCCGAAAACGTTGTCGCCGGAGGCAAGTTCGCTCCGCTGGGCGCTCGCGGCATGTTCGGCTGTCGGCAAGGCTTCGGTGTTCCGAACTACCTGGAAGTCGCCAACGATCACACGTTCCTGATGATCTTGATCGAAGATGTCATCGCGATCGAGAACCTCGACGAGATCCTGGAAGTGGATCACATCGATGTCTTTTATGTCGCGCCGTCGGACCTAGCAGCTTCGATGGGACACATCGGGAACATCGGTCATCCCGAAGTTGAGAAGACCGTTGATGAAGCGCTCGCACGCATTCATGCCCGCGGTCGAAACTCCGGCACCCTGACGAACAACGCGAACGTGGCGAAGTACGCCGCGGCGGGCGTTAAGTTCTTCTACACCACGGCGGGTCCGTGGATCGCGGCGGGGGCAAGCGAGTTTCTCGAGCGAGCCAACGCCAAGTAATACGAGTGAGGAAAGGGGACTGGCTCCGTGCCTCAAATCAAGTTGAGATTGAGGACGAATGATACGGCACGGTGCCTGTCCCCTTTCCTCACGGACCATCCCGAGTAGCGTCATGAAGATCACCGCCGTCAACACACACCTGATGGGCATCACCAGCCCTGGTGGTCAAGCTCCGTCGCGAAACTGGGTTTTCGTCGAAGTTGAAACTGACGAAGGGATCACCGGCATCGGAGAAGCCACGACCGAGTATCACGAACAAGCCGTTGTCGCGATGATCGACGAGCATTTTGGTCCATTGCTCACCGGGCAAGATCCGACGCGAGTGCATCAAGCATGGCAACAGATGCAACGGTTCTTCTGGTGGCGAGGCGGTGTCGTGGCATCGAGCGCGGCGAGCGGTATCGAACAGGCTTTGTGGGACATCACAGGCAAGGCGTATGGCCAGCCGGTGTACAAGTTGCTCGGCGGCGCGGTGCGCGACAGCGTGCGAGCCTATGCCCGGACCGATCTGGGTCTACCGACCTACGGCGAAGAAGCCTCCGCAGCCATCGAAGAAGGCTTTGATGCTTTCAAGTTCGGACCGGGGCCCTATGTAGAACCGTACAATGACGAGCAACAAGTCGATGTCGCGTTGTCGGTCGCCCGAGAGATCCGGGAAGCCGCGGGTGAAGACAGCGATCTGATGATCGATTGCGGCGGGATCTTTTCCAAGCAGGCGGCGCATCGGTTGATCGATGGCTTGCGCGAAGTTCGCATGTTGTTTGTCGAAGAGCCAGTCAACATGGACACACCTCGCGGATTGATTGAGTTGCGACAAGCGTTTCCCGATGTGCGGATCGCGGCTGGCGAACGGCTGATGACTCGCTGGCAGTTCCGCGAGTGGCTAGAGCAAGGCGCGGTCGATGTGATTCAAGCCGACATTTCGCACTGCGGCGGCATCGGCGAGCTCTTGCGAATCGCATCGTATGCCGAGGTCTACAACGTGCAAGTGGCTCCGCACAATCCGTACGGGCCTGTCGCCTTCGCCGCGAACACTCACGCAGCACTTGCGATGCCGAACTTTATGATCTTAGAGCACTGTCGGCATCGGCCTTGGTTCGACGAAGTGCAGAAGTTCGGCCCGACGGTGAAGGACGGCTGTATCGACTTGGCCGATCGACCCGGCCTCGGCATCGAACTCGATTGGGATTATGTGAAGAAGCATCCATACAAGCGACTGCCACTGCGCACGTTCACCGAACGCGACGGCGGGTTGCCACTGGTGTAGCCAAGTAGGTCACGCTCGCCGAGCGCGACCTTGATTCGCAAACACACAGGCCCTTCAGGTCGCGCTCGGCGAGCGTGACCTACTGCACATGACTAACGCGAATACAAAACCAGACCTCCTCGATCCCGACGCTGGCACGGCCCGGTTGCCGATCGTGGTGCCAGTCGCGCTCATCAGCTTCTTTTACATGAACGTGCTGGAGTATGCGTTGCCGCTGTATTTCGACGCACGCACCGCGCTGGCCGAGTCGGGAGCCGATTCCTTCCCTCTCGATGTTTGGGCTCAGGTGGTTAAATACAAAGTCACGCCGTGGATCATCGGTCCACTGCTCGCGGGACTGTTGGCAAGGCGATACGGTGAGCGAGTCGTATGGTGCGGAGCGTTGCTCGGTAAGGCTCCCATCCCTTTCATTTTGGCGATGCATCCGCATCCCAACTTGATCGCGATGCTTGCACTGTGGCAGGGATTGACGGGTGCCGTGATGTGGATCGCGGGTGTTTCGTTGATCCAGATGGTGCCCCCTGGCAAGAAGGGATTGTCGAACGGGTTGATGATGACCTCGATGGGAGTGGGCAGCTTCCTCGCGCCGTTTGGCGGGCGAGCGATGATCTATGGCGAGGAACTCGGTGGGTTGATTTGGGATGGCAACTGGTCGGAGTTTTGGGCTCGATACTTTAACCTGGCACCGATGGTCTCGACGCCTCGCTTGCCCGATTTCGAAACCTTGTTTTGGCTATTGACGGCAACAACCCTTGCTTGCGGTGGGCTGATTGGCATGTGGGGCCAACGGCCTGGCCGCTATGAGCGCGATGATCCGCCGAGTTGGAACAAGACATTCGTCGATTTGAAGACGCTGTCGCGATCGACCAAGTTCTGGGCGCTGGTCATTTCGTTGTGCTTGATCGGTGGACCCGTTTTTCAAGCGTCCAACCAATTCTTGCCGTACCGCGCGAAAGACCTCGGGCTGATCGAGGCCGGCGGGCAGGACAACGGTTGGATTTGGCTGCAGCTTTTGAAGACGCTGATGTGGATTCCGGGAGGAGCTGCTGTCGGGCTATTGGCGGGCCGGCGAGCATCCGGTTTCGCGGCGGTGCTCATGCTGGGAGGATTTTCTGTTGCCTGCTTGGGAATCGGTGGCAGTCAAATCGCCTGGCAGCTCTTCGCCTGCGTCGCGGCGTTTGAATTCGTGCGGCAGTTCATGCGCTGGTCACACGCAGGCTACATGTCTGAACATCTCGATCCCAGCCTCCGATCGACGGCAATTGGTTTCGCGATCACATTCTCTGGGCTGGGGAGTGTAATCTACGCGTGGATTGTGCCGCTGATCTGGGATCCCAAGAAAGTCGATTTCAATTCGCTGTGGCCGTTCGTCACGGCGGCAGTCCTGGGCATCGTCGGCGCGATCGGGCTGTTCGTCTTCGATCGAGTCCATCCAATTCGCGAACCCAGCACAACAGAAGGATAGCTATGTCATCGATCGCCTCTTATGACATCGACAAGATCAAACACATCAAAGGAGTCGATCATCCTGAATCGATCGGCATCGGACCCAGCGGCGAAGCCTACACCACGGGTACAGGATGCCAAGTCTATCGCTTGAACCTCGACGACAATTCGTGTGAGCAGTTCGCGGCGACCGTGGCGAGGTGCCTTGGCTCGGTCGTTGATGCCGACGGGAATCTGTACGCGGCGCACACGGCGGGCAACGTGTTGAAGATCACCGCGAATGGCGAAGTCAGTGATTACGCCCACGGACCAGGCGGCAAGCCATTCTTGTGTACGAACTATCCGGCATTTGATCGCGCCGGCAACATGTACGTGTCGGACAGCGGCGACTGGTCCGACACGATCAACGGACGGATTTGCAAAGTCGCGCCGGGTGGAGGGGAGTTTGAGCTGTGGTATCCCGAGCCGGTTGATACTCCCAACGCGATCGCCCTCGATGCTGACGAGCGTTTTCTCTACTTCGTGGAGACGTTCGGCAGCGCGATTGCTCGGATCGAGATTTGCGACGACGGTAACGCCGGCCGGTTCGAGCGAGTCGTACACATGCCGCGTCACATTCCCGACGGCATCGCGTTTGACGAGGACGGCCGGTTGTGGATCGCCTGCCACCGCCCGGACGCCATCTACGTCTTCGATCTACAAACCCGGCGGCTCGAACTCTTCGCTGACGATTGGAAAGGCGAGAAGCTACGCGGCCCGACCGACGTCGCCTTCGCCGGCCCCAACCGCGACATTCTGCTTGCCGCTTCCCTGGACAATCTCGTCGTCCACCGATTCGACAATCCAGGTACCCGCGGATTGCAATTGAATCATCCGAAGTTGGCGTCGTAAACACGGAATCAGAAACCAATGACTGATCAGAAACTACGCTTCGCCTTGATCGGCACCGGTGACTTCGGACCACACTTCGCGCCGTACATCAATGAGTTCGCGGAGTTGGTTGCCGTTTGTGATCCGAATGCGGCGGGACGACAACGATTCGCGGACGAAACCGGTCTGGAGCTGCCGGGCTTTGACAACCACGAGCAACTCCTCTCGGACGTCGAGATCGACGCAGTCGCAATCACCAGCGCGAACTACACCCACAAAGAGATCGCCCGCGCTGCGGCGAATGCCGGTAAACATGTCTATTGTGAAAAGGCGATGGCGACGACGGTGCCTGATTGCTGGGAGATCGTGCGGGCGTGCGAAGCGGCCGACGTTCGGTTGATGGTCGGGCACAAACGACGTTTGCGTCCGCCGTGGCAGCGCATGGTCGAGGTTCGCGAGCAGCTAGGCGAGGTGCTCTCGATCACTTCGTGCGCTTATTACGATGCGCGGCCCTATGATCATCAAGGATGGTGGACGCAGCGCGAGAAGTGCGGCGGGACGCTGCCGGTGATCGGGGTTCACATCGTCGATTGGATGCGAGCCATGTGCGGCGAAGTAACACAAGTTCGCGGCCAAGCCGCGCCGCGAGTCGACTCGCGCTATGACTTCCCCGACACGCTGCATGTCTCTTTGACATTCGCATCTGGAGCTATCGCAACGCTGAACGTCTCGCTGGTCTACCCAATGCTGAAGTTCCGCGAGGCCGGCGGACCGCTGGTCGTGTGCCAAAACGGCGGATTACGGTTCGTCCCGTTCATGGAGCATCTCGATTTGCATTGGCAGACGCGCGATGATACCGAACCGCGCCTCGAACGCTTCGACGACCTCGGGTTCAACCACGCCTATCGTCAAGAGTTCGGTGACTTTGTCCGCTGGATCACCGACGGCACGCCGCCTTGTTTGACTTGGGAAGAGGGTCTGCGATGTGTCGAGGTGATGGAAGCTGCCCACCGTTCTGCCGAGGAAGGTGGACACGTGATCGATCTGCCGCTGTATCCCGCGTTAGAGCAGTTGGCGTAACGATCAATCTTCAACTTCAGCCCACACCACCAACTGTACGGGCGAGTTCAACGGCATCTCATTGATGCCGAGCGCGGTTCGAGTGTGCTTGCCAGCATCTCCGAATACTTGAGCTATCAATTCGGACGCACCATTGAGCACCTGCGGATGTCCGCGGAAGCCATCGGCACAATGCACGTAGCCTTCGATACGCACGATTTGTTTGACCTTGTCCAAGTCGTTGACGGCAAGTTTGAGTTGAGCAATGGCATTGATCGCCGCAACTCGCGCCGCCTCATAGCCTTGTTCGTCGTTGAGGTCGCCGCCGAGTTTACCTTCGTACACGAGCTTGTCGCCGACCCAAGGCAACTGTCCCGAAGTGATGACCAAGTTGCCGGTCCGAGTCACGGATACGTAGGCTGCGACCGGGGCTGGTGCCTCGGGCAATGCAATGCCCAACTCTGCGAGCTTCTGTTCTATTCTTCCTGCTGACACGGGATACTCCAGTTTGGTGTTGTTATTACTTTGCCCGTCGGCGATACAGGTCCTGTGCTTTGTGGAACAAGGCTTCGACCTCCGCACGATCCTTGACACTGGCATAGCGATCACGAGTGGCAACGACTTTGATTAGCTGGCCGATCCAATCGACAAAGTACTGTGCGTCTTCGGCACTTCGAATCGGCTGGCGATTGACGTGCATGTAGACAGGGCTGGTATGAGCCCACGCGGGTCCGTCAATGATGTCTGGATGATCCGGCCCGCGAACACGGAGTGCGATCCAACTGCTCCGTTCGATTGGAATATCGGGTTCGAAGTGCTGAACGTGAACCGTGGTTGAATCGGCTTTGAGTTCGACGACTTTCTCCACCGCCACCTTGCCATTGACGATCACTTCGATGTGATCAAACGGCACTCGGCTTTCAACGCTTACCTTGACATGCACCGTGCCTGGCTTTGTGTTGAACGTCGCACCCGGCTGGGAATCGGCGACACTAAGCTGAGGAATAGGTCCGTTCGTGACGAAGGTTCTGCCTTTGTAGAGACCCTCGAGCCAGTTTTCCATGGTCAGCGGGCCGTTCACCTTGACGTACATTCGGCAGCCGCCCATCGGATCGGTCGATTGATCGAGCAGTGCATCCGTTCCCACACAAGCCGACAACTTCAGCCCACAGTTCAGCAGCCGATACCACAGCTCTGCCGAAAGGTCTTCGTCGCTGTTGTAGCACATCAGATCGACCCCTTGCACGACGTTCATGATCACATCGACCGGCAGCTCGCGCGCGGCGGCGTTGGGCGCGGTCAGGTCGTCGCCGAACGGAAAGGGCTGTCCGACAAACATCGGGTGGGCGTAGGTCACATAGCCGCCTTGCCGACAAGCTTCGGCAGCCATTCTATAGTTGGCGGGGAAGTCGTTGCGATTCGGCGTGTCGTCGAAGCCCGTGTATTGCGGCTCGACCAACTTCTTGATGCCGAAGAACTGCATGTGACCATAGATCATGCTGCGCATCTCTTCGCCAAACACCAGCAGATGCTTGTCAGTGGACGCTGCGTGTGGCTTGCCCGTGATCAACTCCGCGTCGCGAATGTCATCACCGACGTTGTTCGATACACACAGATTGGCGTAATTCACTCCTTCGGCCCGCGCCGCCAAAAGCGCATCCGCCACCGTAACCTCGATCGGGCCTCCCGTATGCAAATGCACATGCGAATCACCCGAGTACCAGCCTCGCGCGGCCATGTCGATCCAAGGACGGAGGTGAACAGTGAATTCCGCATCAGCAGTCGCGTCGAGCGACACCGTCTGAGGAATCACTTCAATTCCGCCGGAAAAACGCAGGTGCGTCTTTCCTTTCGGTGGCGATACCGCAAAGGCGTCATCGGCATAGAAGTACGACTCGCCAGTTTTCATCTTGCGAAGCGAGACTCCGTCGGGCGCGTGCGGCTGATCATCGCTTCCGACAACGCTCACGCGGGCCGCCTTTGGCCCGTCACCGATCAGCCGCACTTTGATGGTGCTCTTTGGCGGGTCGGCGAATACGAGACTTGCGGACACCGATGCAGCCACGCACGTAAGGATGAAACTGAATGGCTGTTGCACCGCGAGCCTCCTCTCAAATGCACACTGCAGTGTGGCTCCGTCACTTGATCTCGATTAGCTCAACAAGAAAGTGCAGCGTTGCGTTGCCTGGAATGGCATCGCCAGCACCGCGTTTTCCATAGCCAAGTTTGGCAGGGATCTCAAGTTCGATCATTCCACCTTGGTTGACCAACTGCATGCCTTCAGTCCAACCTTTGATCACGCGACTCAACGGGAACGTCGCCGGCTTATCGCGTTTGTAAGAGCTATCGAAAACCGCCTTGTCGTCGAGCCATCCCTTATCAGTGCACCGTGACCGTATCGCTTGCTTTCGGCTTCTTGCCATCCGCCTTTCGCAGAATGCGGTACTTGAGGCCCGATTCGGTCTTCGTAAACTTCTTCGGCGCGTCTTTGTCCGTTGGTCCAGGTTCGGCTGCATGAAGCGATCCAAAAACAAACGTCGTGATGGTCAGTATCAGAGCAAGGGTCGATGGTTGTTGAAGGCGAGCGTTGGTCATTGATCACTCCTGTGGCGAGATATTGAGCTAAGGAACGGAATTGGAATTAGGGAAACCAACATTCGCCACTTGGGTGAGTTGGAACAATCGACGAGCTTAGTATAGCCAATGAACCCAGCGGATGGTGTGTGCTCCGCCCGAGGCCGTCACGCTCGCCCGATTGCTGAAACTAGAGAAACCGCGCTAACCACGTCGCATCGCGCGATCGATGTCGCGTTTCATGTCGGCCTTCTTCAACGTTTCTCGCTTGTCGTGCAGTTTCTTGCCTTTGCACAACCCCATCAGAACCTTCGCCACTCCGCGGTCGGTGAAGTACAACTTCAGCGGCACGAGCGTGAGCCCTTTCTCGTGAGCCTTGTGCGCGAACTTGCTGACTTCGCGGCGATGGATCAGAAGCTTGCGAGGCCGCTTCGGTTCGTGATTCCAAATCGTCGCGTTCTTGTATTCGGGAATGTCCGCGCCGACGAGCCAAAGTTCGTTGCCCTTGACGCGACCATACGCTTCGTCGAGCGAGACCTTGCCATCGCGCAGGGTTTTCACTTCGCTGCCTAGTAGCGCAATACCGCACTCCAGCGTTTCCAAGACCAGAAAGCGGTGCCGCGCCTTGCGGTTCTCAGAGATCGGTCGCTGGCCTGTGTCGGGCTCTTTCTTCTTGTTTTGTTTCTTGCCCATCGGTGCTCCTCACTCTCAGCTATATCCGATTTCACAGCGAAGGGCTACCTGTGTGGTTGATCTTCCGATTGGAGAAGCTGGCTGCTACATTCCCGTGCTTCCCGATCACCGATGACAACGTTCGGATTCGTCGAAACCGCGGCCCCGTTTGCTGCGAGCGGTGAAAAGGCGACGATGAGTTACCTCCTCGCCGAGCGACGTCAGCCGGTTAGAATGTCCATGGTTCGGTCGGCGATGATCGAACAGTTAGTCAGATCATTCGCCTGTGATCGCCACAACATCCACACGGGACACGTGTGGCTTCGAGATTGGACAGATTCTAAACGTGAACGCACCGCCTACGCTTGTTGAATTGCCGATTGTGTCGCCCGAGTCGCCGAGACGTTTGCCGAAATGGCTGCGCCGCGAGATTCCACGGAGCAATGCGAATCACTTTACGGCGAATTTGCTCGAAGAGCTGCGGCTCGAAACCGTGTGTGACAACGCACGCTGTCCGAACCGGATGGAGTGTTATTCGCAGAAGACCGCGACGTTCATGATCCTGGGCAATGTCTGCACGCGGCCTTGCGGCTTTTGTGCCGTTTCGCGAGGCCAGCCCGAAGATCTTGAAAGCGACGAGCCTGATCGTGTTGCGGAAGCGGCCGTGCGGATGGGCTTGAGGCACGTCGTGATTACTTCCGTCACGCGCGACGATCTGCCGGACGGAGGTGCCGAACACTTCTATCAGTGCGTCGCGGCGGTGCGTGAGCGGACGGGAGCGACGATCGAGGTGCTGACGCCCGACTTCGTCAACAACGAAACGGCACTCGCGCGAGTCGTCGAAGCCGCGCCAGAGGTCTTCAACCACAACACCGAAACCGTGCCGCGACTATATCGATCGGTTCGCGGGCCGAAATCCGAGTATCGCTGGACGCTAGAGATGCTGCGACGCGTGAAGGAGTTGAATCCCGAGATCAAAACCAAGAGCGGCCTCATGTTGGGGCTCGGCGAGACGCACGCCGAGATCCTCGACACGCTCAGCGATCTGCTGGACTACGGCTGTGACTTCCTCACGCTCGGCCAATACCTGCAGCCTTCGTCGAAACACCTGCCCGTTGGCCGCTACGTTCCACCCGAGAAGTTTGAGGAACTTGGCGAGTTTGCGAGACAACTGGGCTTCCGCAAGGTTGCCAGCGGCCCCTTCGTCCGCAGCAGCTATCATGCACGAGATATGGCCGAATCGGTCTAATCGTTCGTCCTACTCGGACGAAGTGACTTGGCAGCTTTGGCGACGACTTGCTTCTCGCGTCGCGACGCATTCGGCGGGAATAAACTCGGCTACCGAAGGCTCGAAAGTATGGCAGCGGCTTGATCGAGCCATTCCCACTGGTATCCGCAAGTGATACGCTACCAAGTTCCAACCACCACTTTTGATCCAAGGAGACGATGCGATGAAGACAAAACTGCTGTACTCGCTGTTAACGCTGGCCGCGATAGTAACCTGGGGATGTGCGGAGCAGGACGTTGCACCGCCAGTCTTGACGACGCCCACCACAACTGTCGATGAGCACGCCGGCCATGATCATGGGCCAGGCGGGCACAGCCACGGCGAAGAAGGCGAGGGTGATGAAGGCCACGGCGAAGCTGAACACGTCGAAGGCGAAGGTAAAGGTGAAGCTGCTGAAGGAGGTGAAGGCGAAGTGTCTGCAGAAGCGAAGCCCGCTGCTGAGGAAGCACCCGCAGAAGAGAAGCCTGCCGCTAAGGAAGCACCCGCAGAAGAGAAGCCTGCCGCTAAGGAAGCACCTGTAGAAGAGAAACCGGCTGCTAAGGAAAAGCCGGCAGAAGAAAAGCCGGCTGCTGAGGAAGCACCTGCAGAAGAGAAGCCGGCTGCTGAGGAAAAGCCTGCTGCTGAAAAAGCACCAGCGGCCGAAGAAAAGCCCGCTGAGGCAAGCAAGGAAGACGCTCCGGCCAAGGAATAGGCGGAGGGTTAATGCTGCTCCAGTCTTCTTGACGATCAAGTGAACAAGCCCCGCTGGCTGCCTTTGCCGCGGGGCTTGTTTTTTGGTTACGATGATGGCGTTGTTGATAACATCGAACGAGAGGTCTGGGATGTTAACGGTCTTTGGTAAGCGAAATAGCGGCCGCTTCTGTGACGGTCTTTCACGACGCAGCTTCTTGAAGATCGGCGGCACCGCGCTCAGCGGCTTGACTCTGCCGGGTCTACTGCGGCTTGAAGCGGAAGCTGGCATCAAACGCTCGCACAAATCGCTGATCATGATCTATATGTGCGGCGGGCCTCCGCATCAGGACATGTACGACATCAAGGTCGATGCTCCGAACGAGATCCGCGGCCCGTTCAAGTCGATCAAGACGAACGTGCCGGGAGTCGAGATCTGCGAGAAGCTGCCGCGGCTGGCCAAGATTATGGATAAGGTCGTTCCCATCCGGTCGGTAGTCGGCGCTCGCGATTCGCATTACTCGTATCAATGCGTAACCGGACACCACGATCAGAACGCACCGGCCGGTGGCTGGCCGCACATCGGATCAGCCGTCTCGCAATTCCAAGGCCCCGTCGATGCCGGCATCCCGCCGTTCGTCAGCCTTTGTTACACCACCAAGCATCGCCCTTATAATGAACCCGGCGCAGGCTTCCTCGGACTTGGGCATTCTTCGTTCCGCCCGACCGGACCAAGCCGCGACGATATGGTGTTGCAAGGCATCACCGACGACCAACTATCCGACCGCCGCACCTTGCTGACATCGTTCGACAGCTTCCGGCGCGAATGGGATCGCAGTGGGAAGATGGAAGGCATGGACACCTTCACCAAGCGAGCGATGGGGATTCTGACTTCGTCGGAGATGTTCAACTCGCTCGATCTGAGCAAAGAAGACAAAGTAACTCGGGATCGATACGGCGAAGCGGATTTGACGAAACCAAAAGGCGACGGCGCGCCGAGAACTCCGCAGAACTTCCTCGTGGCCCGCCGCCTGGTCGAAGCCGGCGCTCGCGTCGTGACGGTGAACTATGGCTTTTGGGACTGGCACGGAAACAACTTCAAGACGGCCGAAGATGAATTTCCGGTGTTTGAGAAAGGGCTGACGGCTTTGGTCGAAGATCTGCACGAGCGAGGTTTGGACAAAGACGTGACGGTGCTTGCTTGGGGCGAGTTCGGACGCACACCAAAGATCAACAAAAACGCCGGTCGCGACCATTGGCCGCGAGTCTGCTCGGCGCTGTTGGCGGGTGGCGGCATGAAGACCGCACAAGTCATTGGCTCGACGGACCGACTCGGTGGCGAAGCCGCTGATCGCCCCGTTTCGTTCCAAGAGGTATTCGCCACCCTCTATCACAACCTCGGCGTTAACCTGAACTCAGAGCGTCTCTTCGACTTCCGAGGCCAACCACAATACCTCGTCGATCCGGGAGTCGAGCCGATTGTGGAGTTGGTTTAACGCGGACCACGCAGCCGCTGCGATTTGTCCTCCAAGAGCTGCCCCCGCGATTGTCAGTCTCGACGGCAAAGGCGGCTCGTAGTCGCATCATGCGACGACTTCGCGAAGTAGTACGAGAACTGGAGGATACAGAAGAATGAACTCCCTCACGAAAACCTGCGATACAAGTCGGTTGGAAGCGTTTTTTGCGCGGAGACCTGATGGCTTCCGATGAACGCGACTTGATGGCTCACTTGGACGGATGCGCGCCATGTCGTCGCGAGCTTGAGCAGCGAGCGGCAGAACCGTCGTCCTGGGACGAAGCAAAGCAACTTTTACAGCCTCGGGAATTCGATGAAGAGCCTGTATGTGCCGAACAATCGCGGCTGCCTTTAGAAATGCAGCACGTGCTCGACGCTCTTGGACCGACGGATGATCCGGAGATGCTCGGCCGGCTCGGCGGTTATGAAGTCTCAGGCGTTGTCGGTTCTGGCGCGATGGGCATGGTGCTAAAAGCGTTCGACAAGTCGCTCGATCGAAC
Organism: Planctomycetaceae bacterium; assembly: GCA_002726245.1. Classification (GTDB taxonomy): domain Bacteria; phylum Planctomycetota; class Planctomycetia; order Pirellulales; family Pirellulaceae; genus PBSM01. Next base: position 2,070 of record PBSM01000289.1, on the reverse strand, counting down.
GGTGGCGATCAAAGTCCTGGCTCCTCATTTGGCATCGAGCGGTGCGGGTGTCCGGTGCAATCGTTGAGACTTCTCAGGCTCGCCCACTAGATCCTGCTTGGACGACACGAACCGCAGAACAGTCACCTTCCTTGCAAATGCGAGCCGACCGCCTGCGGAATGTCTGCGGGTAGATCTGGTCGTGCCTTTCACGCTGATCGTTTCACGATCACGTCATGTCCGTGTTAAACTGCTGGATCGAGATTCACGGAAAGGTGAGCGGCAAGTGGGCAACGTTACGTAACAGCAAGTGAGGCACGATATGAACGATCGACAACTCATCAAGACATGCCTGGCTTTTCTGGCCGTTGCGCTCTGTACCTCAGCTCTCTCGGCGAAGCGGCCGAACGTTGTTTTCATTCTGACCGACAATCATGGCGCATGGACGTTGGGTTGTTACGGGAACAAGGACATTCGCACGCCGAACATCGATCGACTTGCTTCCGAGGGGATGCTGTTCACTCGCGCGATGAGCAGCAACCCGGTCTGCTCGCCGACGAGAGCGACTTATCTGACCGGGCTCATGCCTTCGCAACATGGGCTGCATTCGTTTCTTGACAACAAGTACATGGTTGGTCCCGAAGCGTACTACACGCTAAGCGAATTCGACACGCTGCCGGGGATCCTGCACTCGGAAGGATATGTCTGCGGTTTGAGCGGCAAGTGGCATCTCGGTGCAAACATGACGCCGCAAGATGGCTTCTCGTACTGGATCACAATGGTCCGCGGTAGCACGCAGAACTTCTACGACGATCCGATCATTCAAGACGGCAAGGTCAAGAAGACACCGAAGTATCTCACCGATCTGTGGACTGAGCACGCTGTGAAGTTCATCGAGCAAAACAAGGACGGCGAGAGGCCATTCTTTCTGTACTTACCCTACAACGGACCGTATTGTCTTGGGCGACTGCTCCTCGAACCGGCTCGAAACCGCCACGCGGAGTACTACTCGGATAAGGATCTACCGTCGTTCCCGCGAGATACGGTTCACCCTTGGCAGTACAACAACAAGGCGTATCACAACAACATCGTCAGCCTTCGCCGTGTCGCGGCGGAGGTCAGCGGAGTCGATGACGGTGTTGGAACAGTGATGGACACGCTGAAGAAGCATGGCCTCGACGAGGACACCATCGTCATCTTCGCGGGAGACCAAGGCTGGATGGGAGGCCAGAACGGCTTCTTCGGCATGGGTGATCACACGCGCCCGATCGCGGCACACGACCTGATGATGCAAGTCCCATTGATCATCCGGCATCCCAAAGGAACCAAAGCTGGCAAGACCGACATCATGGTCAGCAACTGTGATCTTCTGCCCAGTCTGCTCGATTACATGGGCTTGCAGGAGCGAATCCCCACGAAGCCGAAGCTGCCGGGTCGCAGCTTCGCAGCAGCTCTGCGAGGAGAAAAGATCGATTGGGAAACAGCCATGTTCTACGAGATGGAAAGCTGTCGATCGGTGCGGACAGAGAAATGGAAGTACGTTGCTCGCCGCTCGCCCGATGGCCCAACCGAGTTGTACGACATGGAAAGCGATCCACACGAACGCTTCAATCTGTTCGGCCAATCACCCCTCGCCAGCGTCCAGAAACAGATGGCAGAGAAGCTCGACGCCTTCTTCGACGAATTCGCCGACCCTGAGTACGACATCTGGAAAGGCGGCCGCTCGAAAGCACGTCGTCTTGTCGCTCCAGAAGGCCATCCCGACTACCGACCGCTTCGAAAGCAATAGGCCCCCAGGAGTGCGCGCGACTCTGCAATTCTGCGACCTCTCCCGCAAGGAGATCGTACCGCTTTTAAGTTCAGCGATATCAACGGTCCAAGCATTTTCAAACACCCTCCCGGGCAGCGGGAGGGTCGGACGCGGTAGCGGCCGGGGAGGGTCTTTTCATGCCATCGGAAATCCAAACTGCAGGCCACCCGCAATGACCCTCTCCGGGCCTTAGAGCCCGACTCTCCCAAAGGGGTTTCTTCGCCGAATTTAGTGGGTGATTGTGGGCGTCAGATGGAGCTTTCCGCAGTAGAAGAGAATTC
>PBSM01000288.1 GCA_002726245.1 Planctomycetaceae bacterium | reverse complement strand
TTCCTGGGGCTTACGCCCCAGGCTACTACATGCCGCCGCTCCGCGGCTAAGATGCGTCTGCATTCAGTCGTCTGATCAAACCGAACTGCAACCCAACGCATCTGGCTCAGCGTTTGAAATCTTGTTTTCCTACGATCATTCTCAACGTCAATAGCATCGGCGGCCGGACAAGTGGTACCAGCCGCCTTTGGAGACTGCTGAAGAAGTCGTGGGGCAGGTTTCCGACCGACCGGGAGCTGGGACATTGAAAACAGTTACTCCAGGCAGGTTGGAAAACCTGCCCCACGTTCACTTCGCTACTATTTCGGCACTCGCCTTCGGCTTGCCGTTAAACGAAAAGTCAAAAAAAGAGCCGCGAGCAATCGGCTCGTGGCTCCAATGAGACTTGTCGCGGATACCGCTTAGGTGTACTCGCGATCTTGATTCAATCCCGGCAGCGGAATGGGATACTTGCCGTTGGAATCCGGAACGACCGGTGGCGTCGAATCGTAAGTCATCTTGTCGATGCCTGGTGCGAATTCGTGTTCACAGTTCAACATGTCATCGTAGGTGATGATCTGGCCCGTGTGAGCCGCCATGCGGCCCATCGACGTGGCAACACTGGATTTCACGCCGCGTTCCAATTCGCTGTACTTCTTATCATCCTTGATCGCAGCGATCAGATCGTTCCATTCGACTTGATACGGATTCGGTTCCTTCTCTGGATAGGCCCAGGCGAGTTCCTTCTTGACGAAGTTATGGCCTTTGTAGAACCGGCTCTTGGCTGGGACATGGCCAGCCGTCGAGAAGATCGCTGAGCCCTTCGTTCCGTGCGCGTAAGTCGCGAACTCGTTGTGACAGCCAGGAATCGTCCTGCCGTTGACATCCAGTTTGGTTCCATCGGCGAATGTGTATTCGAGCGAGTAACTATCAAAGTTCTGATCGATCATGTCTCCACGGTAGTGACGACCGCCCGAAGCCTTGGCCTGTACAGGCCAATCATTCTTCACCCAACAGGCTTCGTCGATGTTGTGAATCAGGAAGTCGCTGACGGCACCGCCACTAGCCCACAGGAACCCGTGGAAACGCCGGATTTGCCATTCGAGATCGGTCATGCCTTCTGGCTTTGGACCAGTTGCAGCGGAACCGGTTGGTCCCGCCATCCGATAGGCACGCAGCGCGATCACGTCGCCAATCGCACCGTCGTGAATCAAGTTAGCCGCAGCTTGCCGCGCCTTACAGTGACGACACATCAAACCGACAGCGACCTTCAGGTTCTTGGCTTCCGCTTTCTTACCTAGTTCGAGCATGCGGCGAGCCGAAGGGCCATCCGCGATCACCGGCTTTTCCATAAAGACGTTAACGCCCTTCTCGATGGCATAGGTGAAGTGTACCCAGCGGAATGCCAAAGGGGTCGTAAAGATGGCTACGTCACCGGGACCAAGGCAATCGATTGCGTTCTTGTACGCGTCGAAGCCAAGGAACTGACGATCCTTTGGTACATCGACTTCATTGGGGAACTTCTGCGTTGAGAGACTCTTGTGGCTGACGTCAAGGCGATCTTGGAAGACGTCTGCCATAGCCACCAACTTGGTCGGGCCATTCGGCACATGCATCGCATTGGCAGCGGCACCAGTTCCACGTCCACCGCAACCGACAAGTGCAATGTTCGTGATGCTGCTGCCTTGGGCATGGACAGCAGGCACGCTGGCAGCGGCGAGAGTCGATGCGGCGGCGATCGTTCCCGTGGTCTTTAGGAAGTCGCGACGTGTTGTTGAAGCTTTCGTTTGATCTGTCATGTTGTGGCCTTCCTGTCTTTGCGTTGAATGCGATGCGGTAACTTCAGAGTATCGTTGACGCCGCGTAGACATAGCAAGTCACGCAGCCCGATTTATTTGCCGAGCTTGTCAATTCCATCCTTCTGAACGGGCAGCGAGTTATCCCACTTGGCTTTCTCTTCTTCCGGCGTCGGTTTGACGAGCGGACGAACGATCCGGAACCCGACGCTCAATGCATCGGTGTGGTACCAGATGCTCTGCGGTAGCTGCGGGTCTTGGTCCTTCCATTCCTCTTCCGAATAGATTCGAGCCGCGCTTCGGAGTTGTTCGGGATCGTGATCCCAACCGCCACCACGAACGACGCGAGGGTACAGTGTCTTGGGAATCGCCAGCGGATTAATCGTGCCCCCGTCTGTTGCGCCGTAGAAGTCCGTCGTGTATTGATCGAGTACCCATTCGGCGGCGTTGCCGTGCATATCATGCAAGCCCCAAGGATTGGGCTTCTTCTTGCCAACCTTCTGGTATTGATCGCCACAGTTCTCGTAGTACCAAGCATACTCGTCTAGCTTTGCTGGATCGTCACCGAACGAATAAGCCGTCGTCGTTCCGGCGCGACAAGCATACTCCCACTCGGCTTCGGTCGGCAGGCGATAGTATCGGCCCGTCTTGGCTGATAGCCACTTACAGAATGTTCGTGCGGCATGTTGCGTCATGCAGATAGCGGGATAGCCTCGCTTGCCCATACCGAAAGTCATATCGGTGTACGGCTTGGTCGGTTGGCTGAGCTGGAACTTCTCAGCCACTTTGTCTCGTTCGTTGGGGGCTTGTCGAAATGCCGCTCGACGAAAGATATCGATGTCCAACATCCAGACTTCGTACGCATCCCATGTGATCTCGTACTTGCCCATCCAAAACGGCGCGAGGCGCACGGCATGCTGAGGCCCTTCGTCATCGGCGCGATTCGACTCTGATTCGGGACTGCCCATAACAAATGTGCCACTGGGAATCGGCACCATATCGATCTTGCCGCTCGAGTGCTCGACCAGCTCTGTGTATGGCTTCATCTCCGCTTCGGTCTTGGCGGCCGAATCCTTGACTTCCAGCGGGGCAGGATGTTCGGCGAGAACGATGCCGGGAAGCAGAAGAACGACGAGCGAGATCAGACACCGCATGTGGGGCTCTCGGCGGGATTGCGACGGGGAGAAGTATGTGCAGGGTTGGGCTATTCAGTATAGCCACCCCGACAGCCGTTAGTCACCACTTCGCAGGCAGAACGGCCGATGCCCAACGAACGGTTAGAGTCGCCGTTCTCCGAACTCTTCAGCTAGTTTAATCACGCCCGCAACGGCCGCGACGAGCACGAGGAATAATAGAACATAGAGCCAGATCGACCAGTTGATCTCGAGCGAGAGCAGAACCCAGTAGAGACCGAAGACGATCAGCAGCGGCGGGTAGACGGCTGCATCATAGACCGTCACGACCATCCGACCGCCCTCCGATTTATAGGCCAACTGGGCCTTGAACAGAATCCAAAGCACAGCGACCGCGATGCAGGCGTAACCGACGATGGTCATGATGTTTCGAGATTCTCGTTGAGCGGACGGTCGTGTAGGTCTCGCGGGCCGAGCGGGATCTGAGTGGCTGTGGTTCAGGTCACACTCGCTCGCGCGACTTACTCGATCCACACCGGCGACAGATAGCTTAGACGGCGAGGTTGCAGAAAGCTATACGTTCAACAGCCGGGCTGCGTTGTTCCAGAACACATCTTCGACTTGACTGTCGGTAAGCCGCTCTGACCAACACGCCCACTTCAGCGATCGAAGATGCTCGAGCCCAACGAGCACGGGCTCGACAGCCATGTGTTTCTCACCCCATACCGGCGTCTCTTCGTAAAGCCACAGGAAGGAATCGGCGGCGGATAGGGAACGTCCGCGAGAGTGACTGACGGGAAGATCCGACCCGTACATCAGCTTGTCATGACCGATGATTCGCATGATCGACTGATGAGCCATCGGTTCACAGTTGGCGCTCGTATCGAAGTACAAGTTATTCAGGCCGGTCAGATGCGGCAGACCTTCCAGATTATGAGCCGGCTGAAACCCGCGCGCCGAGTGAGCCAGGATCAGCTTCATGTTCGGATAGTTCTCGCAGTAGCGGCGTATGCAAGCAATGTTCGCCGGATCTGCAACGGCGCGAGACTTCACCATGTGCAGCGTGATCACCCAACCTTCTTCGTCGGCCACCCTGATCATCGGTTCGGGGAGAAACTGCTCGATGTCGGCTTCCCAAGTCGGCTTCGTGGAAGACGCGTCCTCCAAAGACATTGTGTGATAGCATTTCAAGCCGTGCAAACCGAGTCGTCGCACGTGCTCTCGAACCCATTCTGGGTCGTCCTCCGGTCGAATGAAGAAGAGACCGCGGCAATCGGGATCGTCAGCAATTTCGCTGGCGACCCATTCGTTCGCGATCAGTGACTTGTCTCGATTTTCCAGTGTCACGAAAGGAATGAACAGAGCTTTGGTCGCGCGGCCTGTGTGAAGTTCATCAATGGCGGACATGTACTGCGAATAGCCGAGGTCTTCCGCTTCGCCACCGGCCGACCACGGCACACAGTTCTGCCGCCACAGATGTGCATGAGCGTCGAATACCCGGTCGGGAAGGAACGTCGCGAGTTCCCGATCAAAGAAATCTCGATCGGCGGATCTTGCCTCTGTCGAACGAGAACTCATGACCGAGCATGCCGAGATGGGCGAAGTGAATTAACTGCCGGGCGGCGCTGGAATGCCTGGCTCCGCAGACGCCGCCGGTGCAGGAGCACTGGGAGCGGGTACAGCCGGCTCCTCTTCTGGAGTGGCAATGCTTGCCGGCGCAGGCGGAGCCTCGACTGGTACAGCCGGCAAACTCGGAGCAGGTTCGCCGGGCGGACCAGGTGCCAACGCATCGGGAAGCGCCGAGCTCGCATCGGCTGCTGCCTCAGGCATCAAGAAGGCAAGCCCCTTCTTGATCGATTCTTCCAGCGCGGGCAGATCGCTACCAGCCGGATCGGTGGTCTCATACGCGGCATTGATCGCAGCCATCACCTTGTCGATGCTGGCCTTCTGCGGCGCAGCGATAGTAACATTCGAGATGCCGCGCAATCCAGCTTGAACACAGGTTAACTGATGCTTCAAACGCCGGCGTGATCTGGTAACACGTGGATCCTCGGGTGCCGTGTCGAGAAGAGGATCGCCTCCACCCTCGCCAAACATGTCCAGATCGCCAGATTCATCACCGCGAGCCGCCATCATTTCCATCATGTCGTCGCCCTCATCATCGCCCTCATCATCGGCCTCACCGCCGTAGTTTTGCATCATCTGGCTCATCATGCCTTCACCGGTTCCCACATTCGCGCCAGTTGCCGAATTCGCGCCGCCTATGAACGCCGTTGACGTATCGGCCAGGAGTTCGCGAATCTGCTCTTTGAGCTTCTCGCTTTCTTGCAGCTTGCCGATCAGCGTCAGTTCATTCACGAATGCCTGACCACCCAGCCGCCCGAGTGAAGCGGAGAGGGCTTGTGCATTGAACTTCGTCTTGCTGTCTGGCCGCCACCGCGATAAGGCTTCGGCCGCGGTACACCGAAGTGGCATTGGTGCGGCACCGTCCGCGACGATCCTCTCTAGCGCCGAATTGACAGACGCGACCACGCCCACCGCGTCCAAGGCTGCCATGATTTCAATGCCACGCCGTTGCATCCACGTGTGGCCTTCAAGAGTACGTCCGGCTGGCGGAGGGCCGTTGACCAGAGCGAGCATCGCTGTAACCGCAGCCGACCGCTGCGCGTTATCGATCCGCCGCGCTGGCGGCCGAGCGTGATCCAGTTTCGCATGACGAAGGATGCCGATCTGAGCGGCGACGCGTACAGCATCGATCTGCGCTTTGCTAGTGAATTCTGATCCCAAAACAACGAACGCGGCCTTCATTGGATCGGAGATCGGCGCCCGGCGGCCCTCGGCATCGCGCGAGTTCATCTCGACATCATTCAATTCACCGATCACCAGCATCGCGTTGTAGCGAACAGCCGGATGAGCATTGGTGTTAGGCTGTGCGTATATTCCCATGTAGCGGAGGATGGCGCCCTTCACGTGTTTCGACGCTGCTGCGCTAGAAGCTTTCTTGACTCTGTCGAGTAGGCTTTCGCGTAACTTGGGGAGGTCAGCGATATTCTCTTTCATCCCGAACTCACGCAGCAACTTATCCTCGTACCACTTATCGAGCGCAGCCTTGGCAGTTTCATCCCAGTTGCCGCGCCCGATCAGAATACCGTTGACGAGTTTCTCGTGCTCCTTCACCTCGCGGGCGTCTTCGAAACTCGCTGTGGGTTTGAAGTCTGTGTACTTCGGCCTGGCAGGCAGTGCTTGAGCCGAGACGAAGCTGGTGCCAAGCACCAACCACGCAAGCGAAGCGAGTGACAAACGGATAGTCTTGCGGAACGACATAGTCAGACCTCCAACAAAGCCCGCTGGCAACGGGCCGCGACCATCAAACGGCCGCCGAATTCAGGCCCCTGAACTCGATATCTCCAAAATGACCGCGCGAAGAACTCTCGCTAGACACTCCGGCCAGGACAGCGCCCGCTCACACATCGGCGAGCTGAAAGACGCTACTTCTAGAGTACACCTCCAGGCGGTGCCCTGTCAACTTTGAGAATCTGCGGAAACTATTGTCGGGCTTGCTGTTCTGGCCGGCGAGAAGCCGGTAACTTGGTTTCGTCTACACTTTCTTCGGCCGTCAGACCAATCTGCCTTCAGGAGAGCGGCAATGCTGCTTTACACCGACCCAATATTCCTCCAGCACGACACGGGAGCACACCCTGAGAAGGCCCTCCGCCTAAGCCGGGTGGCGGAACATCTAGAGCAGGCCGGCGTGAGGGATAAGTGCGAATTGGGTAAGATCGAGCCTGTCTCGCTCGAACGTTTGGCTCGAGTCCACAAGCTCGAATACGCATCGGAAGTCGAAGACTTCGCCGCCAATCATGGCGGTTACATCGAAGCCGATACGGTGTGCAGTCGGGCCTCCTACGAGGTAGCTTTGAAAGCCGCAGGGGCCGTTTGCAATGCGGTCACGCGAGTCGTTGGCGGTGACGACCGGAACGCGCTCTGCCTCGTGCGTCCTCCCGGACACCACGCCTTGCACGCTTCCGCCATGGGCTTCTGCTTGTTTAACAGTGTCGCGATCGCCGCCCGCACCGCCACCACGGAACTCGACTTGGATCGTGTTCTGGTTGTTGACTGGGACGTGCATCACGGCAACGGGACGCAAGATGCGTTCTGGGAAGATGAGCGAGTCGGCTTCCTTTCGATCCACCGTTCTCCCTTCTATCCGGGGACGGGCAGTAAGACGGAGACAGGCGCCGGCAAGGGGCTTGGCACAATCTTCAACTTGCCGACGGCGTTCGGAACTTCGCGCAAGGACTTCATCACGAGCTTCACAACTGGTCTGGAAGAGATTGCCAAGCGAATCCATCCAGACCTACTCCTGGTAAGCGCCGGCTTCGATGCCCATCGCCTCGACCCGATTGGATCGCTCGGCCTGGAAGTTGAAGACTTCGTGTCGCTGACGGAGAGAGTTCGCGAGATCGCCAACGAGTATTGCGATGGCAAGATTGTCAGCGTGTTGGAAGGTGGCTACAACGTTGATGTGTTGCCACGATGCGTGGAGACACATTTGAAAACGCTGGGCGCGCTGCAGGCATAGCTCGCGCCGATTTTGAACTGAGCAGTCATGCACATCACAGAGATCCGAGCACATCAACCGCCGACGCCCGGGTCGCCAGATGATTGGAGAACGCAGTTGGGGCAAATCGTGGTTGAAGTTCAAACAGATTCCAGACTGATCGGCATCGGTGTTGGAGGCGGAGGCGCGGCAGGCATTCATGTCGTGGAGACCGTCTTGCGAGACCTGCTGTTAGGACGCGAGATCGATGACGTCCGCGATCTGCATCGCGAGATGTGCGAACACACTGCCTTCTATGGACGCAAGGGATTGGCCGTGATGGCGATCAGCGGAGTCGATCTTGCTTTGTGGGATCTGGCCGGTAAGGAAGCCGGTGTCAACGTCGCGATACTGCTGGACTCCGACATTGACCTGACGCAGACGCTGCCAACCTATTCAACCGTCTTCGATGACGAAGATGCAGAGGCTGCGATCAACGCGGGGCATCAGGCGATCAAGCTACATGTCGAGCGATTCGGCGACCGCCCCGAGACGCGCGAAATCGCTGAACTCGTGAGGCGAACGCGGGAACGGCTCGGCTCAGCAGCAGCAACCATCATGATCGATGCGTTTGCCCAATGGGACGTCGCTACTTCATTGCGAGTCGCCCAAGCGGTCGCGCCGTTCGACGTCGCTTGGCTGGAGGAGCCGGTTCAGCCGGATGATCTGGCGGCGTACGCGGAACTGTCGGCGAAGAGTCTCGTGCCGATCGCGGGTGGCGAGCACGAGTACCTTGCGGAAGGGTTTCGGGAGTTGATCGATCGCCGTTTACACGCGGTTCTGCAGCCGGACATCAACTGGTGCGGTGGGCTAACAACGTTGATCGAGATCTACCGGATGGCGAATGACGCTGGCATCCGCGTTTGCCCTCACCGCGGCTGTGAGCCTTACGCACTTCCGGCGATCGCGGCACTCGATCCGAATCCGCTGGCGGAATCCAGCCGGAAGTGGTTCCGCTGTCTCGCAGACGCTCCCCAGATCATCGATGGCCGGATTCAGCTATCCTCCCGACCAGGCTTCGGCGTCACTCTCGCTTGACATATTCGCGTCAGGCAATCTGGGAAGACTCTGCCGGTTCGACTAGAGAGCGCGAAAGTACCGATCCAAACGTGTCGATGGAAGATCAAGTCCCCCACATTTTCCTGCCTACTCTCTCCCCACCTGCCTCGCCATGCAACACGCACAGCTTCTTGACTTGGTCCGCCAACACGTTCGCAGCACCTTCCTGTCTGAAGGTGTCGATAACATCGACGATTGTTGCGAGACAATCCTCATTCGCGACGGCTTCTACTGCGGACGCCGTTTCGCCTGTGACAGCCATCGCGCAATCTTGTTCCTGGAAGAAAAAGTCGTCAAGTTCTACGGACCCGATGGTGAGTTCCTACGCTCTCAAGCAATCACCGACTCGCAGACTGACGGCGCAGCCGCGTAACGCCTTGGCTCAGAGTTGCGCTGCCTATTGCAAGTGTCTGGCCGACACGCGACGTGTTAGTTGGACAGCGCACCTTTGGACTTCGTAGCTGGATTCGCAAGAATTCGGGCGGTTCACGCAATCCAGGCACCCGAATTCTTGCGAATCCGGCTACAAGGTGCGCTGTCGAACTAGGTGAGCGGCTCGCGAGTTGGAGAGATGCCCCAGATCCGCGGCGATGTCAGCTCAACGCTGTTGCCGGCGGGATCGCGGAAGTAAAGCGACACGCCACCGCTGGGCCGGGTGACGCGTTTTTCGATCGGTATCCCCTTCTCCGTCAGCACTCGCTCCCAATCGAGCACCTCGCCCGTCCCGACACTGAAAGCGACGTGCCCGCAGCCATGTGCACCGTGCGGTGGAACCTCGGCCGAGGGAAGGCTGTTGACTTCCGGATTGAAGACCAACAGCATGGTCTCACCGCAGCGAAGGAAGACATGTCGCGGCTCTTGGCGGCTGACGACCGAAAGCCCCAGCACGTCGCGATAGAACTGCTCAGCGGCAGCCAGATCGTCGGCGTACAAGCATGTTTCTAAGATTTTCAGCGGGCGCATCGGGTGTCCGTGAATGATGTTGTCGCGATTTGCCTCTTGGCCTAGACTTTGCCCTGCCTAATCCGCGCCACCGGAGCGCGCTGCGAACAACTCAGCGGGAAGCGGAGTCAGACATGGACGTCTCAGTTGTCATACCGATTTACAACGAATACGACAACATCCTCGCATTGTATCGTCAAGTGACGGACGTCATGGAAGAGTTTGGCCGGTCGTACGAACTACTTTTCGTCGATGACGGCTCGAACGACGGCGGTCGTGATCTGATGAAGTCGCTTGCGAGCACGGATGCACGCGTGAAACTCGTCTTCTTCCGGCGGAATTATGGCCAAACGGCCGCGATGCAAGCCGGCTTGCAACTGGCATCGGGCGATGCCATCGTCACGTTGGACGGCGATTTACAGAACGAACCGGCCGACATCCCGATGATGGTGGAGAAGTTAGACGAAGGCTATGACGTCGTACACGGCTGGCGGAAGAACCGCAAAGACAAGTTCCTCAGTCGTCGCCTTCCGTCGATGATGGCGAACTGGTTGATCTCAAAGACGACTCGCTTTCCAATTCATGACTTGGGATGCACCTTGAAAGCAATTCGCCGCGAGATCGGGCAGGAACTCGAACTGTACGGCGAGATGCACCGTTTCATTCCGATCTTGGCTCATCAGCGCGGCGCGCGATGCGCGGAGGTGGTAACGCGTCACAACCCGCGTCGCTTCGGGACATCCAAGTACGGCATCTCGCGCACATTCCGCGTCGTCTTAGATCTCATGACTGTCAAGTACTTGCTCGACTACTTCGCCAGCCCGATGAAGCTGTTTGGCACGTTGGGGCTACTGTGCGTCGCCCTGGGGGGCGGGTCGGCAGTCACGACTGTCTGCATGAAGATCTTCGGCGCAATTGACATGACCGGCAATCCGTTTCTATTGATGACGGTGTTCTCGTTCATGGCAGCTCTGCAGTTCTTCAGCCTTGGCTTGTTGGGCGAAGTTGCCTCGCGAATTTATTACGGTGCGCAAGCGAAGCAGAACTACACCGTTCGAGAACTCGTCAACTTCGACGAACCGGATGCTCAACCGAGTATCGTGCCTGGTCGCGCTGCATAGTGGCCTTCTCGCGAGTAGGTTCCGCGAAGCCGAGCGGGACCTACTAAAACACCGACCAATGCGAATCGGCAACATCCGTTGCACTTCGGCAGCACCGTTTCAGCGCGTCCACAACGCTGGCGTCTCCGGTAACTCTCTGTCAAATCGCGGCTTAGCGATTTCGCGGTGATCACCTCGCCCAGCAGAAACGGTATTTGTTCTTTAGGCACGCCGAAGGACCACTCGGTCCGCGCCACACGAACCTCCTGATTCTTAGCGGGGATACCGGAATCTGGCCTTCCTCGCCAGTGGGGAAGCAGGACCTCGGCAGGAAGTGCGCGCATGGGAAGAACTGCTCGACGAGGCCAGGCGGGTGTTCAAACTTGTTCTGTTGGATTTACCTCCGGTCGCCGAACTCACTTCGCAAATGACGGACTTTGGAAACCTGGACGGGGCGCTCTTGGTCGTTGAATCGGAACGAGCCAGACAGCGAGCCGTCATGCGAGCGAAATCGCAGTTGGAACGGTTAGGGATCGAGCCGCTCGGAGTGATCCTGAACAAGCGGAAGAACTACGTCCCCACCTGGCTGTACCACAAAGTTTAGAGAGGAAGCAACGTGTTAGGTTGGATTCGAATTATCGGGCGGTCGAACGAATGCGGATTGCTGCACGCCCGCGAACACTTTCAGTCGATGCTGGAACGAGAGCGGTCGCGTGCCGATCGGGCGCAGGGCATTTTCTCGCTACTGGCGATCGCCTTCAAAGAGCGTCGCGTCAGCAAAGAGGCAACACTACGAACGGTCAACCGTGTGTTGCGCGAGCGTTTGCGAGCGACCGACATGACCGGTTACATGGCTGACGGACGAATCGGCGTGTTGCTGCCCGATACGGAAGTCAACGGCGCGCAACAGTTGGCCGATGCGATTGTGGAATCCTTCGACGAAGAAGGAATTGTGGTCGGGATCGACATCTTCACTTACCCAAGCGACAGCCTCCCACTGTCGATGGAAAGCAATGAGGACGACGCCGACGGGGACGATGGATCGATCGAGCCTCTGTACAGCAAGGCACTTCCGCTCTGGAAGCGCTGCCTGGACGTGCTCGGTTCGTCAATCGGTCTCGTCTTGCTGTCGCCGCTATTTCTGCTGACGGCGTTGGCGATCAAGCTAACATCTCGCGGGCCGATCTTCTTCACCCAGCTTCGTTCGGGGCTCGGCGGAGAACCTTTCCAAGTCTATAAGTTCCAAACGATGTGCACCGGCGCGGAAGCTCAGAAGTTGGCGCTAGCGAAACAGTTGGAATTGGCTGACGAGTCAAACCGCGAACTGATCTACGGTCACTTCGTTGATCAGGGCGAGTCGGCGAGTCTCACCGCCCGTCGCCGAATTGTCAGCATAGCGATCGAACACTACGCGAGCGAAGAAGCCGAAGCGGTCCGTTCCTGTATCGAGAAAGTCCTTGCCAACGTTGGAAGGGTATCGAGGAGGCAGGAAAGTTCCTCAAGCAAGCTGACGCCAAAGCGAAGCCGCATGGCAAGAAGCCACGCTCCGCATCGGCAGCTCGCAAGCGAACACGTCGCTGACACGGGCAATCATTTCGGCTGTGAGACAGTGACAACGCGCAAGTCGCACACATTGGTGTGTGTCGGCCCCGTTCTAATCAGCGCGCCAAGCCGCTCGAAAAAGTGATAGGCGTCGTTCCGCTCGAGGAAGATGCGTGGATCGGGGCGTTCACGAACAATCGCCTCAGAAATCGCGAAGTCGATCAGCGCACCAGCGGCATCGGTTGGTCCGTCTTCGCCGTCGGTGCCGCCGGCAAGCAGGGCGATGTTTCGAAGCGCTTCCGTCGGATCGTTGGGAGTTGCTTCGAGTAACTGAAGCAACGCGGCAAGAACAAGTTGCTGATTGCGACCACCTTTGCCGCGCGTGGCTTCATCGACAAGCTGCACGATCGGCTCGCCGCCGGTAATCAGGCAGTCGGGGCCGGGCTCGTCGCGCATGCGTAACGCCATCTCAGCCAAGTGCCGGCCGACGTCTTCGGCCTCGCCTTCCAAGCTTGTTGCAGCCATCATGGCGTGGGAGTAGCCGCGGCGTTCGGCTTCGATCCCTGCGGCATCGACGGCGAGAGCGTTGTTGCCGATCACGAGGTTGGTTACTTGGCAGAGGGGAGGAGGGGAGAGAGGGAGAGAGCGAGAGAGGGAGAGAGAGGAAGCATCGGATTCGAGGTATTCAAAGAGCGCGGGCGAAACGCCTGCTTCGCGCGAGTTAAAGCGTTCGAGGACATCGAGGGCGTCTTGAGCCGTTGTGCTGTTGGGGACCGTGGGACCGGAAGCGATGACGTCGAGCGGATCACCGATGACGTCGGAGATGATTAGCGTGAAGAGTTGTCCCGCGCGGCAAGCGCGAGCTAAGCCGCCGCCTTTGATCCGACTGAGCCGCTTGCGAACGGTATTCAGTTCTTCGATATTCGCACCCGCGCCGCTAAGGTGCTTCGTGACGACTTGCTTGTCGGATAACGAGATCGCTCCGACGGGAGCCGGCAAGAGAGCCGAACCACCTCCCGAGATTAAACACAAGCAGAGATCGGACGGCTCCAACGACGAAACCAGTTCGAGAAGCTCTTCCGAGCCTGCAATGCCCGCTTCGGTTGGCTCGTTCATTCCGGCTGGGCGTGCGCCATGCAGCGTGATGTACTGCAACGGCCGCACGCAGTCCTCCGGAACGTTCACCCAGCCTTGCAGTTGCTTTGCCTCGGCGATTTCGGCCAAAGCCGCTTCCATGCCAGCGGCCATTCCGGCACCAGCTTTGCCGGCGCCGACAACCACAATCCGAGAGATGTCGTCCAGAGGAATCGAGTGCTCGCCGATTTGGAGTGCCCCGTTCGCGACTTGGACTGTCTCACCGATCAACCGCTCGCTACCAACCGCTTCAACACTCGCACGCCAGATCGCAAGTGCATCTTCGCGTAGTTGTTGCTGACTTCGTCGCACGCTGTCTCCTCTATGTAGCCACCAAGTAACCATCACGCTCCGCGTGATGAGAGCGGTGGGACGAGACGACTCCTCTTCTAATCGAGCGCTGACCGGAAAGCCGAAGCCGTGCGCGGTTCCGCTTTTCATCACGCGGAGCGTGATGGCTACATTACCTCCGGATCCGTATCACGTCGTTCCACTGTCCATCGTGCTCGATCGCAACTTGGCCGATTCCGTTGGCCGATTCGGCGCGAAACACGAAACCAACCAAATAGTGATGATCGCCGCTGTTAAACTTACCCGCCACGCTGGACCAGGCTGTTCCTTTGCCTTTGTCGCCGGGCAAGCCAACGTTGTGGAAGAACGAGTTGACGAATCCCTGAGAGCTCAATTGTGGTGCCCAGAAACGGACGACGGGGTGATGCTGCGACACAACATCGACAAGCCCGGGAACAAGTTGATCGACGACTTCTAGCAACTGATCGGTTTCAGGAATCGTGCCGGCACGACCTACCGGAGCAATCACCAGCACCGCCAGTCGCACAGGAACCGAGTAGCACTCAAGCTGCAACTCCGATTCCGGCGGGCCTCCCACACCCAAGGAAGCTACGTCGATCCTGAGATCAGGTTCGGTTGGCTTCGACGGAGGAGCTTTCCTTCGGAGCAACAGAAGCAAGCTGATCAGAAGCAGTATGCCTACCGCGAACGCAACTGTCCCCAACGCGATGAAGACCGGAACGAGATTCTGGTTAGCACCATCCATACCACACCCTTTGCTTCAGTCGTTATTGTAACGAGTCTGCTGGAGCAGTGGAGAGTAAGGGATCCATCGCCAGAAGCGGTGACGCAGTGTAAGCTTCAAAGGCGTGGATAGATCGTTTAACCGCAAGCCGTCCCTGAAAGAGTTTGAACTTGAGGACGGTCTCCGGACTTTTGATAAAGCAACACTCATTCTGTAAATTCGAGTAGATCGGTTTCGGGGTTTCTACTTGTGGAAGGTGAGGTATTTCATT
>PBSM01000287.1 GCA_002726245.1 Planctomycetaceae bacterium | reverse complement strand
TCTCAATCGTCGAAATAAGAAAGGACAAACAGCCGCACCGAGCCACCGCTGCTCGGGCATTCACTCACAAACTTAGCGCTATGTGTTTCGCCCGCCGAGCGCTACGTTTTCTGACCGCCGTTTATAGAAGTCGATCCGCACGAAGTGACCACCCCGACCGATCCATCGAACGACCAGCCGAAGGACCAACAAAATCTCTTCTGAATTTCCCACGCAATAATTGGCTCGTGAACAATTTCGCTACGACGGCACGAAAGACTTATGCAAGCTGATTGATGAAGCTGGGCACCGTGCTGGCGTGAGTCGAGGCCAGGCCTTCGAGGATTTTCTCAGTTGTGTTGTCTGTGCGCTATCCGCCCAGCAGATGGAAGACGAGTACCTTGCAGTCGTTGCCAAGGGATACGCCGATGGCAAAGACGGACGCCGGGGAATCGATTCGATCACGCAAGCATTCGCAACCTTGGTTATGTTGATGGAAGACACGCGCAAGGACATCTTGGGTGATTGCTTCGAGGGTGCTGCTCGCTACCAGGGCCTTCGGTTCCGGTTGCTGCCAGTTGTTGCGTCCTACGGCCAATCTTGGGCAATGCCGGCAAGTCTTCGACCGCTGCGGACTGGTCGTGAATCTCAAGACTCGTGTACGTGTTCATCGTGAGGTTGATGTCACTGTGACGTGCAAGCGTTTGTGCAAGCTTGGGCGATACGCCGGCTCGCGACAGGTTTGTGATGAAAGTCTTGCGGAGTGCATGGAAATCGGCGTATCGCCCATCGGCATCCATGTAGGTTAAGAACGAGCTTCGCTCACTGTGGAAGAAACTCATCAACCGAATAACTCGCACCGGCGATCTCGACGACATCGCCGAAAGTAAGCTGCTTCCGCCTTCTTGTCTCTAGTTCGCCGTTGAGTGAAACCTCGCCGCCCTGGATCATTAGCTTCGCATGGCCGCCAGTTTCGGCGAGCCCTGTGAGTTTCAAGAACTGATCCAAACGAAGTGGTGACGTTCGGTTCTGGCTGTCTTCGGACATCTCTAACAAGTCTCCGCTGGCATGACAGGCTGGAAGCCTATCCCACGTTTACGTTTCGTTTGTGATCAAGTCTGTGCTTTGGTTACCCAGCGATCGAGCTGGTTTGCAAAGGCTTGTCGATCCTTCGCGGTGAACTGTGGAGGGCCGCCAGTAATCTCGCCTCCGCCTCGCATTTCATCCAGCATGTTACGAACAGCAAGCCGCTCGCCAACGTTGGCATTGGTATACAGTTCGCCTCGCGGATTGAGAGCTTGCCCACCGGCTGCGACGACGTCGGCGGCAAGCGGGATGTCCGCAGTGATCACGAGATCACCTGGCTCGACCAATTCTACGATGCGCCGATCGGCAACGTTCATTCCCGGCGGAACGAGAACGCTGCCGATAAACTCGGACTTCGGCGTGTGCATTGCCTGGTTCGCGACAAGCGTGACGTTGATCTCGCGGCGTTTCGCTGTGCGAAATAAGAGTTCTTTGATTTGCCCGGGGCAAGCGTCGGCATCAACCCAAATATGCATCATGCACTCCAGAAGGAACGAATGATGCAGTGGAATCTCTATTCACTTCTTCTGCAAGATCGCTTCACTCAGTAACTCGAAGTTCTGAGTCGAATCTATAGGCCGGCGATCGAGCTGCGTTGGACGACTTGCAAGATCGCGTAGTAGTGGCACGCACTGGCAGCGATGACGAGCAAGTGCCAGACGGCGTGGAGGTAGGGATGACGATGATCCTGCATCAGAAACACGGTCCCCAGCGTATACATCACGCCACCCAACGCGATCCATACGAACAAGGCCAGCGGGACGTATCCGATGAACGAGAGGGCCGGTATCCAACCTAGAGAGATGTAACTCCAGGTCGCCAGTGCCTCGACGCGATGCTTGGCAACGGCCTTCGACCAAAAGCCAACCATCGCGGCCAGCCACATCGCGCCCAGCAACCACCACACAACTGGTGCCGACAGATAGTACGCGGCGAAAGGCGTGTAGGTGCCAGCAATCAGACCATAGATCGTGCCCTGATCGAGCGCGCGGAATAGCTGTCTGGCTTCCGGCTCGTGGATGGCATGGGACAGCGTTGAGAAGAGGTAAACCGCGATGAGTGTTGCGGAGTACAGAGCACACCAAGCCACCAATCGCGTTCCCCAGGCCTCTTGCAGAAGCTGGGCACTCGCGACGACTGCGACCAGCGCTCCAGCACCATGCGTTAGCGAATTCGCTAGCTCCGGGCTAAAGCGGAACTTAACGGACGGACTGAGTGACATTCGACACTAACCTCCGATGTACTACGCGGCGGGCGGGAGTATAGTTCCGACGCCTCGCGGCATGAAGATCAACGACTCGCCAGCAGTGTCCTTCATCCTAGTATTCATCGACAACGCGTAAGACGGCGGCCACTATCGCCATACGCCGCAAGCGTTTTCGGTTGCGCCATAGGTGTTGCAAACGATCAGGCAAAATGTGTGGCTACACTGCTCACGCGTCACACGCCTCGTTGGTTTCGTTTGGAGCCAGCATCAGACGTCTGTAGAATGCCGTCGTCGGAAACTGAAAGCATTGCAAGCATCTTGTCGCCCAATCCTCGTCGAAAGCTACATCATGAACCAACGAATCGTTTCGGGCTGCGCGATCCTGCTGATGCTCGTTGGCGAGGGATTCTGTGACGGGCCGTTGCCCAATACGAAACCCTTGGAGTGGGAAGAGGCTGATCTATCGGAGCGAATGATGGACGCTGCACATGCGTTCGTCGAGCGGAAGATCGGCGATGCGAGTGCGAAGCGGAAAGCGTTCTGGCAGTATGACTTTTCTTCGCGCGATGCGTACGTTGCATCGATCTCCGAGAACCGCGATGAGTTGGCCACGATACTCGGCGTGGTTGATGAGCGTGTTGACGTTCGCATGGAACGGTACGGCGATGATCTGAATCCATCGCTTGTCGCGGAAAGCGGCGCGTACCGCGTCTATCAAGTTCGCTGGCCCGTGTTTGACGGTGTCTTCGGCGAAGGCTTGCTTGTGCAGCAGAAGGAGACGCCGGTCGGCCATGTGGTCGTTGTGCCAGACGCGAGTGTGAATCCAGAACAGACGCTCGGCCTCGCGAACGGACTCGATTCGCAACGCCAATTCGCACGGCGACTCGCCGAGAACGGATTCGAAGTCATCGTGCTTCAGACGTTAAGCCGTGACAAATGGCAGACCGACGATTCGCGTCTGAAACGCGCGGATTACACCGATCGGGAATGGATCTATCGTCAAGCGTTTCACATGGGGCGTCGTGTTATCGGCTACGAAGTACAGCGGGTGCTGGCCGGCATCGACTGGTTCGCCGAACGCCGCGAAGAGAATACAAGAATCGGAGTGGCAGGATATGGCGAAGGCGGCCAGACGGCGTTCTTCGCCGCCGCGATTGAGCAACGAATCGATGTGGCTCTGGTGAGCGGGTACTTCGCGCCGCGCGAAGAGGTCTGGTCCGAACCAATCTATCGCAACGTGTTTTCACGGTTGGAAAGGTTTGGCGACGCGGAAATTGCTTCGCTGGTCTTGCCACGACAATTGGTTATCGAACACCGCGCGTTTCCAAACGTCTTGGAGCACAAAGGGGATATCCAGACGGCTCCGTTGATCGATGTGAAAAGAGAGTTCGATCGCATTCCGACAGCTCCGGTACTGTCGCGACCGAAGCTGATCAGCGCTGACAGACGATCTAACGAGGTGTTCGCAAATGACGTAGCTCAGACGTTCGTTGCTCAGTTCGGCATCGGCCCTGCAGACCAACTCGCAAACCGACCCCCGCAAGAACGGCGACAATCTGCCTCGGAGGAAACCTCGCGCCGACAGCAGCGAGCGATGAAGCAACTTGAGCAACACGTGCAATCGTTCGTCCGAGATTCCGAACATGTCCGCGATCGCTTCTTTCTCTATGAAGCGATGCCCGATTTTGCCGGTGGTCGCTGGAGTACTGAACGCAGACATCCCGTTCACTCTCAGCAGAAATTCATCGATGCCGCGAAAGGCTTTCGCCCTCAGTTCTACGAGGAGGCGATGGGGCGATTCGACGAACCGCTGTTGCCACCGAATGCACGAACACGGTTAGTAGCGGAAACGGATGCTTGGGGTGCGTACGATGTTGTGCTAGATGTCTTCGACGGTCTGTTCGCGTGGGGAGTGCTGGTCCTACCGAAGAACCTCAAACCGGGTGAACGACGACCCGTTGTTGTTTGCCAACACGGACGGCAAGGAATCCCGAGAGACACGATCAACACGCATAACCCCGCCTACAATGACTTTGCCGCGAAGCTGGCCGAACGCGGCTTCATTACGTTCGCGCCGCACAACCTCTATCGTGGCGAAGATCGCTATCGTTGGCTCGACCGTAAGGCGAACACCATCGGTTGCACCCTCTTCTCGTTCATCATCGCTCAGCACGATCAGATTTTGCGTTGGCTCGATTCGCTGCCGCAAGTCGATGGAGACCGAATCGCGTTCTATGGTTTGAGCTATGGCGGCGAGACGGCGGTGCGCGTGCCGACGGTTTTGGAGAAGTACTGCCTGTCGATCTGCTCTGGCGACTTCAACCAATGGACTCGCAAGATCGCTGCAACCGATCAGCCGTTCAGTTTCATGAACACCATTGAATGGGAAATGCCTTACTGGAATCTCGGACACACGTTCGATTATGCCGAGATGGCTTACTTGATGGTGCCGCGTCCGTTCATGGTCGAGCGGGGACATCACGATCGAGTCGGCCGTGACCGATGGATCGCTCATGAGTTTGCAAAGGTCCGCTGGCTGTATGCTCAACTTGGCCTAGCCGACCGCGTGGAGATCGAGTTCTTTCAAGGCGGCCACAGCATCAACGGAGAAGGGACTTTTGCTTTCTTGCACAAGCACTTGAGCTGGCCCGAACCGGCTCTTGACGAAGCCGTGCTTTGCGAGGCCATAACGCTGTATGCGTCGTTCGATGAGCGAATCGAGGCCGACTTCGCTGGCGGTGAAAAGACAGTGCGAACACGCTCGGACAATCCGCAGGCCAAGGGCCAATTCGTCACAGAGCCCGGCTTTCCAGAAGAGACCTTTGTAATTGCCCACGAAAGCGGGATCGTTGGCGGTGCTCTCAAGGGCATCGACGTCTTACCGAATCGAGGCCGTTTGTTTTTCCCCGCCGCGCGGAACATCGATTATCGCCCTGACGGTTGGAGCGGTAGCGTCTCGTTCTGGCTGAAGACGAATCCAGACACGATGTTGAAGACCCGATTCTGCGACCCAGTTCAAATAACACAGCGTCGTGCAGGCGATGGCGGCTTG
Organism: Planctomycetaceae bacterium; assembly: GCA_002726245.1. Classification (GTDB taxonomy): domain Bacteria; phylum Planctomycetota; class Planctomycetia; order Pirellulales; family Pirellulaceae; genus PBSM01. The sequence goes on along the minus strand of PBSM01000287.1, from coordinate 6,285 downwards.
TGGGTGGACTTTCCGGATACGAAACCACGCAACTTGCGGATGGGTGCTTTCCGCGCGCTCGCCGAAGGAGAGAAGGCGGTGCCTGAAAAGGATCCAGCCGCTCCGCTGATCGTTGTGCCAGAGATCGGGTTAAGAGAAGTGGACTGGCATCACATCGCAATGACGTGGAGCAACTTCGATACCGGCGAGACAGATGCTCACGCCACATTTTACATCGATGGAAAACGGGTCGGTTCGCTGAAAGGCCAAGACATCGCCATGAAATGGGACCTTGTTCAAACAGGCATCTACTTCGCGGTTAACTACATTGGCCTACTCGACGAGTTCGCTGTGTTCGGCCGAGAACTCTCGCCCGCCGAAGTGGCTCACCTCCATCTGCATCCGGATTGCCTGGCTACATCGCAGCGCTAAGCCACGCTGCCGGACCGGTGCCGCACTGTCGGCTCAGACGGAGCCATCAGCGGGAGAGCAACGAGCCGATCAGAAAGAGCAATGGCGTGTATTCCTTACGGCGATCCCATTGGTGGGTGGTTGACCCACATCACGATCGCGAAAGCGATTCCCAACGCGTACAGCGCAAGCGTTCCCAACGCGAGACTTCGCATCGGCCACTGCTTCCCTTTTGCTCCGACAGAGGAAGTCAGTATCGCGCAGATCCTCGGCGAGGCTGGTTACCTGTGCGGTCACTTCGGCAAGTGGCACTTGGGGCCGGTCAAAGCCGAGTCACCAACCAATCCCGGAGCTATGGGATTCGATGAGTGGCTCGCGCACGATAACTTCTTCGAACTGAACCCGTACTTCTCACGCAATGGCGGGCCTCCCGAGCAGTTTCAGGGGGAAAGCTCAGAAATACTCATTGCGGAAGCCACTCACTTCATCGCAACGGCGAAGAGGAGTGAGCAGCCTTTCTTCGTGGTAGTCTGGTTCGGCTCTCCACACGAACCCTATAGCGGGTTGGAGAGAGACCTTGCGCTGTATAACGACCTGCCTGAGAGTTATCGAGAGCGTTTCGTCACGCTGACGTCCAACGAGACGGGGCGTCCCACGAAGCGACCGCTCGACAAGGTGCTGCAAGAACGCTACGCCGAGATAACCGCGATGGATCGATCCATCGGACAGTTACGGCGGTGGCTCAACAAGGAACGCCTGCGCCAGAATACGCTTCTCTGGTACTGCGGCGATAATGGGAGCCCCAGTGGTGGCAGTGTCACGACGCCATTCCGCGGCCAGAAGGGCTTGATGTATGACGGGGGTATACGAGTTCCTGGCATTATCGAATGGCCAGAGAAGATCTCTGAGCCGCGTGTGGCGGACGTCAACGCTGTCACCAGTGACATGCTTCCCACAATCTGTGACTTGGTTGGGCAAGCTCTTCCCAACCACCCGCTGGATGGCATCAGCTTAAGATCTCTGATGGATGGTGAAATGACGGAAAGGCCAAGCCCGATCTTCTTCTGGAGCTACAACACCGGCCGAATCACGAAGGGGCAGCCGCAGCCATATGTCCTTCCCAAGCTTCAGGAAGGAACGACACGTTTAGTCAAGATGATGGACGGCCGATACACGCGCAACTTTCGCAACTTCCATCATTCCAAAATCACCGACCAGGACTTCAATGGTCCGCGGGTCATTCTGGGCAACCGTTACAAGCTCGTCGTCGATGCTCAACCCGGTGACGCGCTGGCGAGAGAACTGTTCGACCTACGCAACGACCGGGCTGAGAAAAACAATCTCATTGAGACCGAGCCAGAGATTGCGAGAGACCTGGAGGAGCAACTTCGCAATTGGCAGCAGTCCGTGCTCAACAGTCTCACCGGCGCTGACTACAACTAGAGTATCCCGGCATGCGCGAAGGAGTCACTTCGCCTTCTTATGCTTGTGTTCGGCGTGGCACGCAACCCAAGCATGACGAGCGAGGATGGCGAGCGATTACGAGAATCTTAAAGACGAGTCTGTCATCACATCCGTGGGGCGACTCTGCCATTCGTGGGCATTGCAACTACTGAAACAACTCCCGAACTCGTGGCTTCTGTACTTTGCTCATCGCGTTTCTTGGAAGTTCGTCGCAAACGTGAAGCAGGGTCGGCACTTTGTAGGAAGCAAGCCGTTCCTTGGCCCAATCGCGAAGCTCGTCGAGAGCAATGGATTCGGCCTCATCACATACAGCGCACAACGCGACACGTTCTCCCCACTCCGCATCCTCGATTCCCACGACGGCACAATCACGAATCGCTGAGTGTGTTCTCAGGACGTCTTCGATCTCCAACGCCGAGACCTTGTACCCGCCAGTCTTAATGATATCGACACTGCTTCGTCCAAGAATCCGATAGGCCCCATCATCGACAACCGCGATATCGCCAGTGCGAAACCAACCGTCGCGAAAAGACTTCGCAGTCGCTTCGGGACGGTTCCAATACTCCTGGAACACGCTCGGCCCACGAATCTCGATCTCGCCGGGAGCTGCATCGTCAACGATCTCACCTGCCTCGTTCGTGCGGCGTGCTTCAACACTCGGCAATGGTGCACCCACATGTCCGGCACGTCGCTCGCCATGCAGTGGATTCGACAGCCCCATACCGATTTCCGTCATGCCGTAGCGTTCAAGTAGCCGATTCCCCGTGATGGCCTCCCACTTCTCAAGCGTTGGTATCGGCAAGGCCGCCGATCCGGATACCATCAGTCGCATCTTGCCGGCTCCATTCGACCAGCGAGTTTGCAACTGACTCGATGCGTTCTCAAACGCCGCGATCAACTTCACGTAGATCGTCGGTACCGCCATGAACAGCGTCAGATCGCCCACCGCGAATCGCTCCCAAACGCGAACCGGCTCGAACGTGGGCAAGAACTCGCAAGTCGCAGCGACTCGCATCGCGCAACCGAGGACGTTAATAATGCCATGAATGTGATGCATCGGAAGGACGTGCAGGATCTTATCGGTACGCTGCCACTCCCACGCTTCAACCAAGGCGTCGATCTGTGCTTGGATGTTGGCGTGAGTCGTCACGACACCTTTCGGCTTACCAGTGCTGCCGCTTGTGTACAGAATCATCGCTCGCCGAAACGCCTCGATTGCAGGCAGACGCTCGTTGACCGCTCGCTCGGGGAAGTCGTCGGTCGCGAGTAGCGGCAACGACTTGGAAGTAGTGATGGCTGCAACACGGTCTTTCAACTCAGGTTCTACCACCACCGCGGAGACATCGGCGTCGTCGATCGTGTACGCTAGCTCCGGGCGCGGGTGCTTCAAGCCCAACGGCACGGCAACGCCTCCAGCCTGCCAAATACCCCATTGGACCGCGACGTAATCAAACCCAGGCGTCACCAAGAACGCGATCCGCCGCTCAGACAGATCATCGCTACCATCAAGTAACGCCGTTGCGACTCTTCTCGAATGATCTAGTAAGTCCGCATACGTATACGAGCCTGCGGCATCGATGACAACCACTTGATCGTGCGCATCTTCGGCGGCGTCAAACAACGCAAGTCGCGGCATCTACGGTTGCTCCATGAAAACAAAACGGTCCCCTGAATCGAAGTCCAGGGGACCGTCGCTTGTTAGTCGCTTTCAACGATTCCTCAAACGAGTTCGCTGATGTTGATATACGCATGGACGTGCGGCACGCCGCGGAAATGCCAGACGAACGACGGGCCTTCGAGCCGCCAAATGTCCCAGACCTTGTCGCTTTCGAGATCGCCCTGTTCGTAGAACGCCATGTGAAGCTTATCGAGTCCGCCACCGGCCTTGAGAATCGACATCACCTCGTCGATGTCTTCTTCACGATATGGAGAGAGCAGCACCTTCAATGTCTTCTCGACCAGTTCTTTCTGGTCGCTGGCGAGTTTGCCGATCGCAAGACCAGGGAACTTGCCATCTTGGCCTTGCAACTGAACTGCCGACTCCTTCGGAGCTTTCTTCAGCAGTGCCTTCTTCGCATGCTTTTCGTCGAGCGTCTTGAAGACTTCGTTCAACTGCTTCGTGTGAGAGTGATACATGTTGTCAGCGGGCGACTCTTCACCGTGACCGTACACGATTGGCCCGCCGAACGCCGACTTATCAACGCTGTCGCCATCGGCACGCAGCGTGAGGTGGCGGCCAGTCAGTTCCCATTCGAACTTGCCTTTACCTGGCTCGCCGAATACAGCCACACTGTACTCTTCAAAGCCGCCGGCATCGTCGTCCATCTGCTGCATCAGACGCTCGAAGCCATCTTCGGTGGTAACGTTGCGAACGATGTCCTTCATCAACTCGCGTTGTTCCTTCGTATAGAAGTCGCCGCCGATGGTCGGTTTGGTGATGTGCCAGTTAGCGTGGATCTTCTTGCGGAGTTGATGATCGAAGGGGAAAGCAATACCGAGCAGTTGCTTTTCGCTGAGCGTCTCGTAGAAACGTTGGACCGCGGTCGTTGCGGTAGCCTTCGTTGCTGGAGCCGCATGCGCGAAGCGGGCGAACGCAGGTGCCACCGCACCGGCGACCGCTGCACCTCCGACAGTCTTCATAAACGAACGGCGATCAACGCTTTGGCAGTCGCTACAAGAGGTTTGTTTCCTTGTCATGTCAGGTCTCCGGTGAGTGGGAGTATAGAAGGGCGTAAGGTAGATTTGAAGCATAGGAATCTCTGTTCTCTCGTTCCCTCCTGTTCCAGTGTCTTCTCGTCTCGCCCTAGAACCTCGCTTTACCGTCGCCTGGTTTGGGCTGGCTCTTGGAAGGCTTGCCGCGAGGCTTCCAGTTCGGATGACCGGCGTGAGCTTCGCCCATCATTGCTTCGAGCTTTGCGACGATGTCGGGATGCTTCGCCGAGATGTCGGTCGCCTCACCAAGATCTTTATTCAGATCGAAAAGCTGGGTCTTGCCTTTGAACATCGGCATCCGGACGGCCTTCCAGTTTTCATGCCGAACGGCTTGCTTGCCACCTCGTTCGTAGAACTCCCAGTAGAGGTATTTGTGTTCCTTCTGGTCGGTCGCTTGCCCAGTGATCGTTGGAGCGAAGCTGATCGAGTCGAGATTCTGCGGAGCGTCCACGCCGGCAAGTTCGGCCGCAGTCGCCAGCAAGTCGCCGAAGTAACCGATATGCTCCGAAATCGCTCCAGCAGGCGTCTTACCAGGCCAACGAACAATCATGGGAACGCGAACACCACCTTCATAGAGATCGCGTTTCATTCCACGAAGCGGGCCGCTCGGTGTAAATCGTTCGGTATCGTGGCCACCTTCATCGTGAGGGCCGTTGTCGCTTGTGAACATGACAACGGTATTCTCGTCGAGACCGAGTTGTTTAAGTTTGTCTAGGATTCGCCCCATGTCTCGATCCATGCGAGTGATCATCGCCGCTTGGCCTTTGTCTTGGTCTTTCCAATTCTTGTCTTTGTAGATGCCATAGTCTGGAACTTCCTGCCCGTGGCCCGTGCCGCGAGTTCCTTCGTTGTTCGCATGCGGGATCGTCAAAGGTAGATACAAGAAGAACGGGCCGTCTTTGTTTTGCTCGATGAACTTTAACGCTTCGTCTGCGATGAGGTCGTGGCTGTAGTCAATGCGCTCAGTCGCGTAGCCGCCTAAGAATCCACCGCCGCGTCCGTTCTTCACAACTTTGTTCCGCAACATCACTTTCTCGATGTTCCGCCAGAGAAACTCGGGATAGTAGTTGTGCGCATGCACTTGATTCAGATAGCCGAAGAAGTAATCAAACCCCTGCCGATTCGGCAAACCTGGTTCCGCACCGGGCAATGCGTCGCCGAGTCCCCACTTTCCACAAAGGGCGGTCGCATAGCCCACCTTCTTCAGCACTTCCGCGACCGTGACATCTTCGTCACGTAACGCTTGGATCGACATATCGCCGCCAGCGTTTCCACGAACGTGCGTATGTCCCATATGCTGGCCCGTCATCAGCACGCTTCGCGACGGAGCACACACTGTATTACCGGCATAGAACGACCGAAACCGCGTCCCTTCGCGAGCCATGCGGTCGAGGTTGGGTGTTGCTATCAGCTTCTGGCCGTAGCAGCCAAGATCCCCGTACCCTAAGTCGTCTGCCATCACGAAGATGATGTTGGGCCGGGATTTGGCCGCGAACGCCGGCGTAACACAGAGAAGCGTACAGACGACCAGCATGAACGATGAAAGGTGTCGCATGTGAACCTCGTTGACTGATAGGGTGGGCGGTTCAGAATACTCCGGCAAGGCGGCCGATTCTACCCTAACAACATTCGTTTAACCGCACTCCTCCGATACTATGAAAGAGCGAGCAAGAAAGTAAAACGATTCTCCTGTGAATGCGGCGTAGCAAAGGTTGCTCG
>PBSM01000286.1 GCA_002726245.1 Planctomycetaceae bacterium | reverse complement strand
TTTCTTAGGCATCTAAACAATCCTTTCCCGGCCGTCGGCCGGAGAGGATTCTCTCACTTAACATGGATCAAGTTTAGGGGAGGAGGTCAGTGCTTCCAACGACATCGCGGTGAATGACGCTCGCTGCAGCCGCCACCACTGTGCACTCTACCAACAGGGAACTGAGTGGTTCGTGCGGGATTTAGGCAGCAGAAATGGGACGCGAGTCAACGGCAAGAAGATTGCCTTAGCAACGCCTGTGAAGAGCGGCGATTGGATTCGCATCGGAAAGACCAAGTTGCTGTTCACGACGGATCTCTCGCAGGCCGCACAAGATCCAGGTGACTGCGATTCAAAAACCGACTCGAAGATCGATTAGCGGCTGCCTAGCCTAGTACTTCGTCTCGACTTAGATTTCGGGTAATGCAGTCCCTGACTCTACCGAAGGTGGGCCGCCACGGATTTCCTTCTTTCAAGGCCGGCAACGAAGCTACCTCGGCGTCGTCCAGATCATGGTGGTCGAGGCGGCACAACATATCGATGTATCGTTGAGCGGTGCGCTCGGCACTCGATTGACGCATGGCATCCAATCCGAAGATGGCACAGGCTACCACCAAACAGCCAGTCGCGAGCAACACTCGCCACAACCAGCTAGCTGCGGGAAGCGTCGGCTCAAGAACCCAGGCGACTGCCAATCCAATTGTTAATGCCAGCAAGAGCTTTACTTCCCACTGGCAAACTTCTTACCAAAGATCATGTCTTCTCTCGCGAGCATCCCCGCTCGCCGGGCTGTTAGTACCTGTTAACGGACGTACCTACAATAGATAGGGAAACATAGGTCAGCCAGGGTGTCGTGTCCAAGAGCCGTTGCGGATTTGCAACAGCCACGATGCAAACGTTGCGGCTCGACACGGAAAAAGCTGGCCCCAACGATCGTGCCGGTTAAACCGAGCTGGAGCGGTGCTAGCTGGCCTTGCAGATCGGTATTGGACGGCTCACAGCGCATCGCTACACTTCGGCCGCGCTTGCGAGCATCCGTTCTAGAAAGTCGTGCAGACGTTCTTGCACCGAGTCAATCTCGCTCGGCGCTAAACGCATCGTTTGGAGTGAAGGAGTTCTTCCGATGAAACGGATTGCCATAGCTGGCATCGCCATGCTGGTTCTGTCGGGTTGTCGAGCGCCGATGCCTTCATTCGATCTCCTAGCTCCCTATGGCACGAGTCGCGTGCCCCCCCCGGGCACAGGTACCATTGGCACAGGTGGCACCTACTATACGCCGCCTTCGGGCCAGACGACGAGTCCGCCACCAGTCGGCACTGGTTTCCGCCTCGCCCCACCAGGTCGAACGATCAATAAGTGGTCGAATCTCGGCGAGCCAACAGAATCCAAAGTCGCGGCAGACGTCGAGTGGGCTCCGACTCGGTCTCTGACATCGCAAGCGAGCGTCGTCGATCTTGACGTCGCTCTGGCAAAACAACAACCGACCTCGCGAGTCATTGCTGCATCACAACTGACAGAACATCGAGGCCCGATACGAATCGTACAGCCCAGCTCTGTATCCGGAAATCCGACCGCGCTCCGCGGTCTTCCCGTCATTGGTACAGGGGTATCGCGCGCGCCACGGTCATTCGTTCCTAGTGGTAGAGTGGTTGATATCACTGAGTTACCCGACGTCTCGTCCGGCCGAACCGTACCAGCCCCAACGAGAGCCGCGACCAAGTCGCGCAGCAGCGCGACGGTCGCTTCGGATGGATGGCGTTCGAGAACCTAGCTGGTAGCTTCGTTGGTTTGTCCTCTGCCGCATACGCTGCTTATTTGGACAGCGCAACTTTGGCGTATTGTCGATCACCGAAGTCGTTACTGCCTCCTTGTTTAACCGCAAGCCGGAGGCGTGCGCTTCTTCGTGGAAGCGCACGCTTCCGGCTTGCGGTTAAACGAGTCAGTGAACCAACTTAAATGTGCTATCAGACGCCAAAGTAACGCTGTCCAATTAGTTGTCCGTGACGAATCGACTTCGCCGAGGTTCGAATTGCTTGGTTTGTCCAAACTCTTCTCACCGCTGCTTCGTAACGCCTTCGCCGGGGTAGCTACTCGGGCGGCTTTGCGTAAATGGAGTCCGCTGGTCGCTCGCATCAAGCGAACGCAAGCCAAGTTCACCAACCTATCGGACTTGGATCTGCGTCGAGAGAGCCTTTCTCTTCGATATCGGGCACTCAGCGGTGAAGCCTCGTCGCGTCTACTGCCAGAGGCCTTCGCCTTGATGCGAGAGGCGACGGACCGCACGCTGGACATGCAGCACTTCGACGTGCAATTGCTGGGCGGGATCGCCTTGCATCATGGAGCAATTGCCGAGATGCAAACCGGCGAAGGCAAAACGTTGACAGCGACACTGCCACTTTATCTCGCCGCATTGGAGGATAAAGGAGCGCACTTGGCGACCGCGAACGACTATCTCGCGGCCCGCGACGCAGAGCTAATGCTGCCGGCGTATGAGTTGCTCGGGATGTCGGTCGGCATCGTCCAGTCGGGAACTTCGCGGCCCAAGCGCAAGCAGGCATATGCCTGTGACATCACCTACGCCGCGTCTCGCGAATTTGGCTTCGACTTCCTTCGCGACCGACTGCTCGTCGGTCGCAACGGTGACCGGCCGCGTGATTCGCTCAGCGGCATGCTCGGCCAATCGACGAGTAAGACGACTCCGGAAGCCGTGCAGCGCGAGCTGAACTTTGTGCTTGTCGATGAAGCCGATAGCATTCTGATTGACGAAGCGCGCACACCGCTCATCGTCAGCTCTCTGCCCGGCAATTCGCCGGACGCAACCGCGGCGTTGTATGTCTGGGCCGCGACGATGACCGACAACTTCGAAGAAGCTGTGGACTACGAGTACAACCACAAAGACCGTCACGTCACTCTGCTGGCCGCTGGGCGGCGCAAGGTTCGGGAGTTGGACAAGCCGGAGTTGCTGGCGACCATTGCCATGTTCGATATGTACGAGCACGTTGAGCGCGCGATCAAAGTCGCCCGCGAGTTCTTCCTGGACCGGCACTATGTGGTGCGTGATGGCGAGATCGTAATCGTGGATGAGAACACAGGACGCCTTGCCGAAGGACGTAAGTGGCGAGACGGGATTCATCAAGCAGTCGAAGCGAAGGAAGACGTCGAAGTTTCGGTGAAGACCGGCGAAGCAGCTCGCGTTACCGTTCAAGACTTCTACCTCCGTTACAGCCGGTTGTGCGGTATGACCGGGACGGCATCCACTTCGAAGCCGGAATTGAAGCGGATCTACACGACTCCCGTGCATGTTATTCCGACCAACCGCCTGAATTGCAGGCAGCGCTGGCCGGATCGCGTCTTCGGCAATGCCGATGCCAAGTGGCAGGCCGTTGTCGCTGAGATTGAAGAGTTGCATCGCCAGGGGCGACCGGTCTTGATCGGCACGCGCTCGATTGACAAATCAGTAGAGCTCTCAGGACTACTTGAAGCCGCCGGCATCTCCCACGACGTGTTAAATGCGAATCGTCATGCCGAAGAAGCCGAGATCGTTGCTCAAGCGGGGCAACCCGGCAAAGTTACCGTGGCGACGAACATGGCCGGACGCGGAACCGACATCAAGTTGGGTGAAGGTGTGCACGAGCTCGGTGGATTGCATGTGATTTGCACTGAGTTACACGAGTCCGCTCGCATCGACCGGCAGCTCATCGGGCGGTGTGCTCGACAAGGCGACGCTGGCTCCTTTCGGCAATTCATGTCTCTCGATGATGATGTCCTCGAGGCAGGTCTCGGCCCGGGAGCCGCGCGGCGTTACGAAGCCTTGGGCACGGGAAAGTCCGGCAGCTTTGATCGATGTGCGAGCGTGCTGCGAGCAGCTCAGGCCAAGGTCGAACGCCAGCACTATCGTCGGCGCCGCCTGCTCCTCTATCAAGAGCAGGAGCGACGTAGAATGCAGCTAGAGATGGGCCAGGATCCCTATCTCGACGCGACAATGTAGCCTCGCCCACCTAGCAGCGGTTGAGTGCAGCGTGCGATTACGTGGAGAGAAGACTGTTAGCCTGCCTTGAGCGTTTGGAGGTACGCAATCAGATCTCGCAGATCGTTATCAGACATCGTGCGATCAAGCCCTGCCGGCATGATCGAGACCGTGCTTGGTAGCAGTTCTTCAATGTTCTCACAACGAATCGTGATGGTCTTGTGATCGGTTGTGCGGAGCTGGATTGCGTCGGCTGTTTCCGTCAGTATCAACCCTGTTTGCACTTTGCCATCGGTCGTGATGATGGAGAAACTCTCGAAACCACGGGCGAGTGACGAACTCGGATACAGGAGCGCTTCGAGGAGATCTCGCATGTTGCGGCGATCGCCGGTCGTGGTGAGATCGGGCCCGACGCGGCCACCCTTTCCTTGCACCTGATGGCATGTGACGCAGGACGTACGTTGGCTCAGGAAGACGGCGTGCCCACGAAGCGGATCACCACCATCCATCTTGCTCTGCATCACAGCAAGACGTTCCGTTTGCTCCGCGTTCGATGTGCTGAGTTTCTTTCTGAGCGACGCAGCAGACTCTTGGACCTCATCCGTGTAACTACGAAACACGCGGTCAAAGACGCCAGGCGAGAGATTCGTAAGTCCGGGAGCTTTCTCCAAAGCAGCGACTAGCTCTCGGCCGACATCCGCGTCGGTGTTCGCTTCAAAGGCGCCCAGCAACGACACGAGCTCCAGTGGCCCAGCACTTGCGACAAGTTGTGTTGCGGACGTTAGCTGCTTCTTCGTAAGCTTGGACGAGCCGATCGCGTCCGCGGCGCCAAGTCGGCGTGTTATCGAACCGTCCGTATTGAGCTGACTGCTCAGGAACGTGTACGTTGAGTCACTCAGCTCAAGGCCAACACCGCTCGCGGCGAGCGCACGAACACGCAGCTCGGCGGATTGCTTCTCATTCGCTCCAATGTGCTGTAGCGGCTGAAGGAACTCAGCCGAACGCGTCCGCTCCGCGACGCTGATGGCTTGCTCCAGTAACACGGAACTCTCACTCGTCAGCAAACCGGCAACTGCCTGCCGCCACGTCGATGGAAGCGATGGCAAGTTGCAGTCGCGCATGACCTCCAGTAGTGTGCGACGAATACTCACCGAGACATTTGCACCGGCAAGCGATTCTGCGATCAGTTCTTGCACCGCTTCGTTTTCCGCAAATGCGATCAAGAGCGTTTCCACTGAGTCGAGTTGCTCCGCTGTGACCTTGCCGCTGGCCAGCATTGGCTTCACGATACCAACAACCTCTTCGCTCCATTCGGAATGCCGCGCGATGATGTCGATTGCGACTCGTTGCAGTTCGAGATCGTTCGTGTCGAGCAACGAAGTCACTTCCGCTCGCGACAGAACGCCATCATCCATCTGATCGAGGGCGATCAACGCGGCTCGCTGAATACGAGCGTTCTCGGAGGCAAGGCCTTTCGCAGTCACCGTACGATCATTGATGTCTATCATTGCGTAGACCAACGCGTGTTGTTGCACGCGATCCAGGTTCTCCTCGCCGACACTGTTCAGAAGGGCCGGGATTGCCGACGGCTGGCCCATCTTCCCTAAAGCAGTCGCTGTTTCGCGACGAACCGCCAAGTCGGCGTCGTTTAGCAACGGCAGCAAGCTCGACGTGGACTCACGATCGCGATTTGCTCCAAGACTATGGGCTGCCGCCTGTCGCACGCTGCCGTCCTCGTCGGCCAGCCTCTTTCGTATCGCAGCCAAGGCTCGCGGTGTTCCGATGCGGCTGAGAGCCCACACACCGTTCCGGCGAGTCAGAACATCTCTTGTATTTGAACTCGCAGCCTCTTCCAAGGCAGAGACCGATTTGGGCCCACGCTTCGCAAGCTCGCGAATCGCCCGATCTCGAACAGCGGGACGACCGTCGTTCAGAATCGCAGTGAGTTTGGCCGATGGTTCATTCTGCCAGTCGATCGCTTGCCCTCGGGGGTCTTTCGCCGCGACCGCGTCTTTCCGCCGAATCCGGTAGATCGCTCCCAAGATGTTCGGCTTCGCGATTTGGGAAGTCGGACAACCAATGCGGAACCAGCCGCCGGTATCAATAACGAGCAGGCTGCCGTCTGCGTCTTCCAGTACGTCGGTTGGATGGAAGTCGCCGCTCGACGAACTAAGAAACTCTTCCGCCGTCGCGGCGAAGGTCGAACCTGATCGCGTTAGCTTGGTGCGCACAATCTTATGCGTGTTGAATTCAGTGATGAAGAAGCTGTCTTGAAAGTCATCGCCCAGGTACTTGCTGCGATAACGCGTCGTTCCCGAGACGGCGACATGTCCGAGGTTGAGCACTGGCGGAAGAAGATCGCCAGTGCTCTTGAACTCGGCCGTTACCTGCGGTTGATCGTGTCGCGGATAAACGCCCCCATGCATCCAATGCACAAGACAATCACCGCGCTGGCGATAGAGAATGTTCACCGTTCCGAGCATTTCGCCTTGTTCGGTGAAGTCGATCTCGACCGGGTTGTCCATGCCACCGCCGCAATGGACCTGCACATCGTTTCCATTCGGACGACACGAGAAGATGCGTGCGGCTTTGCCTTTGCTAAGGATGTGGCCACCATCATCCTGGAACTCGTGTCCGTGTCTGCCTTCGCACCAATAGATCCTCCCGCATGGGCCGAGGAAGCAGCCGTGTACATCCGCCGCGTTTCCGCTGTAACCAAACTCATTGACGAGTTGCTCGCGAACATCGGCAACACCGTCATCGTCCGTGTCCTTGAAACGCCAGATCGCTCCAGACGATGCAACGTACAACCAACCGTCGTGCCAGAGGGCACCCATCGGATAAGTCAGCTTGTCTGCGAAGATCGTGCTCTTGTCAAACACCCCGTCACCGTCCGTGTCTTCGATCATCCGCACGAAGTTCGGCAGTTCTTTCTCCAGATCCTCACGCCGCAGATTCTTACCCGCACTCTCGGCGATGAACAAGCGACCGCGATCGTCGAATCCAGCCATCATCGGATGCTTCACGAGCGGTGGAGCGGCGGCGAGTTCAACGACGTAACCGTCCGGCACATTGATCGGCGGAGGTGTAAAGGCGTCATCGGCAGCGCGCGCTGATGACCCGATTGTCGTTAGAAGAACAGTTACAAAGATGTGCAGTTGCCAGTTTGTTTTCATAGTAGGCTCCTTCTTGCGATCCAGTTTCCGCCATGCGACCAGGGCGGTCAAGGAGAATCTAGTGCGGAGGTCACATATGGCCAACGGCACGACTCGCAGTTAGCATGAGTCCGTCTGAAATAGTCGCCCATTATCCTGTATTACCCCCGCTTGAGGCTCGCGTGACCGACGTACAAGGCACTGCAAAGAAGATCATTGCCAACGTAGAGCGGGCCATCGTCGGCAAGCGGCAACAACTCATCCTGTCGCTGGTAGCTTGGTTCACGGAAGGGCACATCCTGCTCGAAGACGTTCCTGGCGTCGCGAAGACGATGCTGGCGAGAGCGCTCGCGCGAAGCGTCGGCTGCAACTTTAAACGCATTCAATGCACCCCCGACTTGCTGCCGAGTGACGTGACCGGCGCGTCGATCTTCAACCAAAAAACTGCCGAGTTCGAGTTTCGCGAAGGACCGATCTTCGCTCAGATCGTACTGGCCGACGAAGTCAATCGCACAACGCCCCGGACACAAGCTTCGCTGCTGGAGGCGATGGCGGAGAGTCGCGTCACGGTCGATGGAGTCACGCACGAACTCAGCCCGCCGTTTCTTGTGATTGCCACGCAAAACCCAATCGATCACGAAGGGACGTTTCCGCTTCCGGAAGCGCAGCTCGACCGCTTCCTGATGAAGTTCTCGCTGGGCTATCCGTCGTTCGAGGACGAACTGAAAATGCTGGAGATGTTGCAGCGGTCACATCCGCTGAACTCTTTGGAGCCCGTTGTAACAGCACAGGAGCTGGTTGCCTGTCAGAAAGCGGTTCGTGAGGTTCACATCGATCCCAAAGTGCGGCAATACTTGATGTCGATCGTCCATCTAACACGAGACAACGAGGAACTATCGCTCGGGGGGAGCCCGCGGGCTTCGATCGCCTTGTTCCGAACAGCGCAGGCGATCGCTGCCATACGCGGTCGCAATTACGTGCAGCCCGACGATGTGAAACGCATCGCACCGTCTGTGCTCACTCACCGACTGATCTTGAAGCCCGAAAGCCGTCTCCGCAAAGTCACCGCCGCGCAAGTCGTACAGGACGTGATCGACGAAATCGCCGTACCAACTCTTGAGAACCAACCCTGACCCTCTTGCTATACTCCAGTTGGCTAGATCTTTCGTTTAACCGCAAGCCGGAGGCATGCGCTTGACGCGAGGACGCGGACTCCTCCGATACTATGAAAGAGCGAGCAAGAAAGTAAAACGGTTCTCCTGTGAATGCGGCGTAGCAAAGGTTGCTCGCCAATGTTGTTCCGCTG
>PBSM01000285.1 GCA_002726245.1 Planctomycetaceae bacterium | reverse complement strand
GTTTTGCTAAATCAGACATAAAGAAACCATCATCAATACCATCGAAAATGCCAAACCAATAACATACTACCCACTAAACTGCGCGAGGAACCCATAAGGAGAGAGTCCAACTGGCCTGGTGGTGGTAGTTTTGGCGGAGGGGGGCGTGACGAGGGGTGGCCTGATGAAATGAGCTGATGTTGGTGAAATCAAAGTGTTTGGGCAAGCTTCATTCTGTTGCGCTGTGCGGAAGCTGTAGTTCGCCACCGGTGGAGTGAATGTCCAATATCGAACAAGGAATCTCCAAGGAAGAACTTCGAGATTGGACATTACTTGTTCGACATGCTGCGGTTCCCTTCACGAATCCGATCCACGGCGAAAGCTCTGTTCATCAGTCCAGACGAGGGGGGCGGTGTGTATGTCGTGGTTCTTGTAACCTGCGTCGTTCCCCCCGGCTAGACGAGTACCCATATTCAAATCAGTTCGGCACGAGCCCCGTTGAACTTTAGCGATGGCATCGGTTCTATGGCCAGCTAGCACCAAATGGAATTTGACCGAGGGTGCGTTCACATTGAAGTTTTACACTTTCTACGACTTCGTCCCCTCCGAGCTTGCTCGGAGGGGACGAAAGCGTTCGATTTCAAAGTTCATACAAATCCACCCGAATTCCGTTTGGTGCTAGCGGGCATACCAACCGATCAAACGCTCAAGGCCTTCGTCGCGACAGATCATCGAGACCCGCCGCCGGTGCTGCCCGCCAACTAGAGATTCGTACCCCTGTCCACGATCGATGATCGTGACCGCTTCGACAACATCCGCCGTCGTCGGCTCGCGACCCGCCGCACACCAGCGCAGCAACCACAGAGCGACTGGATACGCGAGCGCCATCGCGCGGAAGGCTTCCGTGACGGCCCAACGGCGGCGTGCAGCGGTCACGTACTGCAACGAGCAGGCGTTTGCTTCGAAGAAGCGAACGAGTGGCTGCTGCACTTCGGCGCTGAGAGCACCGAGGGGTTCTTCGAGTTCGGCGAACGTGACCGCGGGCAGCGAGGGATGGAGAGGTGGTACGTGACCGCGGCCGCGCGCGAAACCGACCGCGGCGCGCGCCAACAGCCATCGTGCTTGCCACATGTTTTGCGCCCGGTATTGTGAATGCAGTCGCACATATTCGGCTGCTGTCTGCCGGAACATCGGCCCCGTTGTGGCAGACGGCGGTTGTCGGTCTCGGAAAACATGGGCTACTGCCTCGATACTCGCTTCTTCAAAGATTGTCAGGACTTCCTTCGTCCGTGCCTCGTCCAGCCGGTCCAGATGGTTTTCGTCAAGCAGTGTGCAGAACTTCACTCCGTGCGCAAGCCGCCTCACCAGCGGATACCGCTGGTCCGTAAGAAGTCGCTCCAACACATTCGTCACGCTCAGAGTCTCCTTCCAAGTTCCGCCATAACGACCGGTGATTCTTGGCGCGCGAACCGTCTTGTCGAGCAATTGGCCTTGCTTGGCGAGTCGCTTGACGGCGTCGAGATGGTCTTTCAGCTCACGTCCTTCTTCCGCGGCCGCCGACGGGCAGCTTCGCCGCAACGTCAAGATTGCTTTATTCTCTTGAGGAACAAGCTGCAGCGGATACATCTGACAGACAAGTGGTTTAGCATCCGCGCCATGTTCCGCATGAATCTGGCAGTGATTGTCGGCGGTCAGAAAGACACACGAGCCATCTTCACGTTGTGCCAACTGTTGCCGTTTGCCGAACCAGGTCTGAGGCACTACCGGTTTCACGCCTGCGAAGTTTGGATGGGCACGCCAGTTCTGCCTCTCCAATCGCTTCAAATCATCGTCGCTAAGCGGGATAACGCTGCCACGGCAACAGTTGCCACAGGCTGAGCAATCCCAGCGCTCGAGGATTGGAAGCGTCTTGATCGGTAGCGACATGGTTTGTGTTGGTTGCTTTGTGAGGGAGTACGGACGAAACTGGTTGCACCTCAACTCCCGAACGATAAGGACCAGGTGAATGATGTGCAACCGCTTTCCTACAACGCCGCTAATGCTCGTGCTGCTCTGCGGCGTAGCCTGTGCCGCTCCAGACACGCCCAAGCTTCTCGTTGATGCCGGCCGAGCCGCTCAAGTTCATCTAGCGGCGTGTGATTGGACTCAGGAAAACGGATATGTCGAGGGAACGGGCAAGAGCAACAATCTCGTCGCGGGCTGTCGGCTGGAAGAGGGCGACTTTCGTATCACAGCGCGTTTGCGAATGTTGAATCAAGAGGCTAGCGCGGCTTCGTTCTTTCTCGGAGCGAACCACTTCGGATTCGAAGGAGCGAAGCGTACGTTCTATCTGAGCGGTCCGATATTCGGTGGCCTACAGTTGCTTGGTTCGCCGACTGATGTCTTCCCTCGCGGAGAATGGATTGACTTTGCCGTTGTGCGGGCAGGACCTGACCTGCGTTTTTCGGTGAACGGCAAACTCATTCACACCGAGCGATACGACGGGGCCGGCTTCGATCGATTCGGCTTTAGTCCCATGCGAAGTACGATGCAGGTCAGTTCATTCACGGTAGCTGGAAACACGTTGGAGCTATCGGAGCCACTGCCGCCGGCTTACACGATTCCGACACTCGATCTGGCGAGACAAAAGCATCGCCAAACCATCGTCGATCGGGAGAAGGGACAGTATCTCGGACATCCGACAACCGTGCTGCTGGAAGACAACAAGACAATCCTGTGTGTCTATCCGAAAGGTCATGGTCGCGGCGCGATTGTGTATAAGCGAAGCACGGATGGCGGATTAACGTGGTCCGACCGACTGCCAACGCCAGAGAGCTGGGCGACCAGCCTTGAGGTTCCGACGATTCATCGGGTTGTGGATGCAGAGGGCAAGAAGCGGCTGATTACGTGGTCAGGGTTGTATCCGGCACGGCTGGCCGTCAGCGAAGATGATGGCCTGAGTTGGTCGGAGTTGAAGAATGTGAGCGATTGGGGCGGGATCGTCGTGATGGGTTTTGTCGAGAAGCTTGCGACGCCGGGTCACTACCTCGCCATGTTCCACGACGACGGCCGCTTTTTTGGCAAAGACAGCAAGCGAATGAATCCGGTGGAGTTTCGTTTGTACAAGACCTTCTCAAAGGACGGTGGGCTGACTTGGTCTTTTCCCGAAGTCATCCAGAAAGACACAGCCGTTCATCTTTGTGAGCCCGGAGTAGTCCGTTCGCCTGACGGGAAGCAAATGGCTGTCTTGTTGCGCGAGAACAGCCGTCGTCGTAACTCGCACGTGATCTTCTCCGACGACGAAGGTAAGACGTGGACGGAACCACGTGAGTTGCCAGCCTCCCTGACAGGCGATCGGCATACCGGAGTCTACGCTCCCGATGGGCGGCTCTTCATCTCGTTCCGTGATACGACTCGCCAGACCCCAACGAAAGGCGACTGGGTGGCATGGATTGGGAACTACGAAGACATTGTGAACGGCAAGGAAGGACAGTATCGCCTTCGCCTAATGGACAATCACAAAGGCGGGGATTGTGCTTATCCCGGCGTGTTGATCTTGCCGGACGGAACGATCGTGACGACGACCTACGGGCATTGGACGCCGGATGAAAGCCCTTATGTGGTCACCGTCCGGCTCAGACTCGAAGAACTCGATCAGCTTCACCGGCGAGGACTACCCAACTGACATCGAGTTGGACGGGGCTCCCGCGCATGGCTATTGGTCAACATCACCACCGCCGCAGTTCGAGCGCGGGTTCACTTCGACGATAGCGAAGAAGATACGATCGAGCTGTACGACGAAGTGAATCAGACCGACCTGGGCGCCGGAGAGGAAGAGGAGTAGAGCGACTAGAGCGTGGCTCAGACGACTTCAACAATCGGCTCGCCTAGCACGTCCCATCTCGGGCTCACTCCAATTCCCGATGCCGTTGAAGCAGCCATCCGTCCATGGTCGCGTTGCGGAGCGCCCTCCGCGGTGCTGATGGTGACGTAGCTGTTGAAATCGGTCGCGGTGAACAAAAACGCCGGCGGAGTGCTGTGTGCGAGATGCGCGATTGCCGCCGTTGTGATATCGCCGCCCCAACTATCTTCGATTGTCACCGCGATGCCGAGTGAAACACAAAGGTCACGAGCCAGCTTCGCGCGAGTCAATCCGCCAAACTTGCTGATCTTGATGTTCACGACATCCATCGCTTTGTCGGCGTAGCCTCGCGCGAGCATCTCGATTCCATCGACAACCTCATCCAACACAAAAGGATGATTCGTGCGGCGACGAATCGAAAGGCACTCGTCGTAGCTCAAGCACGGCTGTTCGATGTAGACATCAACATCAGCTACACCACGCACAACACGAGCCGCTTCGTGCATCAACCAACCGGTATTCGCATCGGCAATCAGCTTGTCACCTGGTTGCATCAGCTTCGACACAGCGTGTATCCGCTCGATGTCCGTATCAGCGTTTCCGCCCACTTTAAGTTGAAACCGCCGGTAGCCTTCTTCTCGATATCCAGCCACTTTGGCCGCCATCGCATCGGGATCTTCCTGCGAGATGGCTCGATACAACACAAAGTCGTCACCGTATCGCCCGCCAAGCAAGGTGCAGACCGGTTGGCCGGCGACCTGGCCCAAGATGTCCCAGCAAGCGATATCAATCCCCGACTTCACATACGGATGTCCCTTGAGCGCGGCGTCCATACGTTGATTCAAACAAGTCAGTTGCGTCGGATCCGAACCGATCAAGTGAGGTGCCAACTCTTTGACGCCTGCTCGCACGCCTTTCGCATACGCCGGCAGATAGAACGGTCCCAACGGACAAACTTCGCCGTGCCCCACGATCCCCGTGTCTGTCTCCACCTGTACGATCGTACTATCAAACACGGAAACCGACTTACCACCGGACCACTTATAGCTGCCTTCGTGCAGCGGCAGATCGACTTGATGACAGGCGATACGTTTGATTTTCACGGCGCGATCCCATGGCTTCCGCGAGCACTCGTTAGTGGCCACATCGTAAGATAGCAAGCAGGACGTGTTATCTCTACCGGTTGCCTTGTTCGTGTGCCGCGGGTTAACCGGCTTGCAAGCTGCGATTACGTCTAGCAGTTGGAAAACTGCCCGACGGCGAGCTTAGGCACGGACTTGAGATATCCGGCATCTCGGTTGGACTGATTGTCCCGAAGGGACCGAGTCAATTAGCCCCAGACTTCAGTCTGGGGGAACGTATGTAAACACACGCTCCTTAGTCCCGAAGGGACGACGGCAAGGGGTTGGCACGCCGGTTCGCCATCGTCCCTTCGGGACTCGTTTGGGGTATGGGTTATCGATCCCCAGGTTGAAACCTAGGGCTAATTGACTCGGTCCCTTCGGGACAACGCTCGGAAATTATCGCCGCACGCCTACCCAAGATTCCGGTTTAATTGTTAGTCCGTTCCTTAGGTGACAGTCGTTGTTCCATTTCTCTTGTGACCGCAACATCGATCTGCGAAACTAGTTGTTTCAGAGATTTGTCCCGATCATACGTGAATGAGGCTGCTATGCGATCCCGTAGAACTCACGGGCTGCTAACGATCCAACGGTTCGTTGTGATTGGTGTCTTGCTGGCTGTTGGCCGGGCCGTTGATGGCGCGGAGTTCGCCGAGAGCTTGCGACGACCGGTGGCGTTGGCTTTGTCGTCCGACGAGAAGCTGCTGTATGTTGCCAATCGACGAAGTGGCACGTTTAGCGTCGTAGACACGGAAGTACGATCGACCATCGCCGAACTGTCATTGGGGAAGCACTTTTCGGACCTAAAGGCGGTGGGCCGGGATCGCCTCTTGGCACTTGACGAAGAAACGCACGAGCTCTTGCTACTGCAAGCGGCCGGCCGAGAGATAGTTGTCAAATCTCGCACGGCTGTTAGTCCCTATCCGGTCACGCTCGCGGTCACGACCGACGGCAAGCATTGCGTTGTTGCTTCGCTGTGGTCGCGTAGGCTGACTTTCATCGACTTGCCGGAAGACGACGAAGGCGAAATGCAGGTTGTCGGATCGATCGATATGCCGTTTGCGCCCCGGACGCAACTGCTCGTCAAAGAGGACAAGAAGTTGATCGTGGCCGATTCCCATGGCGGCCAGTTGGCGATTGTCGATGTTCAGAAGCGGCAATTGCTGCACGTACGCGAGTTTCCCGGACACAACATTCGAGGCATGAGCACGAACGCCGACGGCACCATGCTGGTCGTCGCTCATCAGATGCTGAACGAGTTGGCTCATACCGTCCGCAACGACGTTCATTGGGGCTTGTTGATGTCGAATGATTTGCGGTGGCTGAAGCTCGATGCCGTGCTGACGCCCGGTACGGACTTGTATGATGGTGCCCATATGCATCCACTCGGCCATGCGGGGAGTGCGACAGGTGATCCCGCCGGACTGATCATGACCTCGCAGGGAGCGGTCCTCGTTACCCTCGGCGGCGTCCGCGAGATCGCCATTGGCCGGGAGGACGATTTCAGCCTGAATCGTGTCTTCGTTGGACGCCGGCCAACAGCCATCGTGGCGGACAGCCAAGGCGAATTCGCGTACGTGGCAAACACGTTCGACGATTCCGTCTCGGTGATCGATATCGACGGGCGTGAATCAATCGCTGATATATCGCTAGGCCCTCAATCCGAGTTGACGTTAGTAGACCGTGGCGAGTTGCTGTTCTTCAATGCGAACTTGTCGCACGACAGTTGGATGAGTTGTCACAGTTGCCATACCGACGGGCACACGAATGGCCTGCTGAACGACAACTTCAGTGATGCGTCGTTCGGCGCACCGAAACGAGTTCTCTCGCTCCTTGGCCGCCACGGGACGGCTCCCTTCGCTTGGACCGCCAGCGCGGAGTCGCTCGAGGTACAGATCCGCAAGTCGATCGTCGGCACGATGCAAGCGGATGAGCCTCCGACTGAAGAGCAAATCACCGCACTGGCCGCCTATATCGAAGCACTGCAGCCACCGCCTGCGATCGATACCGCGCGCGGAACAAAAGACTTGAAAGGGGTGGCGCGCGGCGAGAAACTGTTCGGGTCGTTGGACTGCACGCGATGCCATGCACCGCCGGTCTTTACAACACCCAAGACTTACGATGTCGGGCTCGACGACAAGCTCGGTGGTAAGCGTTTCAATCCGCCGACGTTACGCGGTGTTGGTCAACGCGGCCCCTACTTCCACGACAACCGAGCCGCCACGCTCGAAGAAGTATTTCTTAAGTACGAACACCAACTCGATCGTAAGCTGACGGCGGAAGAGCTGCGCGACTTGCTGTCGTTCCTGCGGTCGCTGTAGCAAGTAGGTCACGCTCGCCGAGCGTGACCTCGAAAACCGCTGGTTTTCGTTTGGCTGAAGTCACTTTCGGCGAAAGTGCCCTACTTGCTCAATCCAAGAAGTCGCGGTCGGCCAGTCGCGAGGGGACGTACTCTTCGGTCACGTAGCTGATGTCTTTGCTGACCAGAGCTTCAACTTCCAGCTTAAAGCCGTTCTTCAGCATGAGATCGATTTCAGTCTGCCAAGGTTTCTTGCTCCTGAACCACGGGTAGGCAGCGATCTGCTTTGCTCGTTTTCTATCGTTGTCGGTGAGTTGAATCTCGACGCTTTCGGTCAACTGGCAACGTGTGTAGTCTTTGCTGCGCAGGCCGATGTACCGCGCCTTCGGTATCGCCATACGTTGCGATTCGTATGCCAAATTGATCGAGCCCTGTTTGATCACGCTGTAGATGTAGTAGCCCCAAGGATCGTTATCCAGCAGACAATACACGGGCAGCTTCAACTCGTTAGCGAAGCGGTTCAGGAGACGTCGCACACCCCGTGGCGGTTGCCCGCCGCCATGAGTGAGGATGCAGTTGTGCTTCTTCCAAAACTTGTCCTCGTTAAAACGCTGCCAAACGGTGCCTTTCTCGACATGCAGCACGAATTTGGCCGAACACTCTTTGAACTGGATCGTGTCAGGTTCAACGATCGATGGAATCCCATAGCCACCAGAGCCCATGCGCGTGCAGTCGATTTCATCGCCGTTATCAACAAGGACAAGGTTGCCGACCATGTCGCCCTTCTTGTCAGCGCGGAGGTGTAACTCCTCTCGCAGGGCGTCGAGTATGACTTCTGTATCTTCGATGATTGGGTCGCACTCGCCCTGGTCTTCGAATGTGTTCTCAGTCGTCGGTTTGATTTTGTGCTTCAGGCCGTAATAAAGCGCACGAATGGTGTCGGTCTTGCCGCGTTCGATAAGCCCCTTGCAGCCCTTCATGACAAGCAACGTCTGCATGTAGGACTTTGCCTGTCCCAGGTTGAAGAGTTCGCGACGATTCGTACCCTTGCCCATTTCGATGATCTTCCTGGACTTATTGAAACGTACGTTGGAAAGTGTGCGCGAAGGGATGTCCAGGTGTGGTTTGCGCTTACCTCCAGCCGTTTTAGCTACCTCGTCTGCAGCACCTTGTATCGCCTTCAACGTTTTGCGATCACTACCGCTTAGTTTCTCGCCATTCGATTTAGACTTTGTGGTTTTCTTTGCCATGACTCTGTGCCATTCGAGTTTAACGGATAGGGTTCGCCGGAAGTATCGTCCGGTTGATCAAAACAAGCGTCCTTCTGAGTTTGTTTGGCCGCCGAGCAACTCCACCGGATCCTGCGAAACAACTAGAACGTTGTCGCCGTAGTCTTCGTCAGCTTCGTCCACACGTTTGCCGCGGTCATCGAACTTCGCATCAGCTTCCGATGTAACCCGTTGAGCAACGTGAAGTAGGTCGTCGTACACTTTCTTCTCATCGGAACCATTGATTTCATGGACCGCAGTTGCAATCTCTCGCAAGTACCGCAGAAAGATGTTTCGTCGCTCTCCTTCTTGAGAGACTCTCTTTCTGCGACGCAAGTACATCCCCAGCTTACGGCCAACGGCCTGCAAGCCGAGTCGCAATTCCTTCTCAATCTCAGGATACGACGCAATAGCTTCCTTCGACTCGCTCGTAAACGGAACCCAGACGCTCGCCATGTGAACCATGATGTTGATGGGACCGCCCGGGAGCTGGCCCCGCGATTGGCTCAGCCCGTAGCTCCGCCAGTTCATCTTCGTGACAGCTTGTGTGATCGCGCAGCCGGCTGGTTGGAACTGAAGCGGCACACGATTGGCGTATCGCAGCACCTGCATCGATTGCCCCTCCGAGATGTTGACATTCCGCATCGCCTCATGCAGTTTTGCGATTTGCTTCGACTTGAATTTCGACGGAGATTGCCTAGTGCCGAAGCCAGATGCTTTGATGATTCGATCGGCAGCATCCGGGCCCAGCCCATCGAACGTGTTGATGATGAACTGCCGCAACGTCCGCGCATCGGTTTGAGAGAGCAACTCGGCGAGGACTTCGTAGCTGATCTTCGTGACGGTCGATCCACCGCCGTAAACTAGTCCAACTTCGATCAGGAATGGATTGCCGCGATAAACCGATGGCGGTCGTGTCGCTGCCACATAGAACTCGCCGGGGACAACCCGATGCAGACCCTTTAAGATCAAGTCCTCGCCGATCGGCGACAGGCAATCGGTGGCCGGTGCCTTGATCTTTGTTTCTTGAATCGACTGGTACAACGAGTCGGCTTCTTGCCGCCCGATCCGTTTCGGCGACGAACGAACGGTCAGACCAGCTCCTTCACAAATCCGTCGCGCCACGCCCGGGCTGACTCGCGAGAACGAACCGCCGAGAAACTGAGCCATCGTCGTGTCGGACGAGTCTTTCAACATCGTCATCAACCGCCCGAGTTCGACGCCGTATGGATGCGGCTTGATTTCCTTTGGCTCGTCGGGAAGGTCAGTCGTCGAGCGACCATAGGTGGAGAGATTGCCTTCGGGATCCAAGTAATGCAGCGTCACATGCGGGTTTGCGATCGCGGTTTGTTCGAGGTACTCATCGACGCTGCCTCGCCCGCGCTGATAACGGGCTTCGAGTTCGATCGTGACGCGCGTGCCGCTGCGAACTTCCTTCGGCTCCTTCCCTTCCTCGACAGCATCGTAGTGCGTTACCCATTCGATGCCGTGTTTCTCGATGTACTGGAAGCCCTTCGCGCCAGGTGAAATATCGACGCCGTCGCCGCGCCCGTTCAGGATTTCAGGCTTGTTCTTCTTGGTGTCGATCTGGATTTCGTAGTAATGGATCGGCTTCCGAATCGAGACTTTCGAGAGGATCTTCACCGGCTTGCCAGTCGTCAGCATGCCGTACATTCCAGCCGCACTAATGCCGATCCCCTGCTGGCCGCGACTCATGCGCAGGCGGTGGAACTTCGATCCGTACAGCAGCTTGCCAAAGATCAGCGGGATTTGTTTCTTAACGATCCCCGGACCGTTATCTTGCACCCCGACTTTGAACCGATCCTTGCCCGTCATCGATTCGATGTGCACCCAGACCTCGGGGACGAGGCCCGCTTCTTCGCAAGCGTCAAGCGAGTTATCGACCGCTTCCTTGACTGTTGTTAGCAGAGCTTTGCGAGGGTTGTCGAAGCCGAGCAGATGACGGTTCTTGGCAAAGAACTCGCTGACCGAGATATCGCGCTGCTTGGCCGCCATCGACTCGGCTGTAACGCGTTTTCGCGCAGTCTCGTTCCGCTTTGCTCCGTTGCTAACAGCTCCATTCCCCGAAGCGGCAGGCTTCGCTTTCGTCCGAGCATTCCCCGTCGCGGCTCCCAAGATTAGGTCCTCCTTTACCGTCAAAAGTGGCCCCGTGGCAAACAGGGTAAGTAAAACAGACAGGTGGAAAGCCGATGATTATAGCGTTTGTGACGGGCCTGTCCAAACCGGTTTCGCCCGCCTCACTGGCATCTTGCGGGCGACTGGAACAATGGGCAAACAAAGACTCACCGCGCGGCTCCATTGTGACCGAAGAACTTGTTAGCGGATTGGCTCGACCCACTCGTGTCGATTCGCCCGACCTGCTCCCACACCCCAAGACACGCCTGCCTCGTCCTCACACCAGGAGCGGACCTATGCGTCGTTTGCTCAAAGCAACTTTCGTGATTGTGGCTGTTGCCGCGACTTTCCAGCTTGATCTCGCTACCTCGAAGGACGCACTAGCGGTCGAAGGCTTCTGCCCGACTTGCCGTGCGGCCGAATATGGCCAGCCCGATCTGTTCCGCAACTACTACGTGGCACCCAACTGTGGCGGAGTCGGAGCGCAGATGTACATGGCTCCCGGCCCCGTGCCACCCCACGTTGGACATACCTACTACACCTACCAACCGTTTATGCCTCACGAAATGCTGTACAAGCACAAGCGAGTCTATCACCGCTACTACGACGAAGGTCGCGGCCTGACAAGGACGAGTATTCGCTGGTGGTAAACCGTGCGCGTGGCAGTCCCCCACAATTATGATTGCCGAAGCGACGACGTTGATGGATTCCGACGCAGTCGCTTCGCGAAGAGGATCGAATTATGAAGAGATTCCAGCTACTTGCTATCGTCGGCACGATCACGCTTGGTTTTGCAGCGGCCGATCAAGCACAAGCGGAAGGCCGTTTTGCCGATCGCCTCGCCGCCCGTCATGCACGCGGCATGTCGTGGCACGCGCCTTACATCCACACGGCCACTGGTGCTCCCGTGGTGTACATCGTTCCGCCAACAGCTCACATGCAAACGTCTTACAGTTGGGGAGTCGCGCAGAACACAATGACTCCGATCTATCACCAGTTCCGACGTAGTCATCCGGGCGAATACGAAATCGGCGGAGAGCAATTCAACCACACGCCCCGTTGGCCGAGTCACACCGATCAGTTTGGAGTCTATTACATTCGTGGACCTTACTAGCAGGAGACGTTCCGCGACGACAGATCTGCTGACTGCAGTGCTTTGTGTTGGAGACGCGGCGAGACAGTTATTACCCTGGCTGTCTCGCCGCTATTGTTTCTTGATCGAACGCTCACGCTGGGCGTTGCAAGTACGTGCTGGCTGTCGCCGGAGTGTGACCGGTTCGATCACGTGTGAGTCATTGTGACGACGATCGAAACCGCCAAACTGTCTCGTGCAGTCATCAATGGTCCAGGCGTAACACGCTTCTTAGTAACGTGTTATACCGAAAACGCCTATCCGGTAGGAATTCGGCGCGACCTCTGCGTTTACTCGAACGTGGTACAACACATGGAGGTCGCTATGTTCCTGCAAACGCTCTTGTTGCTCGTCGGCTCATTCGTTGCCGTTGGTGTCACCGCCTGGTCCACTCGCCCGATTCCGCAGACCGATCCGTTTAGCGTCTAGGCTTAGGCAACTCTGGATTACCAAAATACCGAAGTCAGGTATTCTTGGATAAAGCAACACTCATTCTGTAAATTCGAGTAGATCGGTTTCGGGGTTTCTACTTGTGGAAGGTGAGGTATTTCATTCCGGTTTCC
>PBSM01000284.1 GCA_002726245.1 Planctomycetaceae bacterium | reverse complement strand
GCTAAATCAGACATAAAGAAACCATCATCAATACCATCGAAAATGCCAAACCAATAACATACTACCCACTAAACTGCGCGAGGAACCCCCTATGTAAGTCGGCGTCGAGTTTACGAGGAACTAAAGCGCTCGGTTGCTGCGGCACGTTTCGACGGGAGTTGATCAACGCTTGGGCGAGTTGTTTGAGGTCACAGCCGCGACCGTCGCTAGTAACGCGTGCCGACACTCATTTCACAATGCCGCCAATGTCGATTAAGTGCAGTTGCCTCCCCTGCGCCTCGTGCGGTGCATCGATGCAGACGTAACGACTGTTTGGGCTGAAACGCGGATGCGTATCGACGCGCCATTCACCCGCATAAAGCTTCGGCAAGTGAAAGTGGCCCAGATCGATTCGCCGATGCTCACCGACGTGATAAAGATGCGGAGTCTGCAACCGCTCCTTCCCCTGTGGGTATGTATCGTTCAAGATCCATTCGTTGCCGGGCAAGTAGCTCAGGTGTCCGGAACCATCGAGCACGCCCCGACCAACCTGTTCGACTTTGCCGCCTTCGGTGTCTTCAAACAGGAAGTTGCTCCACGTAGCGTTGCCCAACCAGTTTTTCGATTGCGACAGGATGTGCGTTGGATCGCGCCAGATGAAATGCGACGCATAGCCGTTGGGAATCACGACGCGAATGTCGCTGCCGTCTGGTCTGGCCGTAATCAGCCGTGTCAAGCGACTGCCGTTGGGATAACGCCAGCGATGAAGTGCGATAAACCGCGAGCCGTCTGGGCTGTACAGCAAGTGATTGAAGTAGTGTTTGATGCCCGGCTTCTCGTCGGGGATGACTCCGAGACGAGCGATGTCGGCGAGCAAGATGATCAGCTTCGATTCGCCTGTTTCGAGATCAATGTGAAAGATACCGCTGTCAATTGGTGCCAAGTCATCCGCGAATGGATCGGGCAGGTCCGCGTATCCATATCCCGGCCGCACGTCGTTGATTCGACTGAAGTCAGGAGCGACTGCCGAGTTACCATCCGCGCTGACTGAATAGATTGCGTGCGGGATCGTACGACGTTGCTTCGTCTTCACGTCGAGGATATGGCAGACAAAACGATCTCCCTCGCGATCGTTCCATAGTACTTCCGTCTTCGAGCCTGGCCGCCATTGCAACATGCAACCCTGCTGCCAACACCAAGCCCTGCTCTCACCAAGTTCAATCCAGCGATCGCCATCTTCGAGATCAACCATGCCGACTTTGATTACATCATCGCCAGTTGGTGACCGGTGCTCGAAATCGACTTCCATTCCCAGGACATAACGGTTGGTCGGATCAAACTGCAGCTTGTCGTAGTAGCCGAACCAATGGTGTTTCGGGCCATCCGTGATCACGCGCGTCGGCGGGAATTGTCGCGGCTCAGCAGCGTGTGTCCATACGCCAAAGAGTCCTAGCATCGCCGCCGCCACGCCTCGCATGAGAACGCGACAATCATACTTCCATCTACTCATTGTTTCATCCTTATCCACGCGGAAGTCGTTGCGCCCGCGGAACGTCTTTGAGGTTCGCGAATTGTGATCATAATCACATCGGCGCGCGGTTACGATCGGCCTCCCTCAATTGGACCTCGCTGAAAGCGCCAAGGGGTTGTCCACCGGGTATGGCCGCCACAAGCTCGGCCAGAGCCTGCTGCTCGCCCGCGATTGGTCGAAGCAGGCGTGCGGTTCGTCAACGTCAACGACCGGGCCGCCAACAGCCAGAATACGAACTGGGACAGCCATGAGACGATCTTTCCACGTCACAAGGAACTGCTGGCGCCGGCCGATCAGGGATTCTCGGCGTTGGTTGAGGATCTCGATCAGCGCGGGTTGCTCGAATCGACGTTGGTTGTGGCCCTGGGTGAGTTTGGTCGCACACCGAAGATCAACGGAACGCCGGTCGTGATCATTGGCCGCAGTGCTACCATGTGTTAGTAGGCGGCGGTGGAGTGAACGTCGGGACGGCCTTCGGGTCGAGTGACTCCGTCGGCGCTTCTCCGGATACCGATCCAGTCACGCCCGGCGATCTCGCAGCGACGATCTTCTGGAGATTCGGAGTCGATCACGCGCAAGAAATTCACGACGGCTTTGGGCGACGGTTCCGCCTAGCCGATAGGCAACCGATTCGTGCGATGTTTTCCTAACGAGCCGCGCGCTTCATGCTCGCGCCGTGAGTTCAGCGATGCGCGTTCCCTGATTGAGAATCGGAATCGGACGGCCGGAAATCGTGTCAAACAGCCCGGAGCCGACAGGCAAATAAGGGCTTTTCTGTCGCTCGGGACTACAGTCCGAGGATCATGGCGATTCCGCAAGCCACCAGGACGAATCCGGCAGCGGCGTGGCGGTAGTGCTCCAGCCAGGTGAGACGCACGTTCTGAAGACCGCGATGCATGATGGCCACGATGACGGTCATCGTTAGAAGTGTTGTCGCGCCGAATACCGCGGTGACGAACACAACACTCAGCAGGCTGACCTTCGCTGCCGGGTACATGAGCAAAGGAATTAGTGGCTCGCAGGGACCAAATGCAAAGATCGTGAACAGCACCCACGGTGTAATTCGTTCAAGTGTGGAGGGTTCGTCCACCGCTTCATTGCCGTGATGATGGTGGCCGCGAGAAACTCCCCAAACGCAATAGACAACTCCGGCCAAGACCAACAACCAAGCGGCCATATTGCCGCGGCCGCTCTCGAACTTGACGAACGGGTCAAGCGTGTCTTGCATCTCATAGACCAACACGCCAGCGGCGATACCGAGAAGCCCCAACAAAGCCGAACCGATCACGTGACCGATTCCGCAGATCGTTGTCACCAACAGCGTCTTGCGCAGCGACCACACGCCGACTCGCGACATGGCGACGAACGGCAGATAATGATCGGGACCGCCCACACAATGGAGAAAGCCGATACCCGCGGCGGCGAGACTTAACGTGCTGAGATCGTTTGCCATGAACACACAGGATAGCAAGAGGATGAAAGAATCTTAGCGTAACACCTTTCATCGCAAACGCTATCCCGGATTAAGGCGTCGCCGAATCGGCGTTGAAGTATCTGCGAGGACAGTGACACTCCCCTTCCGGTTCATGAGCACGCCGGGTTGGTTCCCGGCCATTGCTTTGACTTCCCTGACATTCCGTTCGGATTTAGTTACGTCGGCTACTGTCGGAAAAACGCGTCGGTCGATAAAACAAAGTACTGCTCTTCGACGCGTCGGTCGCCATCACCGAATGCGCTGACCGAATCTCGGATGTATCATTTTGCCTGCGTCCGGCGAACTCGATTCTGATCAACTCTGGCGAGAGCTTGAATCAAAAAGTTAGCTGCGTCGGCGTGCCAAACCGAAAGCAGGCTTGCGCAGTAAAAAATCGCGTCGGATCGATACAGGTCACCGCAGCCGAGCGTCTACACCCGCAGCGGACAACTCGAGGTGTAGAGTGAGTCCCAACTAGCTCCTTTCCGCCTTACCGCACGGCTTCTCGGCGTTTTGTTTTCGGAGATGGCAATTCGGAACTCACCGTCCCAAGTCTTTGCAGGACTTTCCCAACCGACATCAAAGATTAACTTAAGTCAACCGACCGCCCCACAGCCGACGAACGCTGTGACGTCAGGGAGGCAGTAAGATCGGGGTAAGAAACCACGATTCCATCTGAAGACTGCGTGACGAAGAGTTAAGAAGAGAGTGAACAAAGTCGCACGTAGGGCGGTCGGCGGGTTCTATTAGGTATTAGGCCGACAGGAGATTAAGATTTCTATCAGCTAACTCGCGTGGACCTTGCCCGCCTCCTTCTTCGGATTAGTTTCTGTGAAAGATGGTTTCGATGTACGCAGTGGAGGCCCGATTGCGGATGCTCAAACGCGGACCTCGCTGTTGATTCGCATACGATCCAACGACGAGGATGGTTGGCGGCGGCTGGTGCGTTTGTATGGGCCGCTCGTGCTTCAACGGTTTACGTCTGTGCCACAACGATTTGGTGTTGCCTCGAATGCCTCGGGCACTCCGTCAGGGTCTGCGATAAATCGTCCTAAGTCAGGTGACGGAATCGACGAGTCATTGTTGGAAGAACTCGCGTTCGACGTGGCTGCCACATACGCAGATGGGCTGCTTAGCTCGTGACGTGAGTCGGAAGAGTTCCATCTACCCATACGTATTGCGGGATGTCCCGTAATTCGACTGCGAACTGCGAGACTACCGTGGCCTTGGTCCAAGCTGCCGCGCGAGAACTGATGGCCCTCACCATTCCCCCGACAACGCTCGTTAGCGGAAGAACAAGCTGCGCGCGACCCGGATCGCTGAGCGATAAAACGCACGGACTTGCCCAACGCTTTGCTTGGCGCGCGGCGCACTCGCGCGAACGGACGAAGAGAGGTCAAGAACATCGCGAATTGGCGCGGCGGTCGGCTGAGCGACGGCTGGACGCGATCGAGTCAATTGTTGAATCTTAACTGCCGTGACGATCGAGGGGCCGATACCGTTGACTCGCATTGGCAACTCCTTCAGAGAGCGTTGGTCCGAGAGGATGTTGGACCTCAGTATGAACCGGATCGATCCGAAGACAACGCTTGGCGAGAACGTTTAGCAGCAACACGGATCGGCCCCGTCCGACGATACTGTTTGTGGCGATTATTCGCAGCTTAAAAAGTCTGGGGGCAATTACAATGCCAGCCACGTATACTCGATTTGCCAACATCATCCACTCCTCACAAGTACGCTGGAGAAGAATGGAAAACTCTTTCACGAGAGGTTATTCTAGCCTTAGACAATCACGTGGCCGAACCCATTTCGAGATAACGACTAACCGGCAGTCACAGGCTCGGCGGGATACAAGACGATGCAAGAACCCTCACTCTGCCGGCCGGAAGCCTTCCGCTTCTTCCAGCAGCAAATCCCGAACATCGAGACGACGGAAGGGCTGCTGAACGCGGCGATTGCGGTCTCGATGCATGCTCTGGAGGATGTTGAGCCGGAGCAAGTGAATGACGAGCTACAAGAACTTGCTCACAGAGTCAGCTCGCGAGTCGGAAGTCAGCAGATCCAGGCGCTGCTCGCGCACCTGCACGATGTGCTCTTCCAAGAAGAGGGCTTTTGCGGCAACAGCGTGGACTATTACGATCCGGCCAACAGCTATCTTCCGATCGTGCTCGACACAAAGCTTGGCATTCCGATCTCGTTATCGCTTATCTATAAGGTTGTTGGCGAGCGGATCGGGCTCGAAATCGAAGGTGTGAACGCGCCGGGTCATTTCGTCGTTCGGGTGATGACAGAGGGGGGGTGGATGATCGTTGATCCTTATGTCGGCGGCGGCGTTCTGACTGCCGAAGAAACGTTCGAGCGGATGGAAGAAGTTACAGGACGCCCAGTGCCTCGAACTCCAGAGTACCTCGCCCCCGCCACGCATTCGCAGTGGCTGTCGCGAATGCTCGTCAACCTGCAACACGTCTTCGCAACGAACGAGCAACGAGCCGACCTTGCGGCCATGAGCGAACTGCAGTCGCTGTTAGACTACTCGCTGTATTGAAAACGGAATCAGGGAATGATGGAACAGACCGAGATGGAGCTACGGTGTCCACACTGCTCGCACGTTGAGCGATGCGGTTCTAGTCAGATGTTGGCAAGACTGCAGGCGGTTGGTGCGCTGCGACGAACGCACGAGCCAGAGTCGGGACTTGTTCTCGAACTGTTTGCCGCAATGGTCCACCGCTTCTCTTGCGAACAATGTGGCGAGAAGGGCCTGACGTGTCATGAGGCAAACGACGAAGAATGGGACGACTGGCAGGTCATTAGGAACTGCGAATCATGTCGTCAACCAATCTCGCCCGAACGGCTAGCGGTCTTCCCACAGACCAAGCTTTGCCTCGCGTGTCAGGGGAAAAGAGGATGCCGGTAGCTTGGCCGAAGTCGAATACTGTCCGCGGTGTGGTGACGTGCTGAAGACGCGGCTGGTCAGTCGTGGCAGCACTCGTTACGTCATGTCCTGCTCGGGCTGCGGAGCGCGAACATGAAGAGGATTCTCGTAGCATCCGGGCTTTGCTTCTGCCCGCTGCTGCTTTCATCGTGTACGGACACGCCGTTACCCAAAGCGACTTCGTTTCGACAGCAACTTGAACGAGTACGGGCAGGCGAAACGAGTGAGATTATCGTCGGCGGTGAAGCAATTACGGACGATGAGTTTGTATTGCTCGCCGGCATTGAAACGTTACAGAAGCTCGATGTGGCTAACCTGCAGGCGACGGCAGACGGCTTGAAGCATCTTGCCTCGGCAGAGAATTTGGAACATGTCGTCTTCGGCGGACCAAGCGTGGATGACGCCGCGCTGGAGCAGCTTTCGCGCTGTTCCAATCTGCGAGTCGTGAATCTCCCGGATGCGACGTTCTCGAACGAGGGCCTGCGGCACCTCACAGAGCTGTCGAATCTTGCATTGCTGCGATTTCATTCAAAGAACGTGTCAAATGCAGGGATGCAGCACATTGCGGAAATGAAGAGTGTGCGGTTCCTGCACCTCATCGGCGTTCCGATCACGGACGACGGACTTCGCGTGTTGGAAACGATGACGCAACTGGAGTCGTTCTATATCGATGACGGGCTGACGACGGATGATGGAATCGAAAGACTCTGGAAGGCGATCCCTGGGCTACACATCCACGTCAACCAGGAACACAGCGACCGCGACCCGAATCGACACCCACATTGAACGTCGCCAAACTCGTAGAATTCTTCTCATGCAACGCGTCCACCAAGTCTTGTTCATGGTGTCCGTGGCAGTTCTGAGCTGGCTCTCAATGATGGCGTTACACGAATTAGGCCATGTTGTCGGCGCTTACCTTACGGGCGGCGGGGTTGAGCGTGTTGTGCTCCAACCGTTTTCCATCTCGCGTACCGACGTCAGCCCAAACCCGCACCCTGCAATCGTTGTCTGGCTTGGTCCGGTTTTTGGATGTCTGATACCGCTGGCAATCTGCGCTGTTGTTCCGCGCAGCAGAGCCCGGCTACGCAAGATTGCACACTTCATTGCAGGCTTCTGCCTTATCGCGAACGGTGCCTACGATTTGATTAAAGGACTTCGCAGATGCTATTACGCTTCAAAGTGGTGATGTCCAACTAATGCGTGAAGGTAGCAGACGGCTTAGCGTGGCTGGGGCTTCCAGCCACAGCACTGGGCAGGAAGCCCCGGCCACTTCCAGATGCCGAGAGCAGGCGATCGAAGCTATACTGCTCGCGGTTCGCATTGACACATTTGTAGGATGGACGCCCTCGTCCGTCTTGGTTTGTGACGGACGAGGGCGTTCGTCCTACTTTGGTTGCGGTTACGCCACGTTAGGAAAACGACAATGTCATCCGCGAGCAGTATAGGCCAGCCCCAATTCAGTTGGCCCGAATCGGTGTTACCTCAGTGACGCTGACACCTTGAGGAGCCTGTTGGCTGGTTACATCGACCTCGAGCATCCCTTCGCCGGCCAGCTCGGCCCGAGCCTGGATCCGCAAGATGATTTCGTCCCGGGCCCGCATCTGTTGGAAGAATAGCGAGGCACTGCGGCGATCTTGTTCGACGCTTACGTTCTGTATTACCTGTCCGCCTAGTGTGACATCGGTGAACGACACAGCTTCCGAGAAACGTAGGTTCACACGAATGTCATCGTCGAATCCCTGCCGATCGTTGGTGATCTTGAGTACGTAGACGATCGGCTGGCCAACCGCGACGCCGGCGGTTGCATCGTCGAGTTCGACCTTCAAAGAGCCGTTTGCCGGCGGCTGCAGATTCGCAGGCTCATCCGCCGCAGGTGGACGGGCTTCGGGCGCGACTGGAGCTGGACCGTCCGTGGGACGGATCTTCGTATGGACGGACTTCGACTTCGTCAGCCCCTGATCCGTGGCCACATGGACGGTAACTGTCGCTTTCTCTTTGAAGGCAGCAGGTTCGCATTCGATTGTTCTAGTTACGGATTTACCAGGTTCAATGGAAACAACCCGCCAGGCAAGAACATTCGTGTCGAGAACCTGATGGTTCTTCGAGGCGAACGTCGGGTTGAGCGAGGGATCAATCGTGACTTTGATAGAGATGCCAGTCAGTTCAACCTCTCCGGTATTGCGAACAACGACCTCGTAACTCGCCTTCTCGCGGTCGGTGATATCCGTCGAGCCGTCGAAATCGACCGTCAGTTCTCGTGCTGCTTGGCTTGCTGTGATGCACTTCGGTTCCGACTCGGCCGTATGTCCCCCGTCGGCGCTGACATCGACGGTGTGACAAAGTCGCCCCGCTTGTTGCACAACCAACTTGACTGCAAATTCTCGGACAGCACCAGGCGCGAGGTTGCCGAGTGACTTCGTGATTGGGCTTCGTTCGCCGCCCAAATGCGACAGGCCTGCGTCAAAGACGTCACGGACGATGACGTTCGATACCGGCGTATTGCTCGTATTCGTCACCGAGATATTGTAGCTAACCGTGTCTCCCACGTTGATGCTGTCGGCCTCTCCATCGACCAAATCGACAGATAGCTTCAACGCGGATTGTTGGATTTCGGTGGCCGCGCGAAACGGTTCGGCGGATACACCTGTTCCGTTCGCGGTTACGAACAACGAGACGGAGCCGGGACCCACAGCGCGGGCTCGTAGTGTGAGTGTCCGCGCCGAACGTGGAGCAAGTCTGTCAATCCGCCATTCCTGACGAGTCCCAAACTGCCCCTCACCATCAACGAACTTGAACACAGGCGGTAGCTCCGCGCTAACAACGACGTTGTCGGCCGGCAAGTCACCCGGATTAGAGACTTCGATCTGATACGTGACGGTCGAGCCGATGGCGGTTGTGGTCGGGCCGAGGACCCGCAAGCTCAAACCGGCCGCACTCCAGGTGATCGTTGTCGTGCTGTGACCGATCACGACGGGATCGCCATTCAGACCGGTGAGCGAGGGCGACAGAATTTCAATCTTGATCTGAGTCACGCCCGGATCCGGTGTAGTCGGTTGAACGTTAACGGCTGCCCGTCCGTTTGCGTCCGACGAGACGTCAACTGTCTGCGAACCGTTGGTGCCAAACTGAACGGGCGGGCCGCTGATCACTTCGTATCGGACGATCCGATTCCGTATCGGCGTCCCGGTCGAGCTGCGACTGATCGTTGTGGATAAGAGATGAGCCTGTCCTGATCGAACAATAGCTGGAGACGGCAAGACCCACTGTGCATCGACCCACTGAATCGTCGCCGTCTGACGACGTTGCTCCCAGTTGTCGGAATTCGCCGCCATCGCGGTGACGTGAGTCGTCCCTTCGCTGGCCGAGGACAGCGTCACCCAGCTTTGCCCCTTTTGCAGCCAGATGTCGTCCACTTGTGAGTCCGTACCGCGCGTGATCACTCGGGCCTGTGCCGAACTCCGCGCGATCGCGAAGTTGCTGCTCATCTTCTTTGGAGGCTTGTGCAATAACTGTGTCAGTGTGGGGTAGTTGTCTTCGCCCACACCAACAAAGTTGCCAACGCTCTCCTGAGACAGCAGCCATTCGATAGGTTGCTTGGTCAAGTAGTATCCGTCGGAGCCACACAAGCCCGCGAGCAGTACCACTTCGCTGCCAACCGGAGCGACCAGCTTCGAGGGTGTCATGACCAGACGATCAGGAATGTTAGGCCGTGCGACTTGGCAAGTTGGTCGAGGCTGTGCGACTACACTTTGAAGCGGCGCGGTCAGCGATGGCGTTGTCGCACAGCTCGGAACGGCCGGAGGTTCCGTAAACGCGGGACGTGGCAAGCACGATGGCGTTTGGAGTACCGCCA
The DNA here is from genome assembly GCA_002726245.1 of Planctomycetaceae bacterium. Lineage (GTDB taxonomy): Bacteria > Planctomycetota > Planctomycetia > Pirellulales > Pirellulaceae > PBSM01. The sequence continues at coordinate 4,963 of PBSM01000284.1, read as the reverse complement.
AAGGAGATTGCAGCGTTGTGTACGAAGGCGTCGGCGCGAAGATTCTCGTGCCAGTCGGATCAATCGCCGGAACTTGAAGATTCGCGCAGCCCGCCAGACTGGCCAAGCAGGCAACGATCAAGGTCATCGGCATTCGGCAATTGGCTGGGGGAGCCATCTTCGCGCTCGCAAGTTCCCGCGGATGCAATGCGGTACTTCACGTAAAGCACCAGCGCGCAACCGCGCACTTTGGTTGTCTTGCGAAAACGTAGCATGCGTTCTGACAACATGAGGTGGTTTTTCAACCGCTGATGTTGCCAAAAAGCAACAAGATGACGTCGAGTTGCCCGATCGCAACGCGAACGCCGGTTATGAGGGAAAGGCCGACTCCAAGTCGTCCAACACCTTTTGCTCCGACGAAGAGATGCTGCCCAGCCCCAAAATCCCGCCCGCGGCTTGAGCGACCTTCTTCGCCCGTCCGATCAGGTCGTGGCGGAACGCGGCTGCGGGCTCGGAGAAGCCATCGACTGCTGCGCCGACGAAAGCCTTCCAGGCCGATACCAGATTCTCATCGGGCGCTTCCTGCAGCCAGTTCTCGAACAACTCACGAGCGGTCGAGCCTTCCGAAATCCCCTCTTTGGAACTAGCTTCCAACAGAGCGTCCCGCTCGGCATCTGCCAACTTTCCATCCGCCCAAGCGACGGCTACAAGCGGTGCAAGCGACAGAGCAGCGACCGTGTCGGCCGAAAAGCCCGCATCGACGAGGCTGTCCAGAACGACGTCCTCGCAAATCCCGGACGCTTTCGCAAGCTGCTCCTTCTTAAGCTGGACCTTCAACCCCTCCAGGAGGGCTTGATTTCGCTTGGCGAAAAAGGACTCCTCCAAAGCCCGCCGTCGATCCGCAAGAAAGTCGTTCGTCATCTCAGTCCGTCCTGCCTATCTCGTGCACATCTGTCGGGTTACAGCGATCTTGCTTATTCTAACCCCGCCAGTTCAGGCTGGCTATGACCAGCATGCTGAACCAAAATGCAGGATAAGCGAATCCGCAAAGTAAACTGGCAGAAGCGACTTGCGCCACCCCGCCTTCCTCTCCAGTTGTGGTAAGCGATCTATATTTCCTGGATCTCGCATAGCCTAAAAAACAGAATCTTGATATGACTACTTTGCGACGGGCACATCTAGACTTTAACCGTCCAAACGCAAAGGAGTAGCGCGATGCGATTCGCCCATTTTACACCACTGGTGATCATCCTTTCGCAGGCAATCGCACACCACGTTGAAGCCGCTTCACCGTGCGAAGCCGTGAAAGATGCGCTGAGTTCCATGCGTGCTTGGACCGGCGACGACGATAACGGACAGGCTTGGAAGCGGTTCTTGAAGTCGGACGCATTAGCCGCCGAGGTTGCCAAAGGCGAACAAGCCGATGCCGCTCAAGTTCGCGCGATCTTGGAGATCTATTCGGGCGACACTCCAGGATTGGATGTCGCCAGTTTTGTCTCTGTTCGCGAAGCGCTCGTGAAGTGGAGTTCAGAGCTGGACGCGGGGACATCGCTACTCGATCGCGTCCGTGCTGCGAAGGGCAACGCGCGCACGCTCGCGGATGCCGATGTCGCCGCGGCGAAAGGAACCTTGCTCGCCAACGTCGAACAACTTGAACAGTTTCTTGATAGCGGCCCCAGCGAGAATGCTGAGAAATGGAAAGAGTTCTTGCAGTGGAGAGCCATGCAAGCTGAACTCGCCAAGGCAGATAATCCGAGCTTGGAGGTACTCAATCGTTCTCTGGTGAAGTACCGTGAGAATCAGACCGGGCTTGAGCTGCCTCAGTTTACCGGTGTTCGCGGATCTCTGCTGACGTATATGAACCGAGTGCTGTTCTCAGCAGATGAGGACTTCGCGACGAAGTACGATCAGCATGTCGAGCAATTAGCCACGCTGCTCGAAAAATACAACGAGAATCCAACGTCCGAAGATGCCATTCAGATCGGCCGGGCCTTGGGCTGGTTTGAACGTGCAGAGCAGATCCCTTCGGTCGTCGAGTCGGTTCGAGGTGCGCACTCTCATGCGAACCTACTCGTATCCGCTTCAAAACGCCTTGTTGGAGCTGGCATCGAGGATACGGTAGACCGCACGCAGGGCATTCAGGATGTCATCCTCGGCACTTCAATCCGCGGAACAGCCCGGTTGCAGGGGAGCATTGGATTGGAGTTAGTGCCGAGCCCTGAACGAGCCGCTTTTGACATCACATTGCAGGGAACGGCCGTGTCGAATAACGTCGGTACGAATCGTGGTGTGACGATCTACACGACTGGCCACACGAATGTTACGGCGACGAAGCGCATCTACGTTGGCGAAAATGGCATGACCTCTGACGCGGCGACCGGCTCGGCGGCGACTAGTTCGACGATCGACTGCATCGCGGCCAAACTCAGCATCGTCCGCAAGATTGCCTGGAAGCAGGCCCTCAGCAAGAAAGGCCAAGCCGAGCGCATTGCGTCGGGACGAGCGGCCGGGCGGATCGCGGGCGAAGTGGATGCTAGCGCAGCCGAGATAATTGCCGAGTCGAACGAGAATCTAGACACCAAAGTTCGGAGCCCACTGATTCGTCGCGAGGGTCTTCCCTCGCTGAACTTCAGCACGACGGCCGAACATCTTGTGATCAGTCTGCTGCACGCGACCCGTTTTCAGATTGCGGCTCCGGGTCCGGCGCCGGCTTTCGAGGGCGAATATGACCTAAAGGCCCGCGCTCACCAATCTGTCGTCGCGAATCTTTCTGAGTCGATTCTGGGCGGAGTCAAGTTGACGGACGAACGGATCGTCGAGTTGTACGAGGAAGCGGAGCGAGAAGTCCCCGAAGACTTGCAGCTTAAAGATGACAGCGAGCCCTGGGCGATCACCTTCGCCAGGTCACAACCGATCGCGGTTGAATTCGCCAACGGCGGCGTGCAGGTGACGGTGCGATGCCAGACGTTGCATCGGGGAGCAGAATACGACAGAGTCAATCTGTCCACAGTTGATGAGAATGACCGTCGTTTCAATCCGGAGATCCAAATCTCTCGGGAATACGATGTGACGACACCGAACGGTGGCTTGCAGTTAGTTGCCAAGGGCGACCTGAACATTGACTTTGTCGCTCCAGGCGGGAAGCTACTTACGAAGTATGGTCTCGTGCATACGAGTGCGAAGAGTCTGCTAACGAAGAAGCTCGGTGCAATGCTGACGGATAAGCTGCCGAAAGAAGAGAACGACGGCTTCGTATTGCCGGGTGACTGGGAAAAGGCGGGCAAGCTGAAGGCTCGTCACGCACAGGTTGAAAACGGATGGTTGCTTGTTGGTTTAGAGCAGTCCAAGACCGACGCCGGGCCAAACGTGGCTCAAAACGAACAGCAGCCACAACCTGAACAAACGGCGATCGTCGCTCCATGAGTCCCACCGCGTCTATGAACCATTGGGTCGATCTCTCGTTTGATTGCCTGCCGCTCCGCACGATCGGCCGTTTGGATGTGCCGATCGATGCTTCGCCGAAGTATCAAGCCCTTTGCGAGCGGATCAAGCACGGGATCGACAAGCATGGCGCGCACAACACTTACTATCTGTACAAAGCTAAGTGCGTGTATCATCTCTTGAACGATCCGAATGTCGGCCTTCTTGAGTTCAAATTCGAAGGCGTGGTACTCACCGACGGCACCGACCAAAAGACAGATCGCGCGGACCTGCAAGTCGAACTCATTCGCGAAACCTGCGATTGGCTGACGGAGCCGATCGTCGAGTGGTTCGCCGGCACGGTCAATCACTCCGTCGTGACCGAATTCGACCGGTACATCGAGGCCGGTGATCTCGAAGCCGCCAAGCAGCGGATCGAGAAGCTGCAAGCCGCCAGTGACGACGCGGGTGGCTTCGTGGGGATGTATCTGTAGGGCATCGCATCGGTTGAGTTATCGCGAGACGCGACTGTCGCAACGCGGGCACACAACCGTATGAGCCGAGATCTCCCGACCGCAATGGCGGCAGAGCACAGTCGCTTGCGTGTCAACGACCGGCTCTTCTCCTCCCTCAAGCCGCCTCCTGAGTGCCACTTCGCGAGAGTGATCGTCGTTGCCGGTCGGATCTTCGTCCGACGAAGCAAAGAGTAGCCAAACGACCGCGATAGGCCCAAGCATCAGCACGTGCCCAACATCGATGGAGGAAATGCGTTTGGCGGATATCAACACCGCTGAGATGATCCAGCTTCCCAAGTACACAAATAGTACGATGGAAACGCGACGGGCAATCGGCGCAAACCCTCCTGCCAACTCCTCGTCGGCAACGATCTGCCGCGTCTGTTGACGGTCTTCGATCGACCGCAGAAGTGCGACGTCTCGTTTTGCCCGATCCGGTAGTCCGGCTGCGCGCCGTTCGTAGGCTAGTGCACGTGACCGTAAGCCTCTTTGAAGTTTGGGGCTTGATCGCCAACGAGAGCGATTCGATCGCTTCGTCTAATTCGGAAGCCTCCAAGTGGGCTAGCCCTTGCATGTACGCATCTCGCGCTGGTGACGATTGCGCGTGTAGGAACTTGACTGTGATGATGAACACCGCTAGGCAAACAATCGCAAAGCCGCTACCGGAGAAGGATGAAGCCGAGCGTGAGTAAACAAACATGCTTGCCGCGCGAACGATGAGTGTTTGAAGGGGGCACCACAACCCCAAGAATACACGCTGAGAATACTGCGGCAAGCGTGCATGTCGCGTTGCGATGCGGTCGTTTGGGAGGAGGTCTAAGGGCCGACCGAATAAACGAGAACTCCGCGAGAGCGAGGTCCATCTGCGCTAGTTCACAACACGCTTGCCAACGCCTGTTTGCTCGTTTGGCAGGAAGCGTCGCCCGGTGTTGCGTTCCATCGAATCGCGGAGTGGGGCATAGCAGCCTGTTGATTTTCTCTGCAATCGCGCTATTCTTGTGGCAACACGAATGGAGGCGTTGCGATGAGTTTGGGACGACGATCTAGCG
>PBSM01000283.1 GCA_002726245.1 Planctomycetaceae bacterium | reverse complement strand
CGCCGCTCTGCCTCACGGACCCAACCATCGCAAATTGTGGAAACTCTTCCACGATCTGATTTCCCTCGCCGCATAATCGTCTAGAGTGCAGAGCAACAGCAGGCAGCTCAACGCCGTTTCATCGTAACGGGCCGCGGCAGCCGACTCGGCGTTCTTCCGGTAGGCTTCGCGGAACAGATCGCGGGCGACCCACTCGGGATCCTTCCGCAGTACCTGATGGTAGACGTATTCGAACAAGTTCAACTGAATCGATTCGTTCGGCCGGTCGGTTGGTTGGTTCGACACCGTCCACGACCACGCGGCGAGTGCCTCGGATGAAATTGCCGTAGAGAAAAGCGACCGAGCTGCGCAGTTTCGCGTTTAGCTGCGCCTGCCAGGCTCGCCATTCATCCCAGTCCAAATCGCGTTTCGTGACGCGACGGCCGTGATAGTCGAAGACATGCAGATAGTCGCCGTGAGCATCTCGCTGGAAGAAGTCGATGAGCTCGGGCTGGCGATCTGACGGCACAACGTCCATCGACCAGTCGAACATCCGCTGGGCGTAGTCGGAATGATTCTGAGAATCGCCACGAGCACACAGATCAAAAACGACGCCGCGCCGCTGCTCTTGGGTCAGCCCTGCGTTGACGAATTGGAGTCCGAGTTGGGTCTTGTCGATCCCCATCGCGCCAACGACGACGGTCAGCGTTCCCGGCAGAAGGCCTCCACCCAGCATCTCGTCCAAGCCGGAAACGCCCGTCGATAGTCGTTGAGTCTCTGGCATGGTTGTTCAATGTAGCCCTCACGCTCCGCGTGAGGATAGCGGCGCGGTGCTCCGAGCGTGCCTCGCCGATCAAGCGCAGTCCTCCACGTCAACATCTACATAATCCTGCTTTCATCACGCGGAGCGTGATGGCTACATTAAGCTCTCCCAAGCACCGACGAGCAACTCGGTGGTGCGATCGATATCGTTCTCCGAAGTGTACCACCCGACGCTGAGTCGAACCGTACCGCGCGCCCGGTTTGGACTCAGCCCGATCGCGGCAAGTGTTGGTGACATCGTCGTGCCGCCGCTATGGCAGGCAGCTCCGGTCGAAGCACAAAGCTCCGGGCAGCGTGCCAGCAAGTCGACTCCGGCGACTCGAGGGAAGTTAACGCTCAACGTATTCGGCAGCCGGGGGGCCTGCTCGCCGTTGATCGTTAGTTCTTCACCGATCGCTTCGCGAAGCTGTCCGGAGAGCCGGTCTCGCAATTGAGCCATCCTATCGCTGGCATCGTCAAGAGCTTTCCCGGCCAGGAAGCAGGCCTGCCCGAGGGCAACGATATACGGAGTGTTCTCGGTGCCTGGGCGCAAACCACCTTCGTGCGCCGCGCCGTGCGTGACCGGTTGAAGCGGCACACCCTGCCGCACGTAAAGCGCGCCGACGCCTTTCGGCCCGTAAACCTTATGGCCGGCGATGCTGAGCATGTCCACTCCCATCTCTTCCACGAACGTGCGGATCTTGCCGATGGTTTGAGCGGCGTCGGTATGGACCAGAATGTCGCGCGCGCGGCAAAGCTCGGCGATCTCGCGGATGGGTTGGATCGTCCCGATTTCGTTGTTGGCGTGCATAATGCTGACTAGCTTCGTATCGGCTGCCAGCACCGACGCGACCGCCTCTGGAGAAACAATGCCGTGCTTGTCACACGAAATAACACTGACGCGGTATCCAAGCCGCTCCAGGTACTCGGCAGGTTCGGCAATGGCGGGATGCTCGATCGCTGAGATGACCAAATGCCCATCCACCAGCGGCGCGTGCGACATCAGGATTCCCTTCAGAGCGAGGTTATTGCTCTCGGTGCCACCTGAAGTGAAGACGATCTCGTCCCGATGCGTTCCCAACACCGCGGCAACTCGATCCCGAGCGTCCTCAATCGCCTCGTGGCAAGCGCGGCCGAGCGCGTGGCTGCTCGAGGGATTGCCGTAATGCTCGGCCAGGAACGGCAGCATCGCCTCTTGAACGCTCGGCGCGATCGGCGTTGTTGCGTTGTAGTCCAGATAGATTTGTCGCATGAAATGAGCTTACGCGAACGGAGCGCCCGCGACCAGAAGGTCGCCGCCGGAGGGCCGTCTCGCGCAAAATGATGTGCGGCACTCTAATTCTGGGGCGCACGCAGGCTGAGTACGAGTTCGACGTCGCCACACGGGAGGCCGGTCGAAGCCGCGATCGCCTGCGCGCCACATCCCTCATCCGCAAGGGCAAAGATCCGACTGCGGTGTGATTCCAGTGGCGAAATCGTCGCAAACTCCGATGTGCCCGGATCCGGCAAGTCGCCCGTGGTGAGGACACTCGCGTCGGCAATCCGTTCGATTTCAGCCAGAGTATCGCCGCAAGCCGAGACCCCTAGCCGCTCTGCCCGGTTGATAGCCGCTTCCAGCCGCTCCGTTTCTTCGTTGGCGATACGAATCGTCGCTTGCAGAACGCCGATTTTGCTGTCGAGTTCCGCCTTCAGATCTCTCGCTGTCTCATGCATCCCAACTTGCCAACGGAGGATCTCGCGAGGCGCGTCGATCAGGGCTTTGTCCCGATCTGGTTCGACAAGCCTGTTGTGCTCTGTACGCGCATCGCGCCGTGCGCGGCGCGTGTAGCGGCGTGACCGCTTCATCAGGACGAATATCAGTAAAAGCACGCCGCAAGCAAAGATTCCCCAGGAAGCGTTACTCGCCAATAGCCACATCCGATCGGTTCCTTGCGATTCGTTCGCAGAAGCACGCGTCTACGAGCCAAATGCTCGCCGTGCCGACTCGTAAACATCTTTCAAAGCCACCTTCTTATCTTCGGCAACTTGGCGGCAAGACTCGTATTCGGGAGAGAAACTCGTACTGCCATCCGCTAGAACTGCTAGCTTCCCGTCCACGTTCCCAAACTCCGTTTCGACCGCGTGCGCTCGTCGTTCGAGCTTGTGACGACTAACGGGCCAGCGACGAATACCAAGCGTGGACGTTTCGCGAAAGACGATTTTCTCCAGTTTTTTGATCAGGCCAGCGTCGCAGAGGACGCTCAGCTTGACCCCCGGCCGGTTCTTCTTCATCTGTATGCTAGTGGTGTAGACGTCCAACGCACCAGCTTCCGCAAGCAGATTTGTGCAATGGCCGATCACTTCGCCGATGATATCGTCGAGATTCGTCTCCAGCACCCAAATCTGGTCTGAATCGTGATTGTCACCGGCTTCGCCAACGATCAGCCGCAAGACATTGGCCTGCTCCTTCAACTCCTTCGTGCCGGCTCCATATCCGATCGACTCGATCTTCATCCCGGGCAACACACCGAATTCGTCAACGACTGTCGCCACGATGGCCGCACCGGTCGGAGTCGTCAGCTCGGCATCGATGCTCGACGCTTCGATCGGGATGCCCTTGAGCAACTCCGCTGTGGCGGGAGCCGGCACGCCGACTCGGCCGTGGGCGATCTGGATATGCCCACAACCTGTAGGAATCGGGGAACAGACGATTCGATCGACGCTCAGCAGGTCTAGCCCGATTGCACTACCGACAATGTCAGCAATCGAATCAACGGCTCCGACTTCGTGGAAGTGGACTTTCCGGAGCGTGCTGCCGTGGACCTTGGCTTCCGCCTCGCCAAGCCGTGTGAAAATGCGTTTGGCAAGTTCTTTCTGCCCTTCCGAAAGATTGCTGCCATCGATCATATCGGTGACATGGTGCAGATGGCGATGCGCGTGCTCAGGTTCGTGTTGGACGTCGATCTTGGTGGCGCGAAAGCCATGCCGTTTGACTTCGTCGCTGGTCAACTGGCAACTCGGAAGACCAAGCGAGTCGATACCGGCTTGGATTTCCGTCAGATCGATACCGGTGTCTGCTAACGCTCCGAGTGTCATGTCTCCGCTGATGCCGCTGGTGCAATCAAAGTAGGCGATTCGCATGGGAATTGTGCCAGGGAGGTGCAAGAAGAGGATTTAGGATGGACTCGCCGGAATATACCAGTTGCTTCGATGGTGAGCCACGCGGCCCGCAGGGCAACGAGAACTAGCCATTCCACCTTGACAAGGGCGATGGAGCCGATAACCTGACGGATTCCAGTTTGTTAGCGAGACTCCCTCCCCAGGACGATGTCCACTTATGCCGACGATTAATCAGCTCGTTCGCAAGAACCGTAAGCAGAAACGTAAGTTCACCAAGGCACCGGTGTTAGAGCGCTGCCCGCAGAAGCAAGGCGTCTGCTTGCAGGTCCGCACGATGACGCCCAAGAAGCCGAATTCGGCTCTGCGGAAGATCACCCGTGTTCGACTGTCGAACGGCAAGGAAGTCACGGTTTACATTCCTGGCGAAGGCCACAACTTGCAGGAACACTCGATTGTGCTTGTTCGCGGCGGTCGTGTCCGTGATCTGCCGGGTGTACGTTATCAGGTAGTCCGTGGTGCCCGTGATACACTGGGTGTCGATGGTCGTAAGCAAGCTCGCAGCCGTTACGGTGCGAAGAAGTCATAAAGCGTAGGACGGGTTTTCAACCCGTCTGGCAGGTATCAGTCGGGTTACAAACCCGTCCTACTCGAAGAGAAGTAAGAAGCAATGGGTCGCATTACCGCAAGCCGCAAACAACTCAAGCCTGACGCCAAGCATAACTCCCTGCTGGCGGCGAAGTTCGTGAACTGCCTGATGTGGGACGGCAAGAAGTCCATCGCCTACAAGGTGTTCTACGATTCGCTGGATATCATCAAGGGCAAGATCGCGGACCAGGAGCCGATCGACGTCTTCCACACGGCGTTGGAGAACATCAAGCCGCATATCGAGGTTCGCTCCAAGCGTGTCGGTGGTGCGGCTTACCAGGTGCCAATGCAGGTGAGCAAGGCTCGGCAACAGTCGCTGGCCATTCGTTGGCTACTGATTGCGGTTCGCGAAAAGAAGGGCCGCCCAACTGCCGTGAAGTTGGCCGATGAGTTGGTTGCCGCGTACAATCGAGAAGGTTCCGCGATGACTCGCCGCGACAACGTACACCGCATGGCGGACGCCAATAAAGCCTTTGCTCATTTCGCTTGGTAGTAGACACAAAATCAAACTCGGCGCCGCGCGGACTCTAGTATCTGGGCGGCGTTTTTGCTGCGCCGTCATTGGTCATTAGTTAGTTATTAGGCATTCGCAGACCAAATGACTACTGACCAATGACCAATTGACCGACAACCATGCCACGCAACCTAGAAGACATCCGAAACATCGGCATCATCGCCCATATCGATGCCGGCAAGACCACTGTTACCGAGCGCATGCTCTTTCTCAGTGGCGCTAAGCATCGAATCGGCGAAGTCGATAAGGGTACGGCTGAAACAGACTCGGACCCCGAAGAGCAGGATCGCGGCATCACGATCTACTCGGCATGCGTGACGTTCGATTGGCGGGACGTACACGTCAATCTGCTTGATACGCCGGGGCACGTCGATTTCACCGCCGAGGTCGAACGGTGTCTGAGGGTGCTCGACGGCGCGGTCGTTGTGTTCAGTGCGAGAGAGGGTGTCGAGGCTCAAAGCGAAACCGTGTGGCGGCAGGCCGATCGATATCGTGTACCGAGAATTGCCTTTATCAATAAGCTCGATCGCGACGGAGCGGACTTCCAAGTCGTCTTCGACGAAATCAAGTCGCGATTGAACGGAAACCCGCTCGCCGTGCAGATTCCAGTCGGTGAAGGGCCTGCTCACTTCGACAATCCGTTTCGCGGTGTAATCGATCTGATTTCGATGAAGCTGCTGACCTTTGAGGACGGTAAAGTCATCACCGGTGAAATCCCCGAGGGCTCGCAGGACAATGCTGATCTATGGCGACATATGCTACTGGAGAGCTTGTACGACTTTAGCGACGAACTGATGGTTTTGGCGCTTCAGGAGAAAGACATACCAGACAAACTGGTGAAGAAGGTGCTGCGCGAGGCCACGCTGCAAATGCAGATTCAGCCTGTCTTCTGCGGGTCGGCGCTGCACGGGATGGGAGTCCAGCCGCTGCTTGATGGAGTCGCCGACTTTCTACCAAGCCCTGCCGACATGCCTCCGATCGAAGGCGATGATGCCGGCAAGAAAGCCAGAGATAAGAAGGTTCGGCGAAAGCCCGATCCGAACGAACCGTTCTGCGGATTGGTCTTCAAGGTCTTGCCAGCCAAGACAGGCGACTTGTCATGGGTAAGGGTCTATTCCGGGCAGCTAAAGGCCAACTCGCGGGCGTTAAACCCTGGCAAGGACAAGAAAGAGAACGTGGCTCAACTCTGGCAAATCCACGCCACCAAGAGGGAACAGCAGGTTGAAGTGGCCAGCGCCGGCGATATTGTCGGAGTCATCGGGCTTCGGGATACGATCACCGGAGATACGCTCTGCGACACGCGCGAGCCGGTGCTCCTGGAAACGATTCAATTCCCCGAAACTGTGATGTCGATGGCCATCGAGCCGGAATCGACGATTGAGAAGAAAAAACTCGAGGACACGCTCGAGTTGCTGCTACGGCAGGATCCGACCTTGCGTGTAAAGATCGGAGAAACCGGGCAAACTTTGATCAGCGGGATGGGCGAGTTGCATCTGGAGATCATCAAGCACCGGCTGCTGCGCGACTTTAGCCTCAACGTGAAATTCCACAAGCCGCAGGTGAGTTATCGCGAAACGGTGGCCGCCGCGGCCGAAGTGACCGGTGAGTGCCATCGACAAATCTCGGGGCAACAGCTCTTTGCGAAGCTGACACTGAGGATGGAGCCCTCGGAGTCGGATCACGTTCCGGTCGCGATCCTCAATCACTGTCCGCCCGGCACGCTGCCCGAGGAGCTTGTCGTTGTGATCATTGACGAACTGAAGGCGCGAGCCGATGGAGGAGGGCTGATTCAGGGGTTCCCGTTGATGAAGCTGAAAGTCACGCTGCTGGACGCAGAGGCGGAAGAGGACAATTCCAATGAAATGGCCTTCAAAATCTCGGTGAATGATGCTTTCGATAAGGGTTTGGAGGCCGGCGGGAAAGTGCTGCTCGAGCCGATCATGAAAGTCGATATCGTGACTCCGGAAGAGTATCTCGGCGACTTCGTTGGCGACCTCCAGCAGCGACGCGCGGTCATCGCCAAAACCGAGAATCGCGGACGCACATCGACGATCGAGGCTCACGTCGCACTGAGCGAGTTGTTTGGGTATTCGAGCGCCATGCGAAGCCTCAGCCAGGGACGAGCCGGATGTTCGATGGAGCCGTTGGAATACGCTGCTGCGCCGCCCGAGGTCGCTAAGAGTTATGAGATCTGACGCTGGCCGCCTTACAGTCGTGGTCCGCTCCGCGAACCAACGTTTTGATCGCGGAGAAACCGCTTTGCGGCTACGCCGCGCTACGGGAGCATGTCCGCGACCGTGAGCGTCAGACATTGACCAGCCACTGCTGTACGCCGTCGTGATGAGTGATCTGGATGTTGATGCCCTCTTCTCCCTGGAGAAGTTGCCACTTCATTGGCACGACGGCACTGTCAATAGCTTGCCCATTCTCCGGCGTCGATTTGCCCGCTTCCACCATTTCACCATGATGCAAACGGTACGACGTGAGTGCCCACGGCTCGCGCTCGATCACCAGAATCTCTCCTGTGCCAACACTCGCGTAGAACGGTAGTTTCAGCAGAGCCCGATCCCCCGGACTGATGATCTCGACTCCAAAATCAGGGCCACCGAGCCAAAAGGCCCCGCAGTTCTCCGCTTTCGTGCCATTGAGGAACACTGCCACATCGGGAATGCGGAAGTTGGATTTCCAATCCTCGCGCCGGTCGCTGACGTTTACGCCGGGCCTTGTTTGTCCAAGGTTTGCCCAATCTATTGCAATCGTGAGAACCGTTGTCAGTTCCTTGACCAGGAACTGGTGTTCGTCGTTAGCCATCGGCGCCATGACGTAAACTCCATCCCAGACCTCGTCAAACTTGTCCACACCCCATTCCTGACGCTGCGCGATAAGCTCCCGCTCGAACTGAGGGTCCGTGATCAGTGTCGCCATGTCCAGGTTCCGAGAATGATAAGGAGACGCCTCTCTCTTGAATCATACTCACCGACTCGATCTGGCAGCAAGCCGTGCGGGTGGAAGCTGTTCGCCCAAACGCGGAAAGGGAAGTCTGATATTCCTTTGCTGACTGCAAGTAGCCACTTCCTCGCAAGATTTGGATATCGCCGCCACTAGAGCCGTATCGCAATTCCGGTGCCATCAATCCAAAGAAATCCGCGATCGGTCCTTCCGGACGTGTTGACGATCTACGCCCATAGCCCTAAGATCGTTGGTTTCCCATTTGGGAAACGGTCTCGGCATACGGTAAGACGACGCTCGTTTGAGCGTCGTTTTGAATCTAAATGGAGTAGTGTGTGGCTGGTCACGAAGTGATTCGCATCCGAATGGAAGCGTACGATCACGCGATCTTGGACCAAAGTGCCCAAGAGATCGTTGATACCGCGAAACGCACTCATTCCGAGGTTCATGGGCCGATTCCGTTGCCAACTCGCATCGAGCGATACACGGTGCTATCTGGGCCGTTTGTCGATAAGAAAGCCCGGTCACAGTTTGAGATTCGGACACACAAGCGGTTGATCGATATCGTACAGGCAACGGCCAAGACGATTGAATCACTAAACAAGCTGAGTCTCCCCGCGGGTGTAGACATCAAGATTAAGGCTTCGGCTCGCTAGTCGAGGCTTCGAATAGGTCATTAAGAGTACTCTTTATTTGCGTATGAACCGGAAGTTAGCTGGGTAAGTTAAGACGCTTGATCTTAGTCTCCCAACTGGCGAGGTAATGACGAGGTAGAATCGATGGCTAAGGGATTGCTCGGCCGAAAGGTCGGGATGACTCAGATCTACAATGAGTCTGGCGAAGTCATACCGGTAACGGTGATTGAAGCCGGTCCGTGTCATATCCTCCAGGTTCGGACACCTGAGCGCGACGGTTACGATGCCATTCAAGTTGGTTACCTCGACAAGCCTCGGAGACTCGCCCGGCGCAGTGAACGCGGGCATGTCGCCAAGCTCAGCAGCAAGCGGGCCAAGAAGCTGGCGGAGCAAAATCGCGAGCCGGGCCAGAAGCCGGATTGTGAGCCCAAGCGTTTCGTACGCGAGTTTCGTGATTCAGCCACGGGTTGTGAAGTCGGTCAAGAATTAACTGTCGAGCTTCTGGCTGATGTCGCCTCGGTGGACGTGACGGGCACTAGCAAGGGACGCGGCTTCGCTGGCGTGATGAAGCGACACAACTTCCACGGCCAGCGTGCAAGTCACGGTGTGAAGAAGGTTCATCGCCATGCTGGCGGTACCGGCTGCAGCGCTTCCCCGAGTCGTGTCTTCAAGGGAAAGAAGATGGCGGGCCAGTATGGGACTGACCGCGTAACCGTCCGCAATCTCAAGGTTGTGAAAGTTGACACCGAGAATAACGTGCTTTTGGTTCGCGGTGCCGTGCCCGGTCCGAATGGTGGTATGTTGGAAATCCGCGCAACGAACAAGGTTGGCTAGTTTACTCGCTGAAGAATCATGGCAACTTTACCCATACATAATCGTTCCGGCACGAAGGTCGGAGAATACGAAATCGATCCGGCGGAGTTGGCTCCGCGGATTAGCAAGCAATTGCTGCACGACGCCGTTGTGATGTATCAGGCGAATTTGCGACAAGGCACGCACAAGACGAAGACTCGCGCCGAGGTTGCAGGCACGACGAAGAAGATGTACCGCCAGAAGGGTACCGGACACGCCCGCGCTGGCTCGCGGAGGTCAGGTGTTCGTCGTGGTGGCGGACATATCAAAGCGAAACGTCCTCGTGACTACTCCTACCGGCTTCCGCGGAAAGCGTTGCGGGCCGCGACTCGTATGGCGATTGCGTCGAGACTGCAGGATGACCAAGTCGTTGTTATTGACGAGTTGTCCTTTGAAGAGCCTCGTACGAAAGAGATGGCTGGTGTATTACAGGCGCTCGGCTTAGCTGGGGCGACTGCTCTTGTGACGACGGAGAACTCCGATGTCAACGTCTATAAGAGTGCGAGAAACATCACGGGTGTTAGTGTTTCCCCTGTTGCCGAGCTGAATGCTTTGTCGGTCCTGCATCCCAAGACGGTGGTGGTGACGAAGGCGGCGTTGGATGCGATTCGCGATCGTTTTCGTGCTGCTGCACCGGCTGAGTAGTGTGAGAAGAGAGAAGCAAGATGCCAAAGACTGACGCAAAATCAAAAACGGTCGCTGACTCTGGTGCGAAGTTCGAGGCGCATCAGGTGATCCTGCGACCTCTGGTTACCGAGAAGGGCGTGCATCGCGCGACGCGCGCGAACCAGTATGCGTTTGAAGTGAATTCGTTGGCCACCAAGAGTGACGTCAAGCGAGCCGTGGAAGAGTTGTTTGAAGTGACGGTCGAGAAGGTTCGGACACAGAACCGTAAAGGCAAGCCGCGTCGCCACAAGTTCCGCTTCGGTTATACCAAGAATTGGAAGAAGGCTTTGGTGACGCTCGATTCAGAGCACCGAATCGACTTCTTCTAGACCAGGGTTGTTGCCCGGAAGGCCGGAGAGTTTGAGTCATGGGAATCAGAAAATACAAACCGACATCTCCAGGGCGCCGCGGCGCGACGGTCAGTGATTTCGATGAGTTGACGCCGGGTGCAAAGCCGCAGAAGGCGTTATTGAAGCCGAAGCGAAAGACTGGCGGTCGCAATAACCAAGGCAAGATCACGTCGCGTCACCGTGGTGGCGGGCACAAGCAGCGATATCGCGTCATTGACTTTCGCCGCAACAAAGATGGTGTTCCGGCAAAGGTCGCGACGATCGAATACGATCCGAATCGAACTGCCCGCATTGCATTGCTGCACTATGTGGATGGTGAGAAGCGGTATATTCTCGCTCCGGATGGGTTGAAGGTCGGTGACAAATTACAAAATGGAGCGGAGTCTCCGCCCAACGTCGGCAATAGCCTGCCGTTGAAGAACATTCCGCTCGGTAGTGATATACACTGCGTTGAGTTGCTGCCAGGTCGTGGCGGTCGCATGTGCCGCAGTGCCGGCACGAATGCAACGCTGGTGGCTCGTGAAGCTAACTGGGCTCAGATTTCTCTCCCCAGCGGTGAGATTCGCCGTATTCCGGCTGCGTGCCGAGCGACGATCGGCAAAGTCGGTAACGCGGATCACATGGCAATCGTACTCGGGAAAGCAGGTCGGGCGAGATGGCTCGGCCGGCGACCTCACGTTCGCGGCACGGCCATGAATCCGGTCGATCATCCACACGGTGGTGGTGAAGGCAGAACAAAAGGCGGCCGTCATCCTGTCAGTCCAACCGGCAAGCCGGCCAAGGGCGGGTCAACCCGGCAGCCACGGAAGCCCTCAAATGCGTCGATCGTTCGACGACGTCGGTCTCGGCGGTATGGTCAGCTTCGAGTCAAGTAGGTCATTGGTGAGTTGAAGTATGAGTCGGTCAACAAAAAAAGGTCCGTTCGTCGATGTCAGGCTATACGGCAAAGTCCGAAAGCAGCAGGAGCGCGGCGGTGCGGATCCTATTAAGACCTGGGCCCGAGCTTGCACGATCGTACCGGAGTTCGTTGGAATGACCTTTATGGTTCACAACGGCAAGCAGCACATGAAGGTCTTCGTAACGGAAGATATGGTCGGTCATAAGCTAGGTGAGTTTTCGCCGACCCGGACGTTCCGCGGTCATGGCGGAAAAGGCAAGCGTTAAGCGAAGGTTGACCAAACAGGAATCAGAACAATGTCGTTTCGTGCCGCACATCGCTACGCCCGCATCAGTCCTCGCAAGGTACGTCCCTTGGCGGATATGATTCGCGGGCGGTTCGCTGACGAGGCGTTGGACATCTTGCGATACCAGCCGCACCGCGGTGCACGGATGCTCGAAAAGGTCCTGCGAAGTGCTCTTGGGAATGCCCAGGATCCAGATCAGAACCCGGGCCAAACGATCCGCGTGGATCGGCTGGTCGTCGTTGACGCGCGCGTCGATGGCGGACCGATGTTCAAGCGAATGCGGCCTCGTGCCCGCGGAATGGCGTTCTTAATCAAGAAGCGAACTTCACATATCCACGTAGCCCTGGAAGACATTAACGAGCTGTAGATATGGGACAAAAAACCAATCCTATCGGATTTCGTACGGGCGTGATGATCGGCTGGAAGAGTCGATGGTTCGCTTCCAAGCAGGAATTCGCCAATCTGCTTGTCGAAGATGTGAAGGTGCGCAACTTCATTAAGAAGCATCCGAAGAAACAGCAGTATCGAAACGCCGGCATCGATCGGATCGAGATCGAGCGAACTCGCGATGAAGTCAAAGTCGTCCTGCACGTGGCGCGTCCCGGCTTGATCATTGGAAAGAAAGGCCAGGAAGTCGAATTGCTGCAGGAAGAATTACAGAATCTGATTGGGCGTCGAGTGAATCTGAAGATCGAGGAGATCTCGCGTCCCGAGTTGATGGCCCAGTTGGTTGCGGAAGATATCGGACAGCAGTTGTCGCGCCGCTCGAGCTTCCGCCGAACGCTGAAGCGAGCGATGGAACAAACGATGGATGCGGGCGCGAAGGGAATCAAGATTCGCCTCGCGGGTCGGTTGGGTGGTGCCGAAATGGCACGCGTGGAAAAACAACTCTCCGGATCAATTCCGCTTAGTACTTTGCGAGCCAAGATCGACTATGGCTTCCATGAGGCCATGACAGCGCAAGGTCATATCGGTATCCAGGTCTGGGTGAATCAAGGTATGTACGAAGGAGTCTCCGATGGCGCTGATGCCGAAGAGGGTCAAGCACCGAAAAAGCCAAAGAGGTCGTATAAAAGGTAGTGCGACGCGCGGCAACAAGGTCGTCTTTGGCGACTTTGGCCTGCAAGCACTGCAAGGCGGCTGGGTTAAGGCTCAGACGATTGAAGCCGGTCGTGTGGCTGCGCAGCAGTACATTCGCGGCGAAGGCCGACTGTACGTGCGAATGTTCCCGCACCGCTCGATTACATCAACTCCGTTGGAGACTCGTATGGGTAAAGGAAAGGGTGAACCGGAAGCCTGGGTGGCGACCGTCAAACCAGGAACGATCATGTACGAGCTAGGTGGTGTAACCGAAGAGCAAGCGAAGGTTTGTTTCGCACGTTTGGCTCATAAGATGCCTATTCGTGTTCGATTCATTCGACGCCGACCGGCGTAGGTTTGAGAGGGTTTGGTCCGATGAAGGCCACGGAATTACGAGAGATGAGCGACGAGCAACTGGCGTTAACGCTTCATGATTGCTGCGATCGGCTGTTTCGCTTGCGTTTGCAATCGCAGACGGAGCGGTTGGACGCTCCTAGTGAGTTGCGAAAGAACCGCCGGTTGATCGCTCGAATCAAGACAATTCAAACAGAACGTAGCAAGCAGCCTGTCGCGGAAAGTGCCAGCTAAGAGACAACGATCATGCCAAAGACAGTAGCGGTTGGTGTAGTGACGGGCGACAAGACGGATAAGACCCGTCGAGTTGAGATTCCTCGTCTGGTCAAGCATCCCAAGTACGGAAAGTACATCAAGCAGAAGACGATTTGCTACGTACACGACGAGAACAACGACTCATCGCAAGGCGATACCGTCGAGATCATCGAGTGTCCGCCGCGGTCGAAGACGAAGCGGTGGGAGCTTGTGAAGGTGGTCGAAAAAAGTCGCGAAGTGGACGTGGCGGCTATGAAGGCCGCCCGTGAGTCAGCAGCAGCAGGTGAGTAAGGATAGGCGGCGATGATTCAACAAGAAACTAGACTGGCAGTCGCAGATAACACGGGTGCGAAGGTAGTTCAGTGCATCAAGGTGCTGGGCGGTTCGCGCCGACGTTTCGCCGGCCTCGGCGACATTATCGTCTGCAGCGTGAAGAGTGTGATTCCTGGAAGCGAAGTGAAGAAGAAGTCCGTTGTGAAGGCTGTCATTGTTCGTTGCAAGCAACCATCGCGTCGCGCGGACGGGAGCTATATCCGGTTTGACAGCAATGCGGTGGTGCTTCTCGACCCCGATAGCAATCCTCGCGGCACTCGTATTTTTGGTGCAGTTGCTCGCGAGTTGCGTGAACAGAATTTCATGAAGATTGTCAGCCTCGCCAGCGAGGTCGTGTAATATGCATATCAAAGTTGACGACACCGTAAAGGTGATCACCGGCGACGATCGAGGCGAAACGGGGCGCGTGCTAAGCGTGGACCGAAACACAGGTTCGGTCGTGGTTGAGGGAGTCCGTAAGGTCTACAAGCACGTCCGGCGGAGTCAGAAAAACCCGCAAGGCGGCCGGCTATCCAAAGAAATGCCGATTCCTCTCTCGAATGTGCAGTTGATTTGCTCAGGATGTGGCAAGCCAACGCGAACCGGCGCTCGCTATCAGAAAGACGGAACCAAGGAACGATTTTGTCGTAGTTGTAGCGCCGGCCTTGGCCAATTGGCGCCGCCCAAGGCGACGTACGCATCCAGTTAACGAGAAAAGTATTGATCTGCTAAGGCACGAACGATGGTCCCGCGACTTCAAGAAAAATACCAAACCGAGATCCTGCCAGCTCTGCAAGAGTCGCTAGGGCGCACCAACCGCCTGGCGTTGCCGCGGCTGCAGAAGATCGCGGTGAACATGGGCGTTGGCGATGCGTCTCAAGACAAGAAGAACCTTGAGAGCGCTGTCGATGCTCTAACGCAGATCACCGGACAAAAACCGATCATCACCAAGGCTCGCAAGTCGATCGCCGGCTTTCGACTTCGCGAAGGCATGTCGATCGGCTGTAAGGTCACGCTTCGTCGCCAACGCATGTATGAGTTCCTCGACCGCTTGATTGCCATCGCTTTGCCGCGTGTACGCGACTTTCGCGGCATCAGCCGTACGGCGTTCGACGGAGCTGGCAACTATAGCCTCGGTCTTACGGAGCAGTTAGTGTTCCCCGAGTTGAACCCCGACAAGTTCACGAAGGTTCAGGGAATGAACATCACGCTAGTGACTTCGACCAGAAGTAACGACGAGGCTCGCGAACTGCTGCGGATGTTCGGAATGCCATTTAAGGCGGAAGAAGAAGCAGACGCTGCATAGACCCGAAACTGTTTACGAATCAACAGGATATTGTTGTGGCAAGTAAATCGAAAATCGCGAAAGCCCTGCGGACGCCGAAGTATTCGACGCGGCAGGAACGGCGATGCAACTTGTGCGGACGACCGCGAGCTGTTTATCGCAAGTTCGGTATCTGTCGTATCTGTTTCCGAAAGTACGCGGATCAAGGACTGATCCCCGGTGTCCGAAAAGCAAGTTGGTAAGCGGGGGACCCAAGCCAAATGATGACCGACCCTATTGCCGATATGTTGACGCGAATTCGTAACGCGGTTCGTGTTGAACGCGGCAGCGTTGACATGCCGTTGTCGAAAGTGAAACGCGGTTTGGCCGACGTGCTCAAACGCGAAGGCTACATCTGGGATTGGCAGGAAGTCGATGAGCAGCCGGTAAATCAGTTGCGGCTCGACTTGAAGTATGGCCCCAACGGGGAACGCGTGATTCAAAAGTTGCAACGTGTCAGTACGCCTGGCCGCCGAGTGTACAGCAAGGCTCGCGAGTTGAAGCCCGTCCTCAACGGTCTGGGAATCAAGATCCTAAGCACTAGCCGCGGCGTTGTCAGTGACCGCGAAGCGCGTTCGCGAAACCTCGGCGGCGAAGTGCTGTGCGAGGTTTGGTAACCCTTAACGTAAGACACTAGATAAGAAACAAATGTCACGCATAGGCAAGAAACCCGTTCCGATCATTGATGGTGTTAAGGTCTCTTTGACAGATCGCGTCATTTCGGTGGAGGGTCCGCTTGGAAAGCTACAGTTTGAACACCGCGCCGAGATCAGCGTGAGCGTTGACGATGAGGCGAAAGAAGTGATTGTCGGGCGAGATTCCGATGAGCGGCAATCTCGCGCGTTGCATGGGCTGACCCGGTCGCTGATCAACAATATGGTGGTCGGCGTAAAGGATGGATATGAGAAGCGGCTCGAGATCGTCGGTGTCGGTTACATCGGATCGATCGAAGGCGACACGCTTAGCCTGCGGGTTGGATTCGCCAACGAAATCCACAAGAAGATCCCCGCGGACTTGGATGTGACCTGCCCCGATCAGACGCACGTCGTCGTGAAAGGTTGTGACAAGCAAAAAGTAGGGCAATTCGCCGCTGAAGTACGTGCGGCTCGTAAGCCGGAGCCATATAAAGGCAAAGGCGTTCGCTATCAAGGCGAGCAAGTGAAGATCAAGCCAGGTAAGGCAGCGACCTAGTCGAGAGGGTGTGCCGGTCAACGGCGCACGAGACAACAAGGTGGAGTCGTGGACAAGAACAAGTTCATTTCAAAGCAACGGCAGTGTCGGCGGTTTCGAGTTCGCAAGAAATTGCGCGGCGACGCGGAATGCCCGCGCATGTCGATTTCGCGGACGGCCAAGCATATTGGCTGCCAGTTGATCGATGATTTCGGGAGGAAAACCTTAGTTTCCGTCAGCACGCGAGATAAGGGCTTGCGAGAGTCCATCTCCTATGGCGGAAACAAGGACGCAGCAACCGCAATCGGCAAGGCGATTGCCGAGCGAGCCTTGGCTGCCGGTATCAAAGGTGTTCGATTGGACCGCGGACATGGTAAGTACCACGGGAGGATCGCGGCCCTGGCCGATGCCGCTCGCGAAGCAGGCCTCACGCTCTAACAACAGCACATTCAGCGGAGTTCCAAGTCGTGGCAACAGCAGATATTACACAGAGCGGAGATATCGAACGAACGATCAAGATCCGTCGATGTGCCGCCGTCGTGAAAGGCGGACGTCGATTCAGCTTTGCGGCCATGGTGGTTGTCGGCAATGGCAACGGCAAAGTCGGATGGGGCTATGGAAAAGCCAATGAAGTTCCGCCGAGTGTCGAGAAGGCAACCAAGCAAGCTTCGCGCGAGCAAATCGAGGTGTCGGTCGTAGACGGTACGATCCCGCACACCATTAACGGTCGCTTCGGTGCCGGCCGAGTAATTCTGGTGCCGGCTGGCCCGGGTACCGGCGTCATCGCTGGCGCAGCCGTGCGAGCCGTCTGCGAGGCAGCAGGCATCAAGAACATTCTGACCAAGAGCATCGGGACGAATAATCCAATTACTTTGGTGAAGGCAACCTTCGATGCGCTGAGTAAATTACGAACGCAGCAAGATGTCGAACGGCTGCGAGGAGTGTCCTTGTCATGAGACTGAATGACGTCAACCGCGGCATCAGCAAGAACAAGAAGCGGAAACGCATCGGTCGCGGCCCAGGTTCTGGTCATGGCAAAACGTCCGGGCGTGGTCACAAGGGTCAAGGCTCGCGCGCCGGCCACTCGCTTCTGCCAATCTTCGAAGGCGGGCGCATGCCGCTTGTCCGGCGGATCCCCAAGCGAGGCTTCAACAATAAATTCGCCCTGACCGTGTCGGTTGTGAATGTCTCGGATTTGGAGAATGCTTTCAGTGCTGGCGATGATGTCACGCCGGAGACGCTCCAAGAAAAGTCTCTTGCCAAGAGCCGGTACGATATTCTAAAAATCCTCGGTGACGGTGAGTTGACTAAGAAGCTGAAGGTTTCGGCGCATCGATTCAGCACCTCGGCTCGTGAGAAGATCGAGAAGGTGGGCGGTGAAATTGTGATCCTCGCTGGCAGGACGCCGGTAGAAGAGAAGAAGAAGCAAAAGAAAGCACAGGCCAGCAGCTAGGCTCCCAACCCCACCGTATTCCCGTGATTGGCTGCTTCATAGGACGTGCGATAGCCCTCAACTGACTAGGGACGGATCGAATCATGTGGGAGAAGCTTCGCGTCGTCTTTACGATTCCGGAACTGCGTCAGAAGATTTTTCTGACGCTGATGCTACTCGGAATCTATCGCATCGGGTTCCAGATCACTTTGCCGATCATCGATCAAGCTGCTGTGTCACAGAGCAGCGGAGGAAACTTCGGCGATTTCATCGACAAAGTTGCGGTGTTCGCCGCTAGCGATCTGCAGAAGGCGACGATCTTTGGCTTGGGCATCATGCCCTACATTTCGGCCTCGATCATTTTTCAATTGCTCGGCAGCGTCTGGAAACCACTCGAAGAATTGAAGAAGGAGGGGGAGACCGGTCGCAAGAAGATCAACGAGTACACACGGTATCTGACCGTTGTCTTGTGCTTTATACAGAGTTGGTTCTATCTGGTCGCGGTAACACAGCCACGTGGTGGCGTCAGCATGATCGCGGAACCGTTTCTCAGCGATCCTGCTGACCCAACAAGTCTATACTTCGGCTGGCAACTGACGGCAGTGCTCACAATGACGTGTGGCACTATCTTTCTGATGTGGCTTGGCGAGCAGATCGACGAGTTCGGCATCGGCAACGGAATTAGCTTGCTGATTATGGCCGGCATCCTCGCTCGGATGCCTAGTGCTTTGTTCGAACTCATCAAGAACGCCGAGTTTGAACTCGTCGGCTTGAGCCGTTCGCGGACCGGTATCGAAACATTGATTGTGCTGGCGTGTTTGTTTGTCGCGGTGGTATTCGGAGTTGTGTTTATCACTCTGGGCCAGCGACGAATTCCTACGCAGAGCGCGAAGCACGTCCGTGGCCGACGTGTCTACGGCGGCACGCGTCAGTACTTGCCGTTGCGCATCAATCAAGCTGGAGTGATGCCTATTATCTTCGCCAGCAGCCTGTTGATGTTGCCGGCGATGCTGTTCGGTGCGTTTGCTGGCGCAAGCTGGTTGTCGGACGGAGGACGGAATGTATTCATCCAGTTGGCTGGGATGTTCGGCGGTGGCCTGTCGTTCACTTACAACCTCGGCTACGTAGCCCTGATTTACTTCTTCTGTTACTTCTGGACGGCGATCACGTTCAACCCAAAGGAAATGGCGGAGAACTTAAAGGACTACGGAACGTTCATTCCAGGTTATCGCCCAGGAAAGCGGACAGCGGACTATCTCGAAAAGGTGATGGTCCGGATCACGTATGTCGGTGCAGGCTTCCTCGCCCTAGTAGCAATTGTGCCGACGATCATTTCCGGCTCCCTGGGTGTCAGTTTTTCGATCGCCAGTTTCTACGGTGGAACCGGGCTGCTGATCGCCGTAAGCGTCGCGTTTGACTTGGTGCAGAAAATTGACAGTCACCTTGTCATGCGTAATTATCGAGGCCTCTTGGAAGGATAAGCGTTAGCCACGAGGGCTTTGTCTGTTGTTCCAACGGTTGGCCGCTGCCGAAGCGGTGCTTTTCGAAGCGCGTACGAGGCTGTGATGTATGTCGTGCTAATTGGCAGGCCAGGCGTTGGCAAAGGGACGCAGTCCAAGAGATTGGCGGAGCTGCTTGGCTCGCAACACATTGCCACCGGTGAACTCTTGCGAGATGCCCAACGCCAGGGTACCCCTTTGGGAAAGCAGGTCGGCGAGCTCATTGATAACGGGAATCTCGTCCCGGACGAACTAGTGATAGACCTCGTCCGCGAGCGATTGGAAGACGCCTCGGCGAATCAGGGTTGCATTTTTGACGGTATCCCGCGCACGGTCCACCAGGCGGGCTTACTCGAAAATCTGCTGGTGGAGCGTGGTGACCGAGTCGGCTTAGCGATGGAACTTGTTGTGCCCGAGCAGCTCGCGACCGATCGAATGCTCCAGCGAGCCAAGGCGGAAGGTAGAGCGGACGACACTCCAGAGACCATCAAGCACCGGATGCAAGTCTACACGGAGCAGACCCACCCGCTAGTCAACTACTACCAACAAGCGGGCGTGCTGCAGTCGCTTGACGGTTCTGGTAGCCCTGATGAAGTATTTGAAGTGATTAAGACCTGTGCGTTGCAGGCCCAAAACTACTAAGTCGTGAGCCGATAAGGGTATTGCAGACGAGAATCTGTATCGACTGGCCCTTGTGGACTAGAACGAAAAAGGCTTATACTGGCTCGCTTTACTCGACCCGAACGGGAACGACCGAGATGAAAGTTCGTACCAGCGTTAAGCGGATGTGTGAGAACTGCAAGGTAGTGCGTCGCAAAGGCCGCGTCTTTGTTATCTGCTCAAACCCGCGTCACAAACAACGACAAGGCTAGTCCTAGAGTCCCGTATCCATCTGCCTAGGTTAGTCGTGAGGAGCACCCGATAGATGCCTCGTTTGCTTGGTGTTGATATTCCCAATGATAAAGCGACTGTCGTCTCGCTGACGTACCTGTTCGGCGTTGGAGAGCAAACGTCCCGTGACTTGTGCCACAAAGCTGGCATCGATCCGAAAACGCGAGCTCGTGATCTGGCCGACGACGAGTTAGGCCGCTTGGCGGCGTTGCTCGAGCGGGACTACGTCGTCGAGGGCCCTTTGCGTCGGCAGTTGCAACAGAACATCACGCGACTACGCGACGTGAAGTGCTATCGCGGTGTCCGTCACCGGATCGGACTTCCAGTGCGTGGTCAACGCACTCGCACCAATGCTCGGACTCGCAAGGGACCAAAGAAAACAGTCGCCGGTAAGAAGGGCGTCAAGGATCTACGTTAGTCAGATCTAATGGTTGCCGCACCCGGGATACATGAACGAATAGGAGTTGCTCCAGGTGGCTAAGACGAAGAAGAGACGAGTACGTCGCAACGTGACCGTTGGAGTCGCCCATGTGAAGGCAACTTTCAACAATACGACGGTGACGATTACCGACACAAAAGGTGACACGTTGTGTTGGGCGAGCGCAGGAACGTCCGGCTTCAAAGGGAGTCGCAAGAGTACTCCTTTCGCGGGTCAATGTGCTGCCCAGCAAGCCGCGGAAAAAGCGATGAAATTTGGCGTTAAAGAAGTTGAAGTACGTGTCAAAGGACCTGGCTCGGGTCGCGAAAACGCGATCACCGCATTGCAGTCGGCGGGACTGAATGTGAAGCTGATCGAAGATTGCACGCCGATCCCTCACAACGGATGTCGCCCTCGCAAGAAGCGACGAGTCTAACGCGTTCTTAACTAGGATCTGCAAGCGACCTGTTGGTTTCATTCAACGGGATTCCTACGGAGGCATATGATGCATATTCGATGGCGTGGCCTGGAACTACCGAGTGTGGTGGTTTGCGAGAAGGATTCTCTTTCATCAACTTACGGCAAGTTCACTGCCGAGCCTTTCGAGCGTGGCTTTGGGGTCACGGTCGGCAATAGCCTGCGTCGTATCCTGCTTTCCAGCTTGGAAGGTAGTGCAGTGACTCAGATCAAGATCCGCGGCGCGCAGCATGAGTTCTCCACGATCGAGGGTGTGATGGAGGACGTTACGGATCTAGTGCTAAATGTGAAGGCGTTAGTTGTAAAGAATCATAGCGAATCGACTCGTGTGATTACCGTCGAGAAGACGGAGGCTGGCATCATTACCGGTGCCGATGTGCAAACCGATGCCGACGTTGAAGTCATCAATAAGGATCACCTCCTAGCGACTCTGACTCAAGACGTTCCATTCATGATGGAAATGGTGATTGAAAACGGTCGCGGGTATGTACCGGCTACCGAGCACAGTGTTGGCGAACACGAAATCGGAATCATTCCGATCGACGCGGTGTTCAGCCCAGTAACTCGCGTTCGCTATGAAGTCGAGGAGACTCGTGTTGGCCAGAAGACCAACTACGACAAGCTGATTGTTGAGATCTGGACCAACGGTTCGGTGCATCCCGAGATGGCACTCGTGGAAGCAGCCAAGATTCTTCGCAAGCACCTCAACCCGTTCGTTCAGTATGTCGAACTTGGTCCGAAGGTCTTCTCCGCGCCCAGCGTCGGAGCCAACACGGGAACCGATGCGGCATTGGAGTCAAAACTGAATCTCAGCCTCGCTGAGTTGCAGCTTTCGGTTCGGGCGATGAATTGCTTAGAGTCCGAAAACATCAATACCGTCCGGGACCTCGTTCAACGGAACGAAGACCAATTGCTGGAAGTACGCAACTTCGGCGACACGACTTTGACTGAAGTCCGGGAGAAGCTGACCGAGTTAGCACTTCACTTGGGAATGCGAGTTCCCCCGGCACAGCCGGCTCGCTTCTAGATCCAAGAGCAAGTACACAATCAACACATACGACACGAGCCATGCGACACCGAAGACGAGGCCGAATACTCGGCCGCTCCCCAAGTCACCGTCGAGCGATGCTGCGGAACCTTGCCAGCAGTCTCATCCTCACCGAACGCGATGCCGAGCTTGATGACAATGCTCCGAAAGTGAAGGGACGCGTCACCACAACGCTGCACAAGGCGAAAGAAGTCCGCCCGCTCGTTGAACGCTGTATCACGATCGCCCGTCGGTCTCTGAAGCATCAGGAGAACGCCGAGCAGTTCGCCACGAATGCGGAACGCGGAAGTGCGGAATGGAAGCAGTGGCGTTCGAGCGACGAGTGGCAAAAGTGGTGCCACGCGATTTCGCCAACCGTCGCTGCCCGGCGACGATGCGTACAACTGCTTGGCGACAAGCAGGCCGTCCAACTCCTCTTCGACGAAATTGCTCCCCGCTTCGCGGATCGTGATGGCGGATACACTCGCATTCTTCGCGTTGCTCAACCCCGTTTGGGCGATGCTGGAATTCAAGCGATCATCGAGTTCGTAGGCGTCCGCGATCGCGAAACCGTTCGCAGCGAGAAGCCTTCGTTCGGTGATGACACGGCGGCAGACGCTGAAGATCAGAACGATGAAGTGGCCGCAGAGTCGGAAGAAGAAGTGACGGACGAGTCGTCAGAGCCGGAGACAGCCGCAGACGATGCGAGCGAAGAGAAGTCGCAAGACTAGCCCTCGGCTCCGCCTGTGCTGGCTCGCACGCTAGACCGGGAGTTCTCCAAGATGCCGACGCGGCAAGGACGTCGCGACCTGAAGCAACGCACGGGACATGTCCCAAAAGGCTTCAATATCACCGATCGCGTTCGAGCGATCTGCGCAGACATTTCGCAGCATGTACCAGAGCTGGCGCACATCGACGTCAATCGGATTGGCTTCGCCTTCGCTCAGACTCGCAAAGCCGTGATGCACGGCATGCAAGCTTCTCTCACTCCGTTGCGATTCGAAGACGGTTCGTTGACTGGAGAGTACCGCGGTAGGCCGATGCGCGTGCAGCGTGTCTTTGACAACGACGGCCGAGAGATGCTTTATATCTACACGGTCTACCTACCGCGATTCACGAACCTGGACTTCCGTGAGAAGCTGATCACCATCTTCCACGAACTTTGGCATATCAGCCCTGAATTCAACGGCGATCTTCGGCGGCATTCCGGCCGTTGCTATGCACACTCACACTCGCAATCCGAATATGACGCTCACATGGCAGTGCTAGCCGATCGTTGGCTGAAGCTTCAGCCGCCCGAGGAGTTGTTCGAGTTCCTGCGGCTCGACTTCGCAGCTATTGAGCAGCGTTACGGCCGCGTCTTTGGGATGCGAATCGCCCGTCCCCGTCTGTTGCCGATCTCGTAAGCTCCGCTCCTCCGACGCCGACTCTCTCTCATTCCTTGCACACGCGACCATACATCTCCGGGCGACGGTCTGCGAAGCGGTCGATGATGTGCTTATCTGGGACGCGCACGATTCTCTTGGTGCGTGCACGTTCGACGTCGATGTCGGCGTAAAGGATCGCCTCGTCTGTATGTGGAGCCTCATCGAGGGCGCGGCCGCTTGGATCGCAGATCTTACTCATACCGATGAAGCTGAAGCCACGTTCGGTTCCAACGCGGTTCACACACGCGTAATAGACGTTGTTCTCCATCGCCCGTGTATTAATCACATGCTCGGCGGTACACTCGCCGCCCGGTGGAAAGTTCGTCGGCAGCGCGATTAAGTCGGCACCTTGCAAGGCCATCACGCGGGCCGATTCGGGAAACGAGCTATCGTAGCAGATGTTCATGCCAATCCGAACGCCACCGGCATCATGCACGGCAAACGGTTGATCACCTGGATCAGTGAAACGGTCAATGCCAAGAAACGGCAAGTGAATCTTGCGGTAATTCGCGACAACACCCTCCGGGCCGACAAGCACACACGCATTGAACAGCTTGTCGCCCGCCGCTTCCAACATCCCCATGACCGCAAACACATCCAGCCGCTTGCAGGTCTCCGCCAGTCGCTCACAACTCGGCCCCGGGACCGACTCGGCAAACGGCAACACTTCTTCACGACTATCGAAGCAGTAACCCGTCAGCGCGCACTCCGGGAAGATCGTCAACTTTGCTCCTGCCTCTGCCGCTTCTTCCAACCTCTGTTGAATAACGCGCAAGTTCTCCTGCGGATCACCTAGACAAACATCCATTTGAACGGCGGCAATACGCATCGGTGTTCCTTCTCTCGTGGTCTGTTATCAGATCAACGCTGATAGGCTACCACAGCCAAAAAACGACGCTAGTCCATGGCAGCGCGCTAGAATCCCACAAGCCAGTAGGCGAAGCTTGCCCACAATGTGAGATCAGCGATGGCGACTAACAAGATCCCAGCCACAACAGAAGACAGGCGAAGGACTGCATCGATATCTCTTTTGTTTCGCTCAGCGCTTGTTCGCCTGCACGCCTTCGATAGCCGATAAGACCCACGAGCGAGACGATCAGCGTAACAATCACCGAATACGCCGTCGGTTCTTGGAGCAGCTCGAACAACCAAGCGAAACTGAATAACTCGATCCACTACTTCCAGTCACCAATGTCGTGCCCTGTGCTGAACATCCCATCGATAGCGCAGATCACAAGCACACCGAAGACGAGCCGATTCTCGTGCAAACAGCGGTGCTTTCGCCAAACAAGTGAGACCGGGTTGTGGGGATGACTGCTGACCAGACGGTAACTGATACAGCATGCGGTAAGCAGAACGAGCCCACCGCCCGCGATCCAGAATCCGAGTGACAACTCCAGTTGATTCGTCGCAAGGTGCGGTGAAAGTCGATAGAACTCGACCAGCCGAATCCAACCACTGGCGGCGACCAGCACTAGCAGAAGTGTGATTGTTGCACAGACCGAGAACCAACGAAGTCGCCGTGAAATCGCCGGCTTGGTTGACAATCGTAACATGGCAACTGCCAACATCGCCAAGAGCAACCCTCCTATCGCCAACCGCTACAGCACTGTAAGCGCTGTTTGCTTTCCAACGACATCCATCTCGTAGATGATTCCGCTGGATATACGATAGGGAATTGAGACTTCGACGCCGTTGATTGCGCTATGCACGAGGGACGGGATAAGGGCGCAACAATGCAATGCGAGGACAGCCAGCACGATTCCCGCAACCCATCCACCCCAATCGAGAAGCCGCCTCGACGGCGAGCGTACAATCGCGCAATGTGGCGCGGTTCTCATTCCGATCAACAGCAAGATGAAGAACCACGCATCCGCGGCGAACGCGACTCCTGAAAACAGTTGCTTGCCGTAGAACAGGTCCGTGTCGATGATGTGCTGGAAGCCGATCGTAGCGACCACCAGCCCGCCAAGAAGCTGCAAAGCGACGAGCACTCGCCAAACCGCCGCGAATTGCAAGTTGTGCTCGCGCGGCCTGAGACAGACGTTGCACTACCTAACGCCCGCCAAATCAGCCGACTTTGCTGTAAGAGACCGATCGCAACGATCAAGATGCAAGTGTTCAGCATACCACTGAAGATAGGCTGCTCAAACGAGCGGACCGAGATGACTGCCAGCGCGACCACGGTCGTGACAAGCAACATGTCGGTGATACTGAATTGCCAGCGGTCGGTGGCGAATTCTACAGTATCTTCAGCCGGATCTTCCGGAGTGCTGCTTTCGTGTGCCAACTTGCGATTCCAAAGGGGCGTACGGGTTCCTGCTCCCACCAGATCGAGAGTTTACGCTCTTTCAGCTCAACATCAACGATTTGCGCGTCGTCGATCCAGGCCTCCACCTTCTCCTTCGTCACTCGCAACCGGATCTTGTACCAACGACCCTGCTCGAACTCTTGAAAGTTCGTAGTGTCGTTCTCGACCGCGGCCATGTTGTCAAGGTTGGAGATCCCTGTCACGCCGCCACCCCAGCCGCCGATCACTAACGAGAGATAATCATCTTTCACCGGGAACGTCATCCCACAAAAGAAGTCGCTCCCCTCGATCCGCTTCGCTTCGAGCGAGACTTCGTAATCGACGCGCGGGAACGCGCGAGTCGTCGAGATGCCGGTCGCCGGAGTCCCCGCGTTAAGAACGATCGTACTGTCTTCGACGATGACCTTGCCGTGCCGCACAAAATCGTACTTGTCGATCACACGCCAACCGTTCAAATCGCGGCCGTTGAACAGCGACCTCGCTGTCGGACTCGCATCAATCCGCTTGAGTTCGACGAAGTGGCTCAACGCATTCCCGGCCTTGCGCGCCGGCAGCGAGATCGCGGCCAACGATCCGTTGATTGTCTCACCGCGAAGATTCGTATCCAGGTGGAGTCGGTGCGGGCGGCGATCAGCGTCGCCCGTGCCGATGCTTCCGGAGAACACACCCGTGAATCGCCCGTCACTCAGCCGCGAGTTGTTCAGCAGCATTCGAAGTTCCCCGTCCATCTGCATGTGTACGTCACCGTCAGGCTTCGCCCACATCTCCAACCGGCGCTCGCCTTCATAGGTCGAGATGCTTCCTTGCCAGTAACCAACCAATTCCGGAGGACCGTGCCCCCGCCCAGCCACGGCCGGATTGTGCTCTGGCTCTTTTCGCAAATCCTCGCCGTACTTCGGCAACATCGCGGCAAGGATTTCGCGAGTCATTCGCAGTGGCGCACTCGAACTCGTGTTGCACAGCACAGTCACGGCGATTGCCTCACTCGGCACCAAGCAAAGTCTGGTGCGGACTCCACCCATCCCACCGGTGTGGCTGACCGTCTTGTAACCGTGCTCGTCGGGGGCGATGAACCAGCCGACGCCGTAGTGCCTTCCGTTGCCAGCATCTGCGGTCAGCTTCTGCATTTCGTCAATCGATTCGTCACTGATGATCGCTCGTTGGTTGCTACCGCGTTGCTTCAGATGAAACATACCGAAGCGAACAAGATCGTGCGCGCTCGCGAAAACCGCTGAGGCGCCGGGATGATCGAAGTCGTAGAACGGCAGAGGCGTCTGGTCCGACGCGTATCGAACGGCTGCATGCTTTTCTAAGCCGGGAGCGATATCGATCGACGTGTGGTTCATGCCGAGCGGCAGAAACACTTCGCGACGCATGAACTCGGAATAGCTTGTTCCCGACTTCAAACTGATGATGTGATCGAGCACGCCATATCCAAAGTTCGCGTATTGAAACCGTTCGCCGGGCGGTCGTACCAGCACACCATACCGGCGGATCGATTCGTTCATCGCGGGCCGCGAGTAAGGTTCGTCTTCATAAAAGAACTGGTAGTGCAGCGGGAGACCCGACGAGTGATTCGCCAGTCTCCGAACGGTCGCTTCCCGTGTCGGTCCGAACGGCGAGGTTAACTTCTCATCTCTAAGGAACGCATTCGCGCGGCGATCCAGATCGACTTCGCCACGTTCGACCAGAACCATCAAACCTGTCGCTGTGATCGGCTTCGAGATCGACGCCAGCGAGTACATCGTGTGTTCGGTGGCCTTGACATGGCTCTCGCGATCAGCCCACCCGAAGCCTTCTTCCCAAATCACGTTCCTATCTTTCGCCACGGCGACCGCCAGCGACGGGACGTTTTCTTCGAGCAAGATCGTCTTGATCTTGGCTCGAACCTCGTCAAATTCGTCCGCGAGCAAAGGGCAGGAAAAGACGGCAGCAACTAGGATAACCAGGAGTTGTTTCATCGCGATACTGGTGGCTTTTCTGTTGGAATGTGCTCGAACGACAACGGTGTAATGGCCCCGCACGAATTAAGGAAAGAGCACGAATCGGATCGACTATTCGTGCTCTCTCCTCAATTCGTGCGGTCCATCGCCTTTGCGCTATGATCGTTTAACTCGGTTTGGGTTGCAACGCTTGACAACAGATAGTCACGTTGCTGTGCTTCGCTAGAATAGATGTATGCCTCTCGAAGTCTTCCATCCTCTGATCCAACAGTGGTTCACCGATCGCTTCGGAGAGCCGACGAAGCCTCAAACGCTCGGTTGGCCTCAAATAGCAGCCGGCAACCACACGCTGATCGCTGCCCCAACAGGCTCCGGTAAGACGCTCGCAGCGTTTCTTGTTTGCTTGGATCGGCTGTGGCGAGACTGGCTCGATGGCAAGCTCGAACAAGGCACTCGCGTCGTCTACGTCTCTCCTCTCAAAGCTCTCAGCAACGACATCGACCGGAATCTGCAAACTCCGCTCGCGGAGATTCGCCAGCTTGCCGCCGATAGTGGTTACGATCCACCACCAATCCGCACAGCCGTTCGTACGGGAGACACACCGAGTTCCTCGCGTCGGAAGATGCTGCGTCAGCCGCCGCACGTCTTGGTAACGACACCGGAGTCGCTGTACCTCCTGCTGACCGCCGAGAAGAGCCGCGAGACAGAAACAGACAATGCCTGGATCGTTTTATGCGCTGCCGATCCGCTGAATCTGGCAGGCATTATTCTGCCAGGGCAACGAGTCACAGCGAATCAGAAAAACTATCTAATCTTGCAGGACGGTCGTTGTGTCGCTGCGAAGCAATCAGGCCAAGTTGAATTGTGTGCCGAGGTCGATCGCGAAACCGAGGCGGCGATGCGGCGAGCGATGCAGACGGGCCGAAAGGACGCACAAACTCACATTCGAGAACGGTGGCTCGCCGAGGACCGGAAGCCGCGGCCACTGCCTGAACTTACGACTAGCGTTCCCTCTCGTTCGTTGAGGCAGACATGACGATCGTTCAAAGTAGCCATCACACTCCGTGTGATGAAAGCGGCGCTGGGAACGACGTTGCGACGTCCAAAGCTTCGACTCAGGTTAGCGTCGCTCGCCGCACCGCCAGCCTCACGCGGAGCGTGAGGGCTACATTGTTGAGGCAGACATGACAATCGCCGAATGGAATGGCGTTAATGATCTACCGGCGAGCGATCTCGCTACGGTCGAAGCTCGTACGAAGGAAATCGGGCATTTCCTGTTCGACCACGCAAACGAAGACCTTCCCACCTTATTGCAACGGCGTTGGTGGGACGATCGCCTCATGGATTGGGCGATGCGAGACGAGTCGCTCAAGGTGCAGTTGTTCCGCTTCGTCGATGTGCTACCAATGTTGGAGACGTCCGAGGCGGTTATCACTCACTTGAACGAGTATCTTCAGGAAGTGAAAGCCCACTTGCCGGCACCTGTTCGTGCAGCGCTGGGCATCGGGCGGAAGACCTCTTTTACGCGAGCCGCCGTCGCCCGGCTGGCGAAGCTGAGCGCGATGGATCTGGCCCGACGATTCATCGCGGGGACGAACGTTGGTGAAGTCCTTGACGCGGCCAAGCGGGCTCGGCGAGAGAAACGTGGCTTCACGCTCGACATTCTCGGCGAGGCAGTCACGAGCGGCGTCGAAGCTGAGCGGTTCTTTCAAGCTTACGTTGACCTCATCAAAGGCGTCGCGCCGCGAGTCAACTCATGGGACGAAGTGCCACACATCGATCAAGGTGTACTGGGGCCACTGCCGCGCATGAATCTGTCGATCAAGCTATCGGCACTCGACTCGCAATTCGACGCCATCGATCCCGAAGGTTCGTTGCGGCGAGCCGGACAGAAGTTACGGCAGTTGCTGCGAGTGGCTCGCGAACACGATGCCTTTATCAACGTCGATATGGAATCGTACGACAAAAAGGACCTCACGCTGCACATCTTCAAACAAGTGCTGATGGAAGACGAGTTTCGCGACGTCGGCGATGTCGGCATCGTGATTCAATGCTATCTCCGCGATGCGGCCGAGGATCTGCAGCAACTTGTTGCATGGTCGAAACAGCGAGGCAAACCGGTTTGGGTGCGGCTGGTCAAAGGGGCATACTGGGATTACGAAACGGTGCACGCACAGGCTGACGGCTGGCCAATTCCGGTCTACCAACAGAAATGGCAATCGGATGCAAACTTGGAGCGGGCCACGCGCTATGTCTTCGCGAATCACGGACACCTTCGCCCAGCACTCGGTACACATAATATCCGGTCGATGGCACACGGGGTCGCGGTCGCCGAGCATCTTGGCATGCCGAAAAACGCCTTTGAAGTGCAGATGCTGTTCGGGATGGCCGATGCGGAGAAGCACACGCTAGTCAAGCTTGGTCATCGCCTTCGGATCTACATGCCTTACGGCGAGCTGATTCCGGGAATGGCGTATCTCGTGCGGCGGCTATTGGAAAACACATCGAACGAATCGTTCTTGCAAGCTGGGTTTATTGAGGGCGTCGCGCGGGATGAGTTGCTGCGCGAGCCAAATGAGATCGATCCGTCTTCTTCGTTTAACCGCAAGCCGGAGGCGTGCGCTTCGGCGCGCGAGGAAGAAGCGCACGCCTCCGGCTTGCGGTTAAACGAGCAACCTCCTTTCGAGACTAACACGATGGCAACCGACAACCTCAACGCGACCTTCGAGAACCACCCGCCCATCGACTTCGCCGAGGCGAACAATCGACTTGCGATGCGCGAGGCGTTGCAGAGCGTTCTCTCGAAGCTTGGCCACGATTATCCGCTGGTCATCGGTGGCGAAAAGGTCTCGTCGTCGGAGAAGATGACTTCGGCCGATCCATCTTTCCGCGATCGCCTCGTCGGCACGGTCTCGGCTGCGCACCAGGCACACGTCAATGACGCAGTCAGACTAGCCCAAGAGGCGCTGCCCGCTTGGCGCGCGATGGGTGCCGCAGGGCGAGCTGCGACCATCCGGCGGCTCGCGGATATCATGCGAGATCGGTTCTTCGAGCTGGCCGCATGGGCTGTTTATGAGTGCGGCAAGGGTTGGCGTGAATCCACGAACGATGTGTGTGAGGCGATCGACTTCTGCGAGTATTATGCCAGCGGAGCGATCGCGTTAGAGCAACCGGGCGGGTTGGATGTGCCGGGCGAAGAAAACCGCTTCGAGTATCTGCCGCGCGGAGTCACAGCCGTTATCGCCCCCTGGAACTTCCCGTTGGCAATTCTGACAGGCATGACGACTGCGGCATTGGCAACGGGCAATACTGTGATCATGAAGCCCGCGCAACAATCACCCGTCATCGCAGCCCAACTAATAGCGATGCTGCAAGAAGCCGGAGTGCCCAACGGCGTCGTGAGCTATCTGTCTGGCAAGGGCGAAGTAGCAGGAGCGGCGTTAGTTGAGCATCCTGATGTCGCGTTGATCGTCTTCACGGGATCTCGCGAAGTCGGTCTGCACATCAACCAGCGTGCGGCCGAAATTTCGGCCAAGGGCATTGGCTACGTGAAGAAAGTTATTGCCGAGATGGGCGGGAAGAACGCGATCATCGTCGATGCGGATGCGGATTTGGATGAGGCTGTGCTTGGAACCGTGAAGAGCGCGTTTGGCTATCAGGGACAAAAGTGTTCAGCTTGCAGTCGCGTGATCGTACTTGATGCGGTTCACGATGCGTTCGTCAAACGGCTCATCGAAGCAGCGCGCAGCTTGGAAGTTGGTTCAGCCGAGTTTCCATCGACGTCCATCGGACCGGTGATCGACGAAGCCGCGCTCGCGAAGGTCCACGAGTACATCGCACTTGGCCGACAAGAAGGCCGCGAGGAGTTAGCCGTCGATATCGGCACGTTAGCTCAGCAAGGCTGCTTTGTTGGCCCGCACATCTTTGCGGACGTTGCACCTGACGCTCGACTGGCTCAAGAAGAGGTCTTCGGTCCCGTCCTCGCGGTGATTCGCGCGACAGACCTCGACTCCGCCTTTCGCATTGCCAACAGCACCGACTACGCCCTCACAGGCGGCTTCTACTCGCGCAGCCCGGCGAATCTCGATCGTGCTCGCGCCGAGATGACGGTCGGCAACCTCTACTTGAATCGCAACATCACCGGCGCTCTTGTCGGCCGCCAGCCCTTCGGCGGCTTCAAACTCTCCGGCATCGGCAGCAAAGCCGGCGGCCCCGACTATCTCCTACAATTCGTGATCCCTCGCACGATAACGGAGAACACGATGCGACGGGGGTTCGCGCCTGAGGCATAGCGCCGCAGTTGCGAGTTGGTGTTGATTGAGAAAGCTATACGCTGGTTTGTTGACAGATCACTACCGACCTCGTGTCGGCGGAAGCGTAACTGATAGGCTACTTGCGGTGAATCGAATCGGCAGGCCCCGCCGACCCCGCGTCGGTGGACCTCGTGACCGGTCATCGCTTCCACCGACACAGGGTCGGAGGAGGCAAAGATGGCGCTGGGGAGATGCTCCGGATTCGTTGCCAGATTCTCAAAAAACTGGCGACAAAAGGTGTTGACTAGTTACTACGCGTGTCGTATTACCTGTGTGACATTAGTAGTAAACGAGGTGCGAAGTTGAAAGCAAAAGCAAACAGGAAGCTCTCGCCGGGCGAGATGGAATTCATGGGCTTGCTTTGGGAGTATGGTCCGCTCTCGTTGGCGGAGGCTCATGAGCGGGTCGGACGACCGATCGGCTATACGACGGTACAAACGCGGCTGAATCGTTTGGCGGAAAAGGGATTCGCGAAGCGGTCGAACGATCGGCCCGCCAAGTATTCAGCAGCGATCTCGCAAAAAGATGTCAGTGCGAATCACTTGGAGTTGCTGCTCGATCGCGTGACGCAAGGCAACGTTGTTCCGCTGGTCGCTCATTTGGTTGATGATCGATCGCTGACTCACGAGGAACTCGGCGAACTAAGGCGAATCATTGAACAGGCGGAGCGGCGTCTGGAGGAGGAACAGCCGTGAGCGCGTTGTTGCAAGGCTTTCCCGAAGTGATTCTGAGGACCACGTTGGCGTTGGCTTGTGCTGCGATTGTAGTGCGGCTGCTGATGGTGGTGTTGCGTCCCAAGTCACCGCTCGCTCACCGCGTTGCCTGGGCCTGTGTACTTGTGCAAGGTCTGTTGATCGTGCAATGGTCGATCGCAGTTCCTTGGTACGAAGTTGAGCCGTTGGCGTTCGTTGAACCTTCCGACGATCAACTCGATGACCTTCCTGCACTAAACGCGGTTACTGCGAGTGATGAAGTCATGCACGAGGGCGTGACGTTAGTTGAACAACCAAACGCAGATCATCGCCGCGGTAGCTCGTCGCTCGTGATGAGCTGGCTAGTCGGCATGGCATCGATCTTTGCATTGACTGCCGGAAGCTATTCGTTGCTGTTGCTCAGCCTCCGTCGCGCGGTGCTCGCTCGCGAACAGTGGCAAGAAGAATGGACGCAACTCATCGGGCAAGCCCACCTTTCCACCCTCCCTTCGGGAGGGTCGGCCTCTCAGGGCGGGGAGGGATTATGCGGTAGGATTTATGGCAAGCACAAAATCAGTCTGGCGAAGCGTGCCGGGCACGGCACGGTTGGAGCACCATCACCTACACATGCCGTGGCGTCGAGGTAACACGTT
>PBSM01000282.1 GCA_002726245.1 Planctomycetaceae bacterium | reverse complement strand
ATCGTGTCGCCCCTCCGGGGCTTTGTGTCTGTTGTGAGAACGTTTCCGGGGGTTTACACCCCCGGCTACTAACTATCGTCCCTACGGGACTGAAGAGACAGCCGTGATGAAACGCAGGACGTGCCTGTTTGTTTTGGTGGCGGCTCCGCCGCGCTAGTAAGTCCTAAGAACTAAGCTCAAAGTCCTACTCCCCATGTCTACTCCAGCCCACGAACACAACCGGCGCGCGTGGGACAAGATGGTGAGCGACAAGCAGCGTTTCACTCGTCCGGCGCCGGACGAGTGCTTTGCGAATCCTTTGCGCAAGATCGACTCGATCGGTTGGCTCGGCGGCGACCTCACGGGACGGAAGCTGTTGTGTCTGGGAGCGGGCGGCGGAAAACATGCGGCTTTGTACGCGGCGGCTGGAGCCGATGTGACGGTTGTCGATATCAGCGCCGCGCAGCTCGAACTCGATCGTCAAGTCGCGGCCGAGCGGAAGCTGGAGGTGAAGACGGTCGAAGCTTCGATGGATCACATGCCCATGTTTGGCGTGGGCGAATTCGAGATCGTGATTCATCCGGTCAGCACGTGCTATGTGCCGCGGGTCGAACCTGTGTATCGAGAGGTTGCCCGAGTGACGCAGCCAGGCGGCCTCTACATCAGTCAGCACAAGACGCCGACGAGCCTGCAAGCGGATATGCGCGCATCGGCGAATGGATACGAACTCATCGAGCCGTACTTCCGCGATGGTCCACTGCCGCCAGTCGTCGGCAGCCCGCATCGGGAAGAAGGGACGCTTGAGTTCCTGCATCGCTGGGAGGAGTTGCTTGGTCTCATGTGCCAAGCGGGATTCGTCATCGAAGATCTTGTCGAACCGCTGCACGGGAAGAAGGATGCCGAAGTGAACAGCTTCGCGCATCGAAGCCAGTATGTTGCACCCTACGTGCGAATCAAGGCTCGACGAATCGGCGCCGCAGCACCTGGCTCGTCGAGCTCCATTCCGACAATCATTCTCTCTTAATTGCCGCGACTCTCTGAAGCTGGCATCCGGCGACTTTCAGGATGATCGCGGCGGCAAAGACCGTTAGGCCGTGGATGCCACTCAGCATGATCAGTTCGGGCCATTCTTCTCTGGCTGTGTTGCCAGTAAACTGCAACAGACCTCCCGCGATTGTCGATGTTACGACGAATAGCGTCGCTGCAGCCAGTGTGCTCTTAAGTGAGAACGTGCTGAAGAACAGCACGAGTGTGCTGATCGCGAGGATCACGAAAAACATCACCGCGTTGATGAAGTTGAAATCTAGCCAGTTCGCATAGCGCAACACGCCGAGCGTTGCAGCGACTGCCGTCATCGCAGACAAAAGGCTCCAAATTGAGAACTGCCAAGGACGGCTGTCGGTGGATTGTTCCACCGTAACGCCATCCACGCTCATTCGGTAACCGGCTGCGTTCGCAACGCCAAATGGAATCGCGAGCACAACGAGGTACAAGAGCACTGCGCCCACAAAACCATCGAAGTCAAGAGCGCTGGTGGTGCTGATCGACAGTATCCATCCGATAGCGAAGGCACAGCACATTGCGACCGCCACACGCAACATAGCGTTCCGGTGTGCCCAAATCACCCAGGCGACGACGATGCTCATCTGCCCGAAGGAGAGCCCCAGCGCCACTACTCCTCCGAGCGCCGGCCAAACCGTTTTGTGCGTGATGATTTCGGCGACAACAGCGATGTCTGCACACACGCACGCCGTGACCAACAGCCAAGTCAGTATCCATCGCGTGTGTTGGGGAGTTAGCTCGCTGGCGGCGACTGGTGACTTTCGCATGAATCGCGTGCCGTATTGGGAGACCTCTTGCCTCGTTGCAATTACGAGTAAGCTACCACAGAATAGTGGTTCACATCTTACTCTGACAGGCACCATTTCGGGAACGGAGATGAGTCGTGTCGAATAGCGATTCGTTACAAGAGATCGTTTGTTGCATGGGGCAGCCCGTCGCGGGAAACCCAACGCAATTCATGATGGAACGGGCCTTCGTCGCCGCTGGGTTGGATTGGCGTTATCTCACGTTAGAAGTTCCGCCGGAGAACCTCGAAGCGGCTCTGGGCGGTCTGCGAGCGATGGGCTTCAAGGGTGGAAACTTCACGATCCCGCATAAAGTCGCCGTGATTCCGCATCTAGATGAATTGAGCGAAGCGGCCGAGCTGATGGGTGCGGTGAACTGCATCAATCGCGAAGACGATAATCTGATCGGAGAGAACACCGACGGCAAGGGCTTCGTGCAGTC
The DNA here is from genome assembly GCA_002726245.1 of Planctomycetaceae bacterium. GTDB lineage: Bacteria > Planctomycetota > Planctomycetia > Pirellulales > Pirellulaceae > PBSM01. Next base: position 10,973 of record PBSM01000282.1, on the reverse strand, counting down.
GCTTCGAGAAGTGACTGATCCTGAAGGCAAGAAGGTGGTCATCCTGGGCGCTGGCGGCGCGGCTCGTGCGATCGCGGTCGAGCTTGGCCTTTCGAAAGTGGCGGAGATCATCGTCGTGAACCGGTCTCGCGAGCGCGGCGAAGAGTTGGTCGATCTGCTGAATGACCGAGTCAACGTCACGTCGAAGCTCGTTCAGCTAACGGGCGATTACTGTGTCGAAGAAGGCGCCGACATCGTCATCAATGCCACGTCGATCGGCTTGGGCGACGCCGACGCTCGCGTTCCGCTCGACTACGATTCGCTAACTGCCGAGATGGTGGTCGCCGATGTGATCTTTAACCCACCTCAAACGATCTTCTTGACAGAAGCTGCTGCCCGAGAATGCAAGACACTCGACGGCCTCGGCATGCTCGTCAACCAAGGCATCATCGGCTTCAAGATTTGGACGGGCGTCGATCCCGATGCTAATGTGATGCGAGAGGCGTTAGAAGAATACCTTGAGCTTTGATCGTAGCCTTCACTCTCCGAGTGAGGAGAGCGGAATCACGCACGACGATAACATGGTAAGGGCTTTCGCGTGCGTTCGATCTCGACAAGGTCCGCTTTCATCACGCGGAGCGTGATGACTATTTTGGTTGCGGCTCTGCCGCGCTAGGCTGGCTGAAGCATAACCTACGTCAGCCCTGGAATCGGCTGGCCGTGATAGATGTGATTCGGGCGATCGACTTCGTCATACCACGCGGCCGTCGGCGGGATACCGAGCGCGTTGTAGATCGTTGCGGCCATGTTCTCGGGCTTTTGTGCGCTGTCTTTCGGATACGCAGCAACTTTGTCGCTCGATCCGATCACGGTGCCACCTTTGACGCCGCCTCCCGCAAAGAAGAGAGTCTGCACCGCACCCCAGTGATCTCGTCCGGGCTCTTTGTAATGCTCGGGCAGGTGTGAGATCTTGGGCGTGCGACCGAACTCGCCTCCCATCACGATCATCGTACTATCGAGCAAGCCGTTGTTGCTGAGATCATCTAGCAACGCCGAGATCGCTCGATCCGTCGGCGGAAGGAGTTTCTCTCGTAGCCGCCAAAACGCTTCGCCATGCGTGTCCCAGGCTTCGTTGTTGCCGAGGTTGACCTGCACGAGATTCACGCCTGCCTCGACCATTCGGTACGCCATCAACAACGACCAGCCAAAGCTGTTGGCGCCGTAACGCTCCTGCGTCTTTGCAGCCGCATTCGTCACATCAAGTGCATTGTGGATATCCTGACTGGCCAGCAGCGAGATCGCGGATTGCCGCTGCCGATCGTATTGCATGACTTCGGCTGACTCTTCGAGCGAGATTCGCTGCCCGTCGATGGTGTTCAACAACCTGAGTCGTTGATCGAAGCGATGCGAGTTCATTCCGGCTGCCAGCTTCAAGCTGGGAGCTTGAAAGACCGTCGGTGTGTCGGAAGTCGGATCTTTTTTCGGAAGCTGATGGAACGTGTACTGGGGGTAGGCTCCGCGCCAGAATGGATCGCCGTAGTTCGTTGCTTCGATGAAGAACGGATCCCGGTTGCGACCCATCAATCCGCCGTACGCACCGGGGATGATTCCACCGCCCCAATGAATCAGTCGTTCTGGCAAAACGACTGCTGGCGGAAGGTTGTGATTTCGCGAAGGCACGGCGTCGCCAACGACCGAGGCGATCGAAGGCCAATCCGTCGGACGCGGCACACGGTCGCCGCGGAAGCCGACAGGAACGGCACTCCGACCGGTGAGCATGTAATAGTGTCCGAGCGTGTGACCGTTGGTCGGATGCGTCAGCGAGCGAACAAGCGCCCACTTATCACTGCGCTGCGCGAGCATCGGTAAATGCTCGCAGATCTCGATGCCTGGTGTCTTCGTCGCGATCGGTTTGAACTCGCCGCGCACAGCATCGGGCGCGTCTGGCTTCAGGTCAAAGCTGTCTTGCTGCGCGAGGCCGCCTGATAGAAAGATGTAGATGCACGCCTTTGCTTTGCCAAAACTCGCGGGACTTGCTTCGGCCGCCGATGCCTCGCGCAAGCCCTCCAAGTGATTCATGCCCAGACCAAGCATCCCGACCGCACCAGCTTGCACAGCCGTTCGTCGCGAGATCGTGGGATGACTCCAATTGCGACCACTCATGTGTAGACTCCGGTCGGATCAAGAAAACAACTTGCGTTTCGGTAGTATACCGTCTGCCAATCACATCGATCAACTTTGATGAAACTTGTTTAAGCCGCCTGTCGCGAGGCTAATGAGCGATCCTGCGATGACCGCCGCCATTAGCGAACCGGGAAGAATCCACTGGAAACTGATCTCGGGAAAGCCGGTTAGCGGTTCCCAGTAAGCGATTGCAATGGCCGCCTCCAGACCCACGACTGCTCCCGAGATGGCACCGAATTCCGTCGTGCGTTTATCGAACAGTCCGAGCAAAAAGAGCGCGAAGAGCGGCGTCACGAACAAGCCCTGTGTGCGAGACGAGATCTCCAGGAAGTTGCCGGGAACGTATTGCATGAATGAGCTGGCAACGACGACCAGCATCCCGATGCTCAGCGCCATCAGTTTCGACGAGCGGGCTCGCGTTTTCTCGCTCAACTTGTCGCGGCGGAATCGCTCCACAAAGTCCGTCATCACTACAGCGGTAATTGAGTTGATTCCCGAGTCAATACTCGACATCGCGGCGGCGAACATGCCGGATACGACTAAGCCAGACAGGCCGATTGGCAAGTGGTGCGAGATAAACAGCGGGAATAACTTGTCCGCGTCGTCGGCGATCGTCAAGCCAAGCAGCCGATCGGAGTCGGCCTGGAAATACGCGAGCATCGAGAACCCAACGAATGCCAAGACGGCACTCACTCCGAGCCCCGCGATCGAGTTGAATAGAAACGCACGTCGCGCGGCGCGCGCATCTCCCGTCGCCATGAATCTTTGAATTGCGGTCTGATCGCTGCCTGCCGTGCAAACCCACCAAACGATGCCGTGGGCGAGCGTGCCAAAGACCGTGACACGCACGGTTGGCGATCCAATGATCGGCTGCGTGTCCCAACTCGGATTCCAAGTGGTCGGAAACCAGTCGAAACCTCCCTGGCGATACGTCACGGTGGCAACCGCCAGCGCGGCTCCGCCGAACAGCAACAGAAACTGAATTAGATCGGTGATGACAACCGCCCGCAGGCCACCGACCGACGAATAGCCAATCGCGATACTCCCCGCGGCGAACGTGACAAGCGGCAGCCACTTCTCGTCCCACCCGAGCATCGTCAGCATCGCGACGCAGGCAAAGTAGATCAACGTTGCCATCCATGTCAGCCGCAGCAACAAGAACAGCGAGGCTCCGAGCAGCCGCGCCTTGACGCCGAGTCGGGTTTCAAGCAGCTCATAGGCGCTCGTCACCTTGTACCGCATGTAAACCGGGACCATCAAATAACCGACGATGTAGTAGACAATCGGAATCGTCAGTGAACCCGTTAGCACAATCGGCCCGTGATTGATGACCTCTCCCGGTGTAGACAAAAACGAAATCGTGCTGAAGACCGTCACAAAGATCGACACGCCGATCAAGAACGGATTCATGGCCCGGTCACCGACGAAGTACTCGTCCGAATTCTTCTGCCGGTAGCTGTAGTACACGCCGAGCGCGAGCATGCCGCAGGCGTATATCGCGACGACAACTCCATCGATCCAGTGCAGGCCGTCCATATGCACACCTCTATGCCGATTGCCACTGGAAGATAACGCCGAGCATTGACTTCTCGCGACGATAGGCCATCTCGTAGGCTTCGGCCATGTCGGTGTGAGGGAAGCGGTGCGTGATGAGTTGCTTTGGTTCGAGCTTTCCGTCAGCCATCAGCGACAAGACAAACTCACATTCGCGGCGGTGGCTGAAGCGTTCATCGCTACCGGGAAAAAGGTAACCGCCTCGGCCGGAGACGGCGATCAGCGAGATGCCTTTTTGATAAAACCACTTCATGTCGAGCGGGTTGAAATCGAGTGGTGGCTCGCCGCGCCCGGGCAGCGCGACGATGGCGACGCGTCCGCCGCGGCGAACGATCTCGACCGAAGTTTGGTAAGCCGGCCAAGGGTTCGCGGTCTGAATCACGAGATCGATCCCAGCGCCGGAAGTGAAGTCATCGAGTTTTGCAGCGAGGTCGGCATCGCTCGAAAACAGCGACTCGTGCGCCCCCATCCGCTCGGCCAGCTCAAGCCGAAGGGGGCTGTTGCCAAGCCCGACGACCCGCGCACCGAACAACGGGCCGAGCGCCACGGCACCCAATCCGAGCACACCCAGCCCGACAACCGCGACGTTCTCGCCGGGCTGGAACTGGGCCTTGCGGTAGCAAAGCGAGCTGAGCGCGTATAGCCAAGCGTAGACTGCATCTTCCGCATCCGCGTCCTCCGGCACTTTCACGATCGCTTGCGACTGGCGCGCTACATACTCCGACTGATGAGGCAGGTTGCCAACGACGCGGTCGCCAACTTGAAACCGCGTCACAGCGCTGCCGACTCCTCGAACCATGCCGAGGTTGCTGTCTCCGACCCAGCGAGGAAAGTCGGGAGCGCCGGGAACCTGCTCCGCTCCTTCGTAGTTCCCACGATCCGTGCCAATCTTAAACGCCGAGATTTGCGTCTCGACCCAGATCTGATCCGGTTCAAGATTCTGCGTGTCGAGCGGCTGTTCTTCAATCCGCAAGTCGCGAGGTCCGTGCAGAATCGCGATCTTCATTTGTTGTCTCCTGTAGGACAGGTTTGTAACCTGTCAGCGAGACAGTTACAAACGGCCTGCAGATTAAGCCCTCGGCAAACAAGGACACACCATGCACAGCAACCAGCTTTCTCGCCTCTTCCGAGGCCGGATCACCACGGCGTTGACCATCACCGCGTTGATCCTGACTGCCTTGATCCTCTCGGTGAGGACATTGCCTGCCGACGATACGATCGACATTGGTTCTCAACGCCAGTTGTTTGTCGATCGCGCGTTGATCGACAAGATCCACAAATCTCGGCTCGTCTTACATCACCCCGTCAAACGTGAGATCGCCATCAAGCCGGAACATCCGTGGGAAACGAATGGCGTCTCGTACATGGTGACCTTCAAAGACGGCGACAGATTCCGCGCGTGGTATCGAGTGGACGCGGCAGGACTGTCGGCTGATCGGCATTCGATGACCGCGTATGCCGAAAGCGACAATGGGATTCACTGGCACAAACCGAAGCTGGGGCTGATCGAATTCGATGGCTCGAAAGAGAACAACCTCGTCTGGAACGGGGACATCTTTAACTTGGCGGTGTTTCGCGACGACAACCCAAGAGCCAAGCCCGATGAGCGTTATAAAGCGATTGGGCGTAAGGGAGATCTGCTCGCGTTGCTGTCCCCTGATGGCTTGCGTTGGAAGCCAGCCGGTGACAAGCCGATCCACACCGATCGTCCCTTCGATTCGCACAACATCGCTTTCTGGGATCCCGTTGCTGAGCAATACGTCGCTTACACCCGCGGTGTCCGCCAAGACGGGTCGCTCGGTGAGGGGATGACCGGGAGTTTCTTCAAGGGTGGCGTTCGCTGGGTTCGGCGTTCAACGTCGAAGGACTTCCGCACTTGGTCGAAGCTCGAACCGATTCAGACCGGGAAGCACCCGCGTGAGGAGTTCTATACCAACTCGACGATTCGTTACGAACGAGCGCCCGACTACCTGCTGATGTTTCCGTCGCGATTTGCCTCGACACGCGAACCGCAACCCGGTTGGAAGCACGGAAAAGGTGTCAACGACATCGCGTTACTAACGAGCCGCGACGGTTTGCACTTCGAACGCACTTTCATGGAGGCGTTTATTCGCCCCGGTCTCGATCAAGGCAACTGGCACGAACGATCACTCTACATGGAACGTGGCATCTTGCAGACATCTCCGACCGAGTTGTCGCTTTACTGCATGCAAAACTGGCGACTGCCGACAGTCCATATTCGCCGTTACACGCTGCGGCCCGACGGCTTCGTGTCGGTGCAAGCAGCTTACGATGGCGGCGAATTGATCACGAAACCGATTACCTTTTCCGGCAAGCGATTGTTCTTAAATTACTCGACGTCAGCGGTTGGCTCGCTCAAAGTTGAGTTGCAGGACGCTGCCGGCAAGCCGCTTAACGGCTTTGCAATCGACGACTGTCCAGAGGTCTACGGAGATCGCGTCGATGCCCCGATCCGCTGGAAATCGACAGGTGATGTCTCAAGCTTGGCGGGAAAGGCGATTCGAATCCGCTTCGTACTCCGGGATGCAGACTTGTATGCATTGCGATTCGGTGAAGAGTGACTGATCGAACAGCGTCTTCGCCGGAGGGATCGAACTTGACACCAACGAACATCAAAGCTTCTTCAGCTCGGCGAGTATGTCGTTCGGCTTCGGGCGATCACCGTACGTGGTTGCGCGACGTTCGTAACGCAAGATACCCTCGCGATCAATGATGAATGTCGCTGGGCGATTGCTGACTTCGGTATGAATCCGCATTTGGAAAGCAACGCCATACAACGCGTTAACGGTCTGCGTTGGATCGGTAGGCAGCGGATAGTTCACATCGACGTCTCAAGCCCAACGTTCTTGAGCATCGATTTCGCCGACCATGACTCGTGCGGATTGACCGCCAGCAACTGAGCGCCCACGTCTTTCAAATCGTTCAGCTTGTCGCGCAACTGCGCGAGCTGCCCATGGCAGACCGGTCACGTGTCACCGTAGACAAACACTAATACGACGGCCCGCTTTCCGCGGTAGTCGCTCAGGCGAACGGACTTGCCGGAGACGGTCTGCAAGACGAAGTCGGGAGCTGGTGCGCCCAGTTTGGAGGCAGCCATCGTTTCTCGTTTCCAGCCAAGCAACGTCGCCGAAATGCTGCCGTCAAGCCCTTCGCCTCCACGTTCGAGAGCATAGCCTACGTGCCGTTTCACATCGCCGTTGCTTTCACGTTTCCGCCAGGATGACAGCTCGTCGCGGCTTGATGCTCCACCTTGCATGCTAATCGAATCGACTAAGTACAATCGTGTCGCTGCGTCTTTCTCCACGGAAAGTCGTCGCAGCATGACGTCTTTAGAAGCACCGGGGGCCAGATATCCGAGAGTCTGAGCTGCGAGGATTCTTGTCGACGTGTGTTCACTCTCAAGAGCCTGCTGCAGAGCTGGAATGGATTCCTGACCCGCCGAGACCAAGCCCTGTAATGTCTTCATGCGGGCCTTCCAACCAGTGTCATCCAAAGGTCGCATGTAGCGTCCACGTTGGTTTCCGGCGGTCCAACTTGACTCATCCCATTGCTCCGCGAACCAGCTCAACCATTCGGCAGGCGAGCGTTCAGCGCTTTCGACGCCACTCACGGAGATCGCCAACAATAGTAAAGGCAGTAATCGCGAGGTGTGCAACGTTTTCGTCCTTCATCATTCGTTGCCAACAGCGGATCGCCCGATCGAATAGTAAACAAAACCATCTTCGGCCATCTGTGCGGGATCATACAGATTGCGACCGTCGAAAACGACCGGTTGATTCATCTTGCGTTTGATATCGCCAAAGTCCGGGTTGCGGAACTCACTCCATTCTGTGTTGATCGCCAAAGCATCCGCATTCTCCAGAACGTCCATCGGTTGAGCTCCGTATTTCAGCTTGTCGCCGTAGATGGCACGAACGTTCTCCATCGCTTCGGGATCGTGAACGTGGACGGAAGCACCTAACTCGAGCACACGGTCGATCAAGACCAGCGCCGGTGCTTCGCGAATGTCATCCGTGCGAGGCTTGAAGGCGAGTCCCCAGACTGCAATCGTTTTTCCAGAAAGATCGCCCTCGAAGTGCTGCTCGATCTTCTGAATCAGAGCATTCTTTTGATGATCGTTGACCTCATCGACAGCGTTCATAATGCGTGGTTCGACCTCAACGCTCTTCGCCATACTAGCCAAAGCACGAACGTCTTTGGGAAAGCAACTGCCGCCATAACCCACGCCGGGGAAGAGGAACTGAAAGCCAATGCGTTGGTCGTGGCCGATGCCTCGCCGCACGTCGTTGATGTCGCCCCCCATTCGTTCGCAGATATTGGCCATCTCGTTAATGAAGCTGATCTTCGTCGAAAGCAGCGCGTTGGCAACGTACTTTGTCATCTCAGCGCTCTCCGGAGACATGACAAGAAAGGGTCGCTCTGTTCGCAGGAAGGGCGCGTAGAGTTCGTGCAATACCTCAGCGACTTCCGGTCGTCGAACACCAACTACGACGCGATCAGGCGACGTGAAATCGTTGATCGCCGCTCCCTCTTTGAGGAATTCCGGATTACTTGCCACATCGCACTCGCGTCCCGTCAATTCTTTGAGCCGCTTGTAGATGCCTGCGTTCGTTCCAACGGGAACGGTACTCTTGGTCACGACAATCGCATCTTCAGACAGATGAGGCGCGATGTTGTCCGTCACCGCCCATAACGCGGACAAGTTGGCCGCACCGTGGTCACCTTGCGGAGTGCCAACCGCCAGGTAGACAAGCTTGGCTGTCTTTACGGCCGAGGGAAGATCGGTGGTGAAGTGCAAACGACCGGCCACGGCATTGCGCAGGACTAACTCAGTCAAACCAGGCTCGTAGATCGGGATCTTGCCTTGATTGAGCTGTTCGATCTTGGCTTCGTCGATATCAATGCAAGTGACGTCGGCGCCGCTGTCGGCGAAGCACGTTCCACTGACTAGCCCGACATAGCCGGTTCCAATGACTGCAACTTTCATGAATCCATTCCTCGCTCTCGCCAATAATTCAGTGTATCAATGATCGTTCGTTCGAAGGGAGTTTCAGACTTCCAACCCGTGCACTCACAAAGCTTCGAGATATCAGCTATCGGATGTTGGCGCCGTCCGCGTTGAAGCTCAGTCACCTTGCGCGTCGATTGTGCACAAGTTTGCATCGCACTCAAAATGTCTCCGCTCTTCCGACTCACACCGCTGCCGACGTTGTATACACTTCCGTAAACTCCATCTAGCGCAAGCAAGTGATAGGCACGCACCGTGTCTCGGACATCACAGAGGTCGAGGTGTGTATCGAGACAAATCGCGCGAAGCGGTTCGTCTGACAGGCGGAGTAATTGAGTCGCCCAATCAGGCAGTATCATGCGTGGCGACTGGCGAGGCCCAGTATGCTGGAACGAACGAGCGATGATCGCGTCGAAGTTACCAGCCTCGATTGCGTCACGAAGGATCTGCTCCGCAGCCAACTTCGTCTTTCCGTAGGCACGAGTCGGCGCGGTCGGTGCTTCCTCCGTAACGACAGGGTTGTCGGGCGTAACAGGTGCATAGACATAGCAACTGCTGGCAAACACAAGACGTGGGTTGTTGTCCAGCCGCTGACAAAGCTCCACGACGCTTCTGGTTCCTTCGATGTTTGCCTCGCTTGCCATGGGAGTCGGCTCTTCGCCTCCGCAGTCAGCCGGCACGCTTACAGCGGCGAGATGGTAGATCACATCTGGCCGAAACTCTGCGACTCGTTGGTCAACCTCTGGCGTGACGCCATCAGCCAGATTCCATACGAAGACGGGCGTGCGAGTGGTAACGCTCGTTGGCACCGAGACGTCCCATTTGCCTCGCCGACCGCAGCCCAATACCGCGTCGCCTTGAGCCAGCAGATGCTCTGCCAGATGCGAGCCGGCGAATCCTGTTACGCCCGTGATGAAGGCTCTCACGCAGTTTCCTTTGCCACACGCTCCATGTCAGCATTCACCATCATCGCAACCAACTCGGCGAAAGAAACCTCCGGCTTCCATCCAAGCAGTTGCTCCGCTTTGCTGGCGTCGCCGCACAGCGTGTTCACATCCGCCGGGCGAACCAACGTTGGATCTGTTTCGACGTAATCTTGCCAATCCAAATCGACATGCTCAAAAGCCCGTTGGCAGAAGTCGCGAACCGAATGTTTGACGCCTGTAGCGATGACGAAATCGTCTGGCTTCTCCTGTTGAAGCATCAGCCACATGGCTCGGACGTAATCGCCGGCAAAGCCCCAGTCGCGCTGTGCATTGATGTTGCCGAGTTGCAGCTTGTCTTGCCGACCATGTTTGATGCGTGCCACGGTGTCGGAGATCTTTCGCGTCACGAACTCCTTCCCGCGAAGCGGCGATTCGTGATTGAACAGAATCCCACTGCAAGCGAAGATGTCGTAGCTTTCACGATAGTTCACGGTAATCCAATGACCATAAACCTTCGCGACACCATAAGGGCTTCGCGGCCACAGCGGAGTCGTCTCGCGTTGCGGCTCTTCTTGGACTTTCCCAAACATCTCGCTGCTACTCGCTTGGTAGAAGCGAATGCCGCAGTCAACCAAGCGCACGGCCTCTAACATCCGTGCAACGCCAAGCGCCGTGAATTCGCCAGTCAGCAACGGTTGTTCGAAGCTGGCAGGCACGAAGCTTTGAGCTGCGAGGTTGTACAACTCGTCGGGTCGCGCCTTCTCGACAACTCGGACCAGCGATAATTGGTCCAACAAGTCGGCTTGATGCAGGTGAACCCGTTCGCGGATATCGGCGATCCGTTCGAAGTTCTCCGTGCTCGCGCGGCGAACGATGCCGTGCACCTCGTAATCTTGATCGAGTAACCAGCGGGCGAGATAAGCCCCATCTTGGCCCGTGATGCCGGTGATCAATGCTCGGCGCGGATTCGTCATCGTTGTATCGCCTTGCGCTCCGGCGGCTGAGAGGTGGGTAAAGAAAAGCTCATCGTACCACACATCTCTTGCTCGCAGTGCTGTGACGTTCGTGGGTGTTAGCCTTGCTGTCGATGTGAACTTTGTCTTGACTTGCCGTGAATGATTTCGCGGGCTTGTCGTGTTCGAGGAACTGTCGTGAGAAGCAGCTTCTGTTTTGCTTCGACAGCAGAGCGGCGAAAGACGCCCATCGAGGAGTTTCTTCGCCGAATTTAGTGGGTGATTGTGGGCGTCAGATGGAGCTTTCCGCAGTAGAAGAGAATTCGAATTCGATAGTTCTCGAAGGAT
>PBSM01000281.1 GCA_002726245.1 Planctomycetaceae bacterium | reverse complement strand
GCCAACATTGCCGCCTTGCCTTTCGTTCGCAGGCTCACGAAACGCAAGGCGGCAATGTCAAACAGTTGAAAGTACAGAAAGAAAGTTACACCACCCACGTGTTGCTGACAGGACGAATCTTCGCGCTGCGTTGATCGATGTAGAGCGACAACTCATAGATTCCTATGGAAAGCGATTGCTCGGTTTCTCCATCGGTGTTCCTGTTGTCGAATGACGAAGAGACATGGATCGGCATGATCAGGAGGTTACGACCACCACATAGGGACCCGTTATGGAGCAGTTGCGCAACGCCTGCTGAAGGTTCTCAACACCTTTGCGCGGCACCAGTAGAGACAATTCTAGTGACACCGTTGCCCAGCTAGCCCCACATTGGATACAATCTGCGTACAACATTGTGTGCGTCGTAACGCACCACCACCAACGTATTTCGAGCCTAAACAAAACCTAAGTGCACAGCATCAGCATCACGTTGAGGGCCTAGCGTGAGTCCGCCGCAAAGTACGGTGTGGCGCTGCCCAACTGCAAGGCTGATTTCGTCCTGTACACCGAATGCGCGCAGCGGATTCTACTAACTCCCTTCGTAGACAACGCCGATGCGGCTAACGGCAATTTGCCAACTGCACCAGGAGAGGCACACTTGCCGCAGTAAAGGCGTGTATTCACTTTGATTTTCAAGTCCCTCAATCCTCCCCTTATCGAGTGTGACCAAGATGATTCACTCGGGACTTCGCTAAGTACAAATGACAAAACGACCTTGGCCGCAAACGCGAATCGTCGAGATGACCGAGGAGCGAGTTCCGATGCGCGAATTCGCCGAACGGAGATGCGCATAAGAAAGGACGTGGCCAACCTTGCGGTCAACCACGTCCCCTCAGCGGGATCACAACGCCTCTTATTTCCAGCAGCGGTACCTGCTTGTTCCTCGATTCCGTTGCGACCATTCGAGTGCTTGCCTGTTATCGCAACAGGCGTGCCAAGCGCCCTGCCTTGACGATATCCTCGGAAAAACAAGGCAAGTGATAGACTGCCGACCTCGGGCAACCCGCCCTCACGTCTCGATCCGAGATGATGCGTCTCAAGACGAGATGTTAGCCGGTGATTCGAGCCGCCAGTTGATCTGGCTCGATCCGAGCGCAGTCTCGGTCAACGTTGATCGCCTCGATTGAAGAAGAGTCCTTGAAGCCGACGCCGGTCACAAGTGCCACGCTGACTGCGTCCCCACTCACCAATCCATTCTTCGCGGCTTGCAATGCCCCCGCAGTCGCGGCAGCACCCGCCGGCTCGCAGAAGATCCCCTCTTCGCGCGCGAGTCGCTTCTGTACTTCCCAGATGAACTCGTCCGTCACCAGATGCCCCGTACCACCCGTGGCTCGACACGCGCGAATCGTTTCGTGACCGTCGTAGACCGACGCAACCTGCAGACCACTGATCTTCGTCGTGCATTCCACATCCTGCCCGCGCTCTTCTCCATCTCGCAGAGGACCGGCGATCGTGTTGTTCCCCTCCGGTTGCACACACTCGACTCGCGGCAGATAGTCAGTGCGTTCCAGCTCACGCCAATCAAGAAAGGCATCGGCGACGCCCCACGTCATCCCGCCACCTCCAGCCGGTGTGAAAACGTGATCGATTGGCGTGTCGAACTGCTCAGCCAACTCGAACGCAATCGTTCGGACACCGCTCATCCCAAGCGGACTGTACGTGAACGCGCTGATCTGCAGCGCACTGTCGTCGCGCTCACCGAGACGCTGCAACGTGGCATAGACGTCGTTTGTCACATTGGCATCGGTCCCAAATCGTTTGACGCGGATGATGTTCGCACCATACGCCATCATCTGCTGCAGCTTGCCGATCGGAGCTCCCTCGACAACGGCGATGTTGCATTCGATCTGAGCCGCCGCGCAATAAGCTGCCAGCGCCGCGCCTGTGTTTCCGCTCGTCGTTGCAATGCAACGCGTTTGGCCAGCCGTAACCATATGTGAGATCGCGCAGAAGGCGAAACGATCTTTGTACGAGCCGGTTGGGTTGCACGATTCGAGTTTGAAGAACAAGTTGTTCAAGCCGAATGCCTGCCCCAGCCGCTTTGATCGAACGATCGGAGTGTCGCCTTCACCAAGCGTCACGCGAGACTCTTCCGGCACCGAAGTGAAGTCTTTTGCGAATCGCCAGACACTCATGATTGGAACTGCTCCGGATTCATTTGTCGAAGGAGACTGCGCGGAAAATGGCCGTGCGTCCAGCCGCCGTCTACTGTCACATTGGTGCCCGTGATATAGCTGGCGTCATCGCTGGCCAACATTGCGATGACTCGCGCAATCTCTTCAGGCTGCCCCCAGCGACCAAGAGGAATCTCGTCCGTACTCCACCTCCGCATCTTGGCGTCCATTGGCTCCTCGTCACCGCTCGGTTCTTCGCCATCGGGATAATCGCCGCTGAGATCGGTATCGATCGCTCCCGGGCTGATCGAAACCACACGAATGCCTGACCGGCCGTAAAGTGCTGCTAGTTCATACGTCAGCGAATCGATCCCGCCTTTCGCCGCGACGTATGCCGGAGCCATTCCTCCTCCGCGGCGAGACATGATGCTGCAGATGTTGATGATGACGCCACGCTGCTGCTCCTCCATCGCCTCAGCCGCCCAGCGCGCCAAGAACGCCGGTGCCGTCAGGCAGATCTTCAAAGTTCTTTCCCAAGACTCGACGGAAATCTCCCGCATGGTCTTCAGTTCACGCCACGCAGCGTTGTTGACAAGCACATCCAAACGGCCGAAGCGATGAATCGTCTGCGTCACGCAATCGCTAGCCCGATCAAGGTCTTCGAGATTGCACACGTTCGGCAGGCACTCCGCGCCGAGCTTTGCTGACTCATTCGCGGTCGCGGTGAGTTCTTCATCAAGGACATCCATCAACGAGAGATCGTATCCGCGCCGCGCGAACTCGAACGCTGTCTCGCGACCAATCCCGCGAGCCGCGCCTGTAATCAAAGCAACCGGCTTGTCGTTCATCGTGTTTCCTGAAGTGAGACTAAACGTTTTCCAATATCACCGCCAAGGCATCGTCTTTGTAAACGCGAGCGAATGTTCGCAACACGATGACGATCCCGCTTTCATTCGATGGAACGGTGACGGCATTCTCACCAAGCACATCCGAGACCGTACCTAGTGGATCGCCAGCCTCGATTCGATCGCCAAGTTCCACTTGAGGCTCGAACAGGCCAGTGATCGGCGATGGGTTCCGAATTTGCATGTGTCCCGCACTTGGCCGTTCATCTTCCACGGTGTACTGAATCCGTGAAGCGGGCTGCTTGCGATCGATCATTCCCAATTCACTCATCACGTTCAGGCAGCCGTCGAAGTACGCGGTCGTCCCAGCTGGATCACATTTCCCAGAACCCATGTACTCCGCATAGATGGCGGGAACGCCCGCATCGCGAGCCACCGACAAAGACCTTCCTTCCAATCGATAATCCGTTCCCCAAACGAGCGGCAAGTTGAAAGCTTTCGCCATCCGTCGCTGTGCGTCGCGGACTTCTTCGTTGGGCACAAGCTTGTAGCCAACCAGCGGCCAGACATCCATGATGTTGCCGCCTGTGTGGAGATCGATGTAGTATTCCGCTGTTCGAATCAGCTTGCTCAAGGCGTCGGCGGTGCGCTCTGTGATCGAGCCGCCTGGATCACCGGGGCAAGTCCGAGCCAAATCCAACTCATCCTCCGCGATCCGCGTTCCACGAAGGAACGCCGCTTCGTTGACGACAGGTGTGAGACTAAGTTTGCCGCGCAGCGCCGAAGGATCGACCTCCCGCATCAAGCGGCGAATCGCGGCCATTGGCTCGTATTCGTCGCCGTGAACGCCACCCGTGATGAATAGGTGCGGGCCATCGGCAGAGCCTTGAATGACTTTGGTTTGCAGTTCCATCTTATCCTTCGAACGGGAATAAAGGTTGTCTGCGATGATGGAAGTTCAGTGTGGTCATATCGGCGGTTGTGCAGCCAGGCGTGTTGACGCGAATCAAGTGCTTGCAAACTGGCGCGTAGGCAGCGACCGGTGCATTAACGCCTTTCGCAACCAGGATGCGGAAGCTCGCGGGATCGAGGTTGCAACTAATGAGCTGTTGCAGACTGAACGGCGGCATACGGCGAGATGTTAGCATCACCGTCAGACCACGATCGTTCCGAACGACGACGGTTCGTCCCTGGTCGCACTGCGTGAAGCCTCCGTGTCGCGGCTGCGGTTCGGTGAACTTGCCATCGTAGACGCCGACAACATGAAAGCGATCCTCCAGCGGATCACCGTGGAGAACATCCGTGTTGCCACCGATGCGTAACGAAACACTCGCATCCGTTCCGGCCTCGACCGCCTGTCCGACCGACGCCGGATCGTACAAGCAAACAAAGACATTGGACAGACCGTGGCGAAGGATCGCGTGCACCAGATGCGTGCTGTCGGCAGGTGAACCTCCGCCGACGTTGTCTCCCATATCGAGCAAGCAGATCGGGCCATCAAGCGCTTTGCATCGATCGAGAGCTTCATCGATCGAGATCATCTGTCCGGCAAAGTTTTCGCGGTGATCCCATAGGTAAGAACCCAGCCGTTTGGCATGCTCCTGAGCGAGCTGAGGATTATCGTTCGTGACGGCGATGGTTGACGAACCCATCTTCTCGACATCCGCGTACGGGAACCCGAGCAGAATACTATTCGAGAGCACGCCTTCGGCCGTCAGCAGCTCGTCAGCGAGTTTATACAGCGGCACAAAATGGGGCTCGCTTGTTAGTTGCCGCTCGATGTTGATTGCCATGGCGGGAAACGACGCGGCTTGAGTCGGCTTCACTTCGCCTCGCAATGTTCGCGCCATCAGCTTCGCTGCCTCGATGCCTCGCGCACGTTGATCGAGATGCGGATTCGAGCGATACGCAATCAGGGCGTTCGTCGAGTCCACCATCAACGGCGACAAGTTAGCGTGGGCGTCGAGTGTTCCGATCAAGGGCATGCTCTCGCCAACTCGCCCGCGCAACTCGGCCAGCCAATAACCGTCGGCGTCGGGATGCTCCTCGCTGACGGTCGCTCCGTGCGGCGCAACCAGGATGCCATCAAGCTGTCCCGCGCGATCGAGCTCGGCGAACATCGTTTCGAGAATCGCGTCGAAAGCGTCAGCGGTGATAGCTCCGTACGGAACGGCTCGGCCGGCGAGAATCGGTACCGCCTCAATCCCTTCCCGCTCCAGGCCGTCGAAGAATCCGCCCGTCTCGTGATGCGTGCCGATCACCTGCTCTCGAACCACGGCGCCTGCAAAGAACCAGTTCTCTTTGAAGTGCTGCAGCGTGGTGGGCTGCGAGATGAACGTATTTGATTCGTGTAGTAATGCGATGATGCCGACGCGCATGTGATCCTCTTCGTTCCTTTGTTTAACCGCGAGCCGGAGGCGTGCGCTTCGGGCATCGTTGTGGACGCGCACGCCTCCGGCTTGCGGTTAAACAATGAAGTCCTTACGTTGACGAACAACAACTTACCGCCCCGCTGTGTGCTTCGCCAGTTATTCAGGGCCAGCTATTGCAGGAAAGAACGCATGACCACCGAAATCACTTTGCCGATGATGCGGGAATCACTCTACGCGGCTGTCGTTGCCGATGCTTTGGATTCGCTCGGTTTGCGAAATCAATCGCCTCGAGTCGAACTTCGTCCGTACACCAGCGAGTCGCTGCTAGTTGGCCGCTGCAAGACAACGCTCTGGGGTGACATGTACCATGAAGACCCAAAGCCCTACGAACTGGAGTTAAAAGCCGTCGATAGCTGCCAGCCGGACGATGTGATGATCTGTGCGGCTCATGGTTCGCTGCATTCGGCTTTGTGGGGTGAGTTGCTTTCGACCGCGTCGCGGAACACCGGATGCATCGGAGCGATCGTCGATGGAGCCGCACGCGATGTCGTTAAGATGCGTGAGATGGGATTCCCCTTGTTCGCTCGCGGCACCAGTGTCTACGACAGCCAGAATCGTCAGCGCGTGGTTGACGTTGACGTGCCGGTCGAGATTGCCGGCGTGCGATTCTGTGCCGGCGATCTTGTCTTCGCGGATATCGACGGTGTGGTTGTCGTCCCTCAAGAAGTGGAGCAAGAAGCGATTCAAAAGGCGTGGGACAAAGTTCACGCCGAGAATGTTACTCGCGACGCAATCCGCGATGGTATGCTGGCGGCGGATGCTTATGAGAAGTACGGGGTGTTATGAAATGACGAAATCCGAGTTGCAACAGACGGAACTGAATATCGAATATCGAACAAGGAATGTCCAAGGATGAATGAAGAGTCTTTCCGCCCTTCGTCTTTGGACATTCCTTGTTCGATATTCGATATTCCTCTTTGGTCATCCGCGGCTACAGAGCCGACTGCAGAATCTCAAGCAGATCGTCCAATGACGCCTTCCTCGGATTGACCCACATTAGGCGTTTAAGTGTGAACGCTTTCTCCGCGAACGTTGGCAATTGTTCTTCTGTTCCACCGATGTCACGAATTCTTTCCGGGATGCCAATGTCGCGTTTCAGTTGCTCAACTGCGACGATCGCCTTGTCGGCCATTTCGTCCACATCGTGTGTGACGTTGGTCCCAAGAAACTCAGCGATCTTCGCGAATTTGGCCTTTCGTTCCGGCAGGTTGAATCGCATCACAAACGGCAGTAGCAGCCCGTTTCCCGCGCCGTGAGAACAGTGCAGCATCCCGCCGAGAGGGTACTCCAAGGCATGCACGAGAGCCACGCCGCAGTTGGAGAAGGCAATCCCCGCGAGTGTCGCTGCCAACGCCATGTCGTCACGAGCTTCCTTGTTGTCCGGCTCATGAACCGCCTTGGCAAGGCTCTTCGCGATCAACCGAATCGCTTGCTCGGCGATGAGATCTCCGAATGGATAACTGCCTTCGTAACCAGACGCTTCGCCCGGCGGAGTGACAAGCTCGCGATAGTCGATGGCGGTGTAACCTTCGATCGCGTGCGTTAATGCATCGATGCCGCTGTCGGCAGTAACCTGCTTGGGGCATGAATAGGTAAGTTCAGGATCGACGAGCGCGACCGTGGGGCGAAGCCAGTTGCTGAGCGTGCTGACTTTCATCTCGTTCTCAGTATCGCTCAACACGGCTGCGTGCGAGACTTCGCTGCCCGTGCCGGATGTCGTCGGCACACAGATCAATGGCATGATCGGGCCAGGCACATTGTCGAAGCCAAAGTAGTCGTGCGGCGTGCCGCCGTGAGTCAGAACGTTGGCGGTAATCTTTGACAGATCCATATTGCTGCCACCACCGAGCCCCAGCACGGCATCCGGTTTGAATTCGCGTGCCTGCTCGATCGACTTGAGCGCCGCACCGATCGACGGTTCAGCCTCGCCGCCGTCAAACGTTTCAACAACAACTCCGGCCTGCGCGAGCGGCCGGCGGACACGATCTGCGATGCCGAGATCAACCAGAGTCTCGTCGGTGACGATGAGAACGCGCTCAAACTTACGGCGCATTGCGATTTCGCTCAGTTGGTTCGTCGCGCCCTGCCCAAAGGTGAGTTGCCCGGCGGTATAGAAGCTCCAAGTCGTTCGCATCACTAGCTCTTCTTCATCAATTCCTGGATCAGGGTCGCAACAAGTTCCGGATTGTCCTGCTCGAGGAGATGATCGATTTGAGCTTGTTTAATGTCCAGAGCCGCGAGATGCGTCGCGAGCGTTTTCCAGTGCCTCTGGCGGGCTTTGCCCTCTGTCAGGTAGAGCTCGGTGACCAACTCCTGAGCCCGCTGCAACGCGATTGCGTCACGATTTTGATAGTAGTTCTTGATGGCCTTCTGCTGGTATTTCGATCGCTTTTCCATGACTCCATCCTGCAAGTTCGAATCTGGCTGTTTGCGGCTCATCGTGGCAGAAAGAGTAGAGGGCGTAAACCAGTCACGTAGGCGCGTCCTCCAGGCGTCTCGCTGACTCTTGACAAGCGGGACGCTGGGCCTACGAATTGTTGACGGTCTCTCGGAGTGCGGACGTTCGGAGAAATCGCGGAAGACGCCTCCTTAGGGCTTAGCGCAGGCGGTTTTGCGCGGTAGATTTTCTTATCCATAGCGGTTACGATGTCGCGACCGAAATCGTTGCTATATTGCGATTTAAGAC
Source organism: Planctomycetaceae bacterium (assembly GCA_002726245.1). Taxonomy (GTDB): domain Bacteria; phylum Planctomycetota; class Planctomycetia; order Pirellulales; family Pirellulaceae; genus PBSM01. Next base: position 2,025 of record PBSM01000281.1, on the reverse strand, counting down.
CTTCAACCATTCAGTAGTCAGCCATGCCACTCGTTAAGTTCACAAACGAGAACAAGGAAATCGAAGTCCCTGCCGGAGCTTGGCTTCGCGAAGAGGCGGTCAGGGCGGGGATCAACCTGAACTGCGGCGTCAATGGATACGGTGCGGATGTCAACAAGTACGTGAATTGCATGGGCAAGGGGATGTGCGGCACGTGCCGAGTGCGGATCACCAGCGGCATCGAGAACACGAACTCATTGACGAAGCGAGAATGGCTTCGCTTCAAGACGCCTGGCCTTCCACCGGATCCGATCCCGTGCCTTGCCTATGTCGGCAATGAAGAGACCATGCGTTTGGCTTGCATGACGCAGATCAATGGCGACATCGAGGTCGAGAGCGGACCCGAGGTCAATCTCTTTGGCGACAACTTCTTCAGTTAGTGCCAGGCGTTTCTTAACCGTCGAACTGTTTGCTGAAAGACGTCTGGAACCATTCGATTCCGCGTCGCAGCACGCCAACTTCGTTGCCGATCGTTGGCATACGACATCCATTCTCGACAGCTCTATCACAGAACTTCGGATCGGGAACAACGGCTCCCCAACCAATTCCGTGATTCTTACAGGCCGCCGCGACCTTCCCGATTGCTTCCCACAACCTTTCGTCGTGGAACTGCCCGGGAATACCTAGCGCCAGCGAGAGGTCAGCGGGGCCGACGAACAACAAATCGACACCATCGATCGCGGCAATGGCGTCGGCTTCTTCGAGGGAGCCCAGCGTTTCAATCTGGATGGCGACGAAGTGGTCGCGATTGGCATCTTCGATGAACTGCGTCGCCGTTTTCTGGGTGTAACTCGCATCGCGGCCGCTAAGGTTCAATCCACGAACGCCTCGCGGCGCGAACTTCGTCCATTTCACAAACTCCTCCGCATGCTCGGCGGAGTGGATCTGAGCCGCCATCACGCCGCCAACGCCTGTCTCGAGACATTGCGTAACCGGCGAGTAGCCTGTGGGGGCCAGTCGCACAAAGCAATCCATGTTGTTCGCCTTCGCCGCCAACGAAGCCATTACTAGCTGCTCGGTCGAGATGAAGGCGTGCTCCTGGTCCAACCAGAATCCGTGAAAGCCTCCGGCCAAGCCATACATCTCAACGACAACAGGATGAACGACCCGGCCAATAGCAAAGAGGCGAATCAACTCGTCGGTAGCCAGCAGTTCTTTGAACGTCTTTCTCATTTGGTTCTCGCTCGTCTCGTAGGGGAATTCAGCAGTTTCCCACCCGCTCAGGGCGGGGTCAACCGAGCGGGACCGCACCAATCCGCGTCGAACACTCGCTTTTCGAACCGTTTGTGCGGCTGAGACGAATTCTGAGGGATAACCGATGACGAACCGAGAGGCTTCGCCTTGCCAATCGCGCGGGCGACGGACGTTGAGTATCAATCGGCCATCGTGGCGGTGGAAGGAAACCCGGAGTTCGATATCGCCATCGATACAGCCGGACGGAAGATCGACGTGGGTGAGTTGGTCGATGCTGACTACCAAGTCGGCCGGCGGCTACTCGGTGGTTTCGGATTCATCGACGAGCCAACGATGACAATTGACATCTTTCGGCGACCATCGCATCGGTCCACCTGAAGACGGCGTTTCCTGGCCACTTTGGGCTTGGTGCCAATACGATAACCGACAACACCGACGGCCGGATCTTCGGAGTGCGGGCCATTTGCCGCCCGGCACGCGTGGATATCGCGTTGAATTTGAAATAGCGGACTCTGACGTACTCCTATCTGATTTCGAATTGTGGCACTATGTACTTAACTATTGGTATCTACCAGCTTCAAAAAACGAAGGCGACAGGTTCAACGCGCGTTACGGGGGTGACCGCTACTCATGGAGACGCCCACCCACGAACCACCAAGTCACGAAGATGATAAGCGATAGCTGGGACCGCATTTTCGACCGAGGTATTGTCAGAAGTCGTGTTCTGAGGAGTGAAAGAAAGGTGGCGTATCCTGCTGAGGGATAGTTTCTTCAGCCGCCCACACTGGGCCG
>PBSM01000280.1 GCA_002726245.1 Planctomycetaceae bacterium | reverse complement strand
GGGCCATGACGCAGATCACGGAAGATTCTCAAGAACCAAAGCACGTCTTAGATCAATTGGGATTGATTTAGCACTTTGCAAAAACTCAGTTTGAAGATCAAACGCGGTGAAGTTCGTGGCCTGCAACTGCACAATCTCTCGCAGTTGTCACATCTGTTCATTCCTCGCTCGCTCCCTGGCCGCACAAGTTTGCGGAATCTTCCGCGTTTGAAAGTGCTTGACCTTGCTCATCGTCCGATAACGGACGAGAGACTGAAATCGGTCGCGTCGCTGTCGGGTTTGCAAACCCTCGATCTTTCGTACTCCAAAGTACACGCGAAAAGTTGGCGGCATCTTGGTTCTCTCCGTTCCATCAGGGATCTGCGTTTAGGCTGGACTGGCTTTGCGGACGAGGACCTTGTGCATTTATCCAACCTGCGAACTCTCCGAGTTTTGACACTGGCGGGTAATCCAATACACGGCAAGGAGCTCTCACATCTTCGGAAACTAGGAGAATTGACTGCGATTGACCTCAGTGATACGCATTGCTTCGAGAGTGGACTCGCGCAACACACAGCCCGCGGCAACCTGCGACGATCATCCTTATTCCGTTCCGCCTTGATACCTGATTCGGGAATCAATCATGTGCTGGAGCTGAAGAAGCTCGAAATGCTGTACCTACCCGGTACTGGAGCGGTATTGGAGGAAATCATCATGCTTCGCGATCTCCCCGAACTCGATTCCCTGCACCTTGCGGCGAACTGGACCGACACGGAACTTGCGGAATTGCGACACCAACTTGCGACTACGAACATCTCACATGCCGACCGAGTCGGGAGGGGTCCTGTGATAGTCGTCTATCCACACGATGTTCCGACTGCGTCCGAAGCTCCACTGTCTGAGAAGCTTCGGCGGGGGATGATATGGAGGCGGCAGCTTGACGGCTCTGTGCGGGCCAACAATAGTAGTACCGCTAATTGAGATATCACACGAGCCGATCGGAGCCCAAATGTCACAACAACTCACCAAGTATATCTCGATTGCACTCGGCGTGTGCCTCTTGGGTGACGCCACCAGCGTCGCCGCCGAACAAGTCGGAGTTGTGAAGGCGGAGTTCGTCTTCACGAAGGCATCGTTTCCGCAGTGCCATGCATCGACGATTGAAGAGACAGCGACGGGCCTTGTCGTTGCCTGGTTTGGTGGAACGCGTGAGAAGCATGAAGATGTTGGAGTTTGGGTCTCGCGAAAGGCTGACGACGGATGGACAGCTCCGGTCGAAGTGGCCAACGGTGTGCAGAGCGCTGAGTTGCGTTATCCGTGTTGGAATCCCGTACTGTTCCAGCCGAAGGAAGGACCGCTGTTACTGTTTTGCAAAGTCGGTCCCAGCCCCAGCACGTGGTGGGGAATGCTCATGAAGTCGGAGGATGGAGGAAAGACTTGGGACAAGCCAACTCGGCTGCCGGAGAACATCTTCGGGCCGATCAAGAACAAACCAATACAGCTTGCCGACGGTCGAATCCTTTGCGGAACGAGCACGGAAGATCATGGGTGGCGTGTCCACATGGAATGGACCAGTGACCTAGGCAAGACCTGGACGCGAACCGATGCACTGAACGACGGCAAGACGCTGCACGCCATTCAACCGGCGATCCTCAAGTACGAAGGCGGCGGATTGCGGATTCTGTGCCGGGGACGCGGAACGGGCAAGATCGTCGAAGGGACTTCACACGATAACGGCGAGACGTGGAGCAAGTTAACGACGATGGATTTACCCAACCCGAACTCGGGTATCGACGCCGTGACGCTCAAGGACAGCCGACACTTGCTGGTCTATAACCACACGCCACGTGGACGAAGCCCATTGAACGTCGCCGTTTCGACCGATGGCCAGAAGTGGCTCTCGGCGATCGTTCTCGAAGATACTCCTGGCGAGTACTCTTACCCGGCGGTTATTCAAGCATCCGACGGGCTGGTTCACATCACGTACACCTGGAAGCGGCAGCGCGTGAAGCACGTGATCCTTGATCCTGCAAAGCTGTAGCTGCGAAATCCTTTGCGATGTGAAGTAGGTTGCCGGACGTTTCGTTTGGCCCAGTTTAACGCGACGCCAACGGAGAGCTTGTGACGCGGACGCCGGCTCGCCGTTGGCGTCGCGTTAAACGAAAGAACCCGCCTGGCCGAAGCGAGGCGGGTTTGTAGATTATCACTAGAGTTCAGAAGTGGTCCGAACTACAGCACTCGGGGAGTCGAACTGCTCAAACTCCCCGACGCGACTCGTACGGTGGATCTTGCATGCTTCGTGCCCTCCTTGTTGAGTACTAAGCGACTGTCATCCACTGACACCTATTTAGCAGAACGTGCCGGTCACGAGCAACACTTTTCCATTTTTCTTTGCGGTATCGCGAAAACTGCGTCGCCGAGGTCGTCCTGTAACGTTTGCGTAGTTCGTAAGTTATGGCTCGTAGGAGGTGTCCGTCCCGCTTGCTGCCGCGTATCACTGAAGCGGACGAGGGCCTATATTCGGCGATCCCTCAACACACGCAACCCGGTTCATCACCGGCAGTGCCACTCCCACCGAAAGGACAACTCATGTCGCGTATCTGTATTTCCATGGCTATCGTTCTCCTGGTCGGTTCTGCCGGCCAAGCACAAGACAAGGCGAAGGCCCCCGCGGGTGGAGTTGCGTTAACGACGACGGTTCAGCAAGCGAGCTACGGAATCGGGCTGAGCATTGGCCGCGACATGAAAGCCAACGCGCCTGATGTCGATATGAAGGCTCTGACGCAAGGGCTCGCCGATGCGTTTGCGGGCCGGGAGCCCAAGCTGACAGAAAAACAAGTTTCCGACGCGCTTCAAGCTTTCCAAGCCGAGATACAAGCAAAGAAAAAACTGGCGGGCCAAGCCTTTCTCGCAGCCAACAAGAAGATGGAAGGCGTCATCACGCTTGAGAGCGGCCTACAATACAAGGTGCTGAAGAAAGGTAACGGTCCGAAGCCGAAGGCAACCGACACGGTTCGCACTCATTACCACGGCACGCTCATCAGTGGCGAGGTCTTCGACAGCTCTGTTGAACGTGGCGAACCGATCAGCTTCTCGGTTGGCGGTGTGATTCGTGGATGGACCGAGGCCTTGCAGTTAATGCCAGTTGGTTCCAAGTGGCGGTTGTTTGTTCCGTCGGAGTTGGCTTATGGTCCGCGAGGTGCTGGCGAAAAGATCGGCCCACACGCCACGTTGATCTTCGACGTCGAGTTGCTGGCGATCGAGTAACGCGCGAAGAAAGACTGGTCGGCGCAGCAGTCCGACGATTAGTCCACAGACGTTTGGTCCGCGCCGAAGTTGCCAAGTAGCTCCGGTTCGCAGTCAGGTGGGAACCAAGGTGCCGATCCAGCCACCGTTTCCAGTGGTTGGGGAGTGGTGTCCGCCAGCAGTCCAGCGGGTTGACCTGGCAGCAACGAACCCTGTTGTGTCTCGCTCGCGGCAACGTTGGCGTAGCGAGAGTATGCCAACAAATCGTTCAGCAACTCTTCGATTCGCGAGACGCCACCGACGACGGCAGGCACAAGGTCTTCTTCTTCTCGGTCAATTCGGTCTTGCAGTTGTTCGGCCTCGCCAGCCAAAGCCCGCGCGATCATCGTGACATTCCGGCGAGGTTCGGATGGCGTCGAGGCTCGGTCGCCTTCGCTCGCGATGCGCGAAGGGCCTTCTATCGCAGCACCTGAGTTGACGGCCAGAAGGTTTGTGAACCAACGCAGCAGGCTTCCACGGCTGATGATTCCGGTTGGCCGCCCGTCTTTAGCAATAACGACAGCCCGCAGCGAAAAGCGGCAGAGGAATTCGTAGATCAACAGAACCGGAGTATCCTCTTCATAACAGACGACATTTCGTTTCATGACGTCTTGGATCTTCGTCTTCCACCATTTCGGCCACAACATGATCGACATCACATCGCGCTCGGACAATACGCCAACGAGTTGGCCTTCGTTATTGACCACGGGCGCGGAATTGAATCGAAAGCGAAGGAAGTACTGAGCGGCTCGGCCAACGGTCTCATTCGCGTCGAGAGAGGCGACAATCGTCGTCATCACGTTCTGCGCCGACAACCCGTTGAACATCGCACCAGGGGCACCGGCGTTGCCTTGAATCCGGGTCGAGGTGGCAAGCGTTTGGAAACCGACGACGCGATCACGCCCAGACCGCTTGGCCACCAGCAGGGCCTGATCGGCCAGATCGACTAGCTCTTCGGGATTATGCGTATCGGCCAAACGTTGGGCAACGCCGAAGCTCGCCGTCACTCCAACCTTCAGATCCTCGATCAAATCCGTCTTCGCCGCGATCCTTTCCCGGACTCGATCGGACCACAGCAAGGCATTGTCTTCTGTCGTCTCGGGCAGCAAGACGCAGAACTCCTCGCCACCATAGCGACCGACAATATCACTGCCTCGACAACTGTCCTGCAGGACCTTCGCTACGCCGCACAAGGCTCGGTCACCGACTCGATGACCATACGTATCGTTGATGCGTTTGAAGAAATCAATGTCCAACATCACACACGACATTGGAATGTAATGCCGTTGCGAGCGGCTCCATTCCTTCTCCATGTGTTCGAAGAAAGTTCTTCTGGTCGATAAACCTGTCAGTGAATCGGTTTTCGCGAGGACGTTGAGTTTGCTTTCGAGTTCCAGAACGCGGACGCCTGATTGAACACGCGCGATCAACTCCGCTTTATCGACCGGCTTCTTTAGAAAGTCATCCGCCCCCGCTTCGAGAGCCGACACCAGATCGTCCGACGCGGTGCAACTGGTGACGAAGATGGTGTAGACGTAGCTCGGCAGGTCTTGCTGTCGGAGCCAGCGGCATAAATCAAAGCCATCCATCACCGGCATTTCCCAATCCGTAACGAGGATCTGCGGGCAGTTCGCTTCGATCGCAGCGATCGCGTGGCGACCATCCCTCGCACAGTCCGTTTCGTAGCCACGGCTCTCCAACCACTTGCTGAGCAACCGCAGCAACGCCGGGTCGTCATCGACAAGCAAGATCTTGTATGGGGCTTGGGACATAGTCGTTGTGATGTTAGCGGCACACCGGTCCTACGCACGCTGCGCGCAGGATGAATAGTCAACCATAGCTTGCTGTTTGGTGCGCAAAGGAGAGATGAATGTCGAAACGCGAACTTCGACCCAAGCGAGTCGATATGTGGAAGTCCGAACCGCACGATCGGCTCTTTCCGCGGAAGCGATACGATCGTCAGGCGATCGGCAGTTCGAGAGCCGCAGACTTACGGTTCCAGCTCAGCGACGAACTTCCGCCAACTATCAAGCTGTTCTTGCGTCAGGCTATTCTCGCGCTGGATCTCATGTCGGAGTTCTTTCCCAGCGCACGACACAAGTACCGTCAAGCGGCCGTTCTCTTCGTAACGAAAGCGGACTTCGATTGGCGTTTGCCCAGGTAAGTTCGGAGGTAGCTCGCGTACCGTGCATTTCCCGATCTGAGAGCACTCTTCCGGCGAAGCACTTTCACCTTCGACGATCTGGACGAGGATCGATTTCTGAGCAGACTTTTGCGTCTTGAAGACGCGTTTCGCCGCGACTGGCAGTGGCGTGTTCCTGGGAATCAAGATCGCGTTGCGGTGACGTTTCGTTTCGGTTTCGATAGCAACAACGCCGAGGCTGTGCGAGTTGACGTTCTTCACGGAAAACCGGGGGGTCTCTCCCAGGTGGCGTTCAAGGAGCAAACCGGCGCGGAATGCGGCTCCGTGGGCGACTGCTTCGTCCGGTGACACGCTCCGATCAGGTTCCATACCGCTCAGTTCGCGCAGCGTGTTATAGACTGCCGGCATCCGCGTCGAACCGCCCGCCAACAAAACACGTTCGATGTCGTTCCACGAGAGACCTGCCGCTTGCAACGTCTGGCGAGTCGTAAAGGAAGTGCGGTCCAAGAGATCCCGAGTCATGTCCTCGAACTGCGCACGAGTGATTTCGATCCGCACCGCGTGCCCTTGATAGTCGCAGGCGACAGTTGCTTTCGATCGGGCGGACAGGGTGCGCTTTGCGTCTTCGCATTCGCGCCACAAGCGCCCCTCCGAATTCGGATCATCGCGAGGATCCGTCCCGCAGCGGCGAATGAACTCTTCGGCAACGTAATCGACAAGGCGCTGATCCCAGTCGCGTCCGCCAAGCCGTACGTCGCCATCGGTCGCCAGCGTCACGAATTCCTTGCTGCCGATTTGCATAACCGTCACGTCAAAGGTTCCACCACCCAGATCGTACACCAAGATTGTTCGCTTCTCGGCGGTGGAGTTAGGCTTCAGAAAACCTTGTTGAAAGCCAAAGGCGATGGCGGCGGCGGTTGGCTCGTTGATGATATCGAGCACCTCAAGGCCGGCAATGTAGCCGGCGTCCTGCGTCGCTTTCCGCCTGACCTCATCGAAATAAGCCGGCACGGTAATGACGGCCTTGTTGAATTCGCCGATTTGTGCCTGCGCGTCGCGTCGCAGCTTGTTCAGCACAAAGGCTTCGATAGCCTCCGGCGGATACTGACGCCCACCGAGCAGCTTGTTGTAAACGCGGCTGCCTAATTCTCGCTTGGCACACAGCGCCACTTGTTCGGCATCGGTGCCGAGTGCCTTGACTGCCTCCTTGCCGACAACGACATCGCTTCCCTCGAACAGGACGACGCTGGGAGTTAGTTTGTCTCCCTCGGCGTTAATCAGCGTCTGCGGTCGGCCAATATCATCCAGCTTTGCAACCGCAGAGAATGTCGTGCCTAAATCGATTCCGACGGCAGGTGTTTGAGTTTGGTTCATCTGTTCAAAGCGGCACGGTTTGTGAATACCCTTAACTAGCGTGCACAGATCACGCCGATCAGCAAATCATGGCTGTTTTTGCTCGCCACGCGACGGCATCGGCACACGGTAGTGTGGTTCAAACTGTCACAGTGTACCACTACCTACGAGACTAGCTCGTTGCAACTCGAGTTGTTTTGGGTTAGGAATTGAGGTTCCCGCCCGACCTCTCCCGAACTCCACGCCAAGGATACCCCCAATGCATCTTTCATTGCTCTCCCGTCTGCTCGTGATTATCGCGATTGCTACCTCCGTGTCTGTTGCCTCTCGCAACGTCGGCGCGGATGATCCGCAAGACTCTGAAGGCTTCCAAGGTCTCTTCAACGGCAAGGATCTTGAAGGCTGGCACGGCAACAACCCGCACCAGACCGCGAAGGCGGCGGAAGGCGAACGCGAAGCAAAGATCGCTGAGCAGCAAGAAGACTTCAAGGCACATTGGAGCGTTGATAACGGTGAGTTGGTCAATGATGGCCACGGACCCTACGCAACGACACACAATGAATTTGGCGACATCGAGTTCCGTATCGACTACAAAACGGTCGCCAAAGCGGACAGCGGCATTTATCTTCGCGGGACGCCTCAAGTTCAGATTTGGGATACGACCGAAGAAGGAGGTAAGTGGGATCGCAACGCTGACAAAGGCTCAGGCGGATTGTTCAATAACACGAAGCTCGCCCCCGGCCAACTGCCACTCGTCCACGCCGACAAACCATTCGGCGAGTGGAACCAGTTTCGCATCCGGCAACTCGGCAGCCGTACGACGGTTCATTTCAACGACAAGCTGGTTGTTGATAACGCGATCATGGAGAACTATTGGGACAAGAGTCGTCTCTCGCCGCTCCCTGCTCGTGGACCAATCCATCTCCAGACGCATGGCGGCGAGATCCGTTGGCGGAACATCCTGGTTCGCGACGTGCCGGCGGATGAGGCCAATGCGCTATTGCGAGGCAACGACGACGAGCTAGGCTTCTCTTCGATCTTTAACGGCAAAGACCTCGCTGGTTGGACCGGAGCTGTTGAAAACTACGAAGTCCGCGGCGGCGCGATCGTCTGCAAAGAAGGCAAGGGCGGGAACTTGTACACAACGGAAGAGTACGCCGACTTCATCGTGCGACTGGAATTCAAACTGCCACCTGGCGGCAACAACGGGTTGGCGATTCGCTATCCTGGCGAAGGTCAATCTGCGTACACAGGGATGACCGAGCTACAGATTCTCGATGACGATGCCGAGAAGTATGCGAAGCTTGACGCGCGGCAGTATCACGGCTCGGCGTACGGCATGGTTCCGGCGCACCGCGGCTACCTGCGGCCAACAGGCGAGTGGAACTATCAAGAAGTAACCGTCAAAGGATCAACGATCAAGGTCGAGCTGAACGGCTCGGTGATTCTCAACGCCGACTTAAGCCAAGTGACCGAATACAAGGACGACGCGCCACACCCCGGCAAGGAGTTGGCGAGTGGCCACTTCGGTTTCGCCGGCCACAACGATCCCGTGATGTTCCGCAACGTAGCGGTCAAGCGACTCGAAAGCGAATCCTCGGAGTAGTCGCTACTCCTTCAGCTTCAAAATAAACTCGCCGAAGTAGCCCTTCAGCGAGCGGAACTTGCCAAACAACTGGTCGTCTTTCATGTGGCCCGCCCACTCGTAGCGGTCGCCGTCGAGAGTGGCTTTGCCGCTGAGGTTGATCTGGTTTCGAGCCTTCTTCCCGGCGAATTTGGCTTCGTAACGGAAGTCTTCGCCCATGAACTCGCCATCGAACGTGGCCTTCCACTTTTTTCCGTCCTCGGTCGAAGCGGTGCACTTCAGCGGTCCGGTCGTATTGAACTTGCGGTTCTTCCACGTACCCTCCCAAACCTTTTCTGTCTCTTGTGCTTGGAGAGTGCCTGCGAACAGTAGTGACAAGACAAGTATGCGTGTGGCCACGATGGGCTCCTTTTGCGAGATCCTTGTGCAGTCCTACTCTACCTTACGCTTCAATGGCAGCGCGGCTTTGGTCTCTGTCCGCCACGGGACCAGTTTTTCGCGTAGGCGATTTGCGACGTCCGGCATTGCGTCCGCGAGGTTGTGTTTTTCACTCAGATCGGCCTGCAAATCGTAAAGCTCAAGTGAGTCGTCATCGAAACGCTCGATCAGCTTATAGCGGCCCGCGCGAACTGCGCTGCCAAGCCGGTTCGATCGATGCCACGCGTAATTGGGATAGTGAAAGTAAATCGCGTCACGCACGAGTGAGCCGTCGTTGCGTAGCAGAGGCATCAAGCTGACCGCATCCGGAGCTTCCGACTCTCGTCGCTCCAAGCCTGCCACTTCGAGCAGCGTGGGATAGAAGTCCATGCTGATTACGGGCGTGCTGCACGTTGTTGCCTCGGCTACCTTGCCTGGCCAACGGGCTATAAGCGGCACGCGGATTCCACCTTCGTAAAGATGGCCTTTGGCGGCGCGAAGCGGGCGATTGTCCGAAACACCTGCGAAGCCGCCGTTGTCGGAAGTGAAGATGACGAGTGTGTCGTCCGCCAGTTTCAAACGTTCCAGCTCATCCAGCACTTTGCCGATCGAGGCATCCATCGCCTCGATCATCGCGCCGTAACGTGTGTCATTAAGGCCCGGGCCTTTTCGATCGGCGTATTTCTTCAGCAATGGCTCGGGAGCTTCCATCGGCCAGTGGACGGTGTAGTTCCACAAGAACACCGCGAACCGTTTCTCTTGGTTCGCTCTCACAAATGCAATCGTCTCGTCCGCCAAACGGTCCGGTAAGTACTCCCCCTGGCGCCGGTTCTTGATCGTTGGAATGCGATAAGGGTCGAAGAAGGTTGGCGGTCCACCGAACGCACAACCTCCGATGTTGAGATCAAAGCCTTGATGCTCGGGATAGAAATCTGAATCGCCTCGACCCGCCAGATGCCACTTGCCGAAGAATCCAGTTGCATAGCCAGCTTCTTGCAGCCGTTCGGCAATCGTCGTCTCCTGCAATGGCAGTCGATCGAGCATCTCCGCTGGATCGAGTTTGGCGTTTGGCGGAGTGAACTGCGGTCGATCGGGAATGTGATTCGTGATTCGTAGCCTGGCGGGTGCCTTGCCGGTCATGATGGCGGCTCGAGTAGGAGAGCAGACCGGCGCGGCGGCGTAGGCGTCTGTGAATCGTATTCCCTGTGAAGCCAAGCGATCGATATTCGGAGTCTCGACCAGCTTGTTCCCCTGGCACGCGAGATCCATCCAGCCGAGATCGTCAATCAGAATGAACACAATGTTCGGCGACTGCGCCAAAGGCTTCGGACTCTCTTGGCCGGCTAGGTTCGAGACGAGCAAAACGCCCGAGACGATTGCCAGTAACAACTCTGTGATCCAATTCACTACATTGCTCCCGAAAGTAGACAGGCTGCGCGCCTCACTATACACTGCGACTGGTGCCACGTGTCCAGAAGGGAGAGCATCTTCATGAGCTTCGTCGATCTTGCCAAGCCGTTTAGCGCCAGCCGTGTTCGTAGGATTGTTGTGTTGATTCCGGCAATCGGAGTCGCGACCTTGTTCACCGCCGTTAATCCTTCGACCTTGATGGGCGATGACGACGACCGCGAGCGCGAGACTGTCCGCCGCGACACGGATCGGGAACAGCCGCGCCGAGACTCCGATCAGCCTCGCAGTGAGGGTGACCGGGAGCGAGGAGACGGTGATCGGGAACGCAGAGCCAGTGAGCGGGAGCGAGGCGATGCCGGCGAATTCCGCCCGCAAACCGATCGGGAAGAGGCACTCTTCCGACTCATCCAACAACTGCGGCGTGAAGTCGAGGCATTGCGCCGTGAAGTCCGCGGCTCGTCAGATCGTGCAGGCGACCGCCGCCGTGATGTCCCGCGCGAAGGCGATGCTCGATCGCGAGAGGGCTCGCGCGATCGAGATCGAAACGCCAGCGCTCGAAACGCCAGCGATGCAGCTAGACTCAAAGCAGCCAAGGTCTTCGCCGCCTACGACAAGAACAAGGACAAGCAGGTTTCCTTCGAAGAGTGGGTTGCCATGAAGGAAGGCGACGTCGAGGGCGAGCGGTTGGCTCGCGAGAAACAATGGTTTGCACAAGCGGATCGGAGTCGCGACGAACGTCTCTCGCTCGAAGAGTTCTTTGCTTGGATGAATCGCGGGCGTGCTGCGTCGCGCGAAGGAGCTGCGCGACGTTCGCGAGATAAAGAAGAGACGCGCCGTGAGCAGCCTCGCGAAGGTGATCGTCCCGATGGTGATCGTCCGCGAGAGGGTGCGGAACGAGATTGAAAGCTGACTCGGATGACGGACATGCAATATCGAACGCTTGGCGCGAGCGGTCTACTCGTTTCGCCGATCTGCCTCGGAACCATGACCTTCGGCGAGCCCGTTGCCGAGGCCGACGCGATTCGGCTAGTTCATGGTGCATTGGACTTGGGGATCAATTTCGTCGATAGCGCCAACGTCTATGAAGGTTACCGCCGGTATCTCGGCAGCGCTGGCGGCGTTGCCGAAGAGATCGTCGGAAAAGCGCTCAAGGATCGTCGCGACAACGTTGTGCTCGCAACAAAAGTCTGTGCGCCGGTTGGGCCCGGTCCACAAGATCGCGGTCTGTCGGCTAGCCACATCTTGCGAGAAGTCGATCGCAGCTTGCGACGTCTGCAGACCGATTACATTGATCTGTACATCGTGCACTGGCCGGATCGGCACACGCCTTTGGAAACGACTTTGGCCGCGCTCGACAAGTGTGCCGAACAAGGCAAGGTGCGTTACATCGGAGCGTCGAATCACAATGCGGCGCAGTTGTGCGAGATGCTTTGGATCGCAGATCGACAGGGCAGTTCTCGCGTCGTCTCTTCACAGATTCCTTACAGCTTACTGCGTCGTGAGTTTCATCACGATCTTACTTTTTGCGACCGCCATACGATCGGTGTTACACCGTACCAGCCGTTGCAAGGCGGCTTACTGACTGGGAAGTACCGTCGCAACGAGCAACCGCCTGGGGACTCACGTGCGGCGGAGAAGCCGGATTGGATGTGGGCGCTCGATGATGCGCTGTTCGATCGCTTGGAAGTGCTTGACGGCCTCGCGAAGGAGCTCGACGTGCCGTCGGCTCAGTACGCACTCGCGTGGACATTGCGGCAAACGGCGATGAGTTCACTTGTTGTCGGAGCGAAACGCCACGAGCAGATTGCCGATGCGGTGAACAGCTTGCAAGTCCGCTTGCCGGACGAGCATCTGGTGCGGCTCGACGAAGCTTGCCCGCTGCCGTGGCATCAGCCCGATCCGATTCGAGGCTAGGCGGGAATGTCCAGTCCGCTGGAGCTTTCGCGATTCAGATTGCCTTCTGGCTCGCGGAATCGATCGCCTCGACAACGTCAGCCTTTACGAAGGCGTTCGCGTTCAAAGCATTCAACGTTCCGGAGAACAGACTCGTGTGACCACGAACCGAGGCGTTGTGACCGCCGAGCGTGTGTGTTTCTCGCGACGAATGCTCTCGCACCGCAGTTCGTACGACATCTGGAACCGGCGTTGCACGCGGAGCGCAGACAAGTTCTCGTCACGGAGCCGTTGGCCGGACGTCCGTGTCGCGGTAGCTTTGGTACAAACTTGGCTTGGTGGCGCGAGATCATCGAGCCGGATGGACGATTTCGCTTTCTGTTCGGCGGCGGCAGAGAGCGTGACGAACCGGACAGCTTGCTGCCGATACGTTTCTTCCTCCCTTATGCGTCGGGCTGGTGTGGGTTCTAGGCTACATGGGCCGTTGGTCCCAAGGAATTGGGATCGTCGGTGCTTGTCGGTGAAGTTCGCGGCGTTCGTCTTTCGGCCGATCCTTGAACCAAGTCACGAATCGAACGAGTTGTTTCACGGCTTCCTCATACGCCTGGCGGCCTTTCTCCTCGGAAGCCAACTCCGCATCACCAAGCACGCCAGTTTCGCTGTAGCTGCTGGTCCACGATACGACTGTCGCCGCTCCCTTTCCGAACAGGTCAACCCAGTGGAACGGGTTGTCTTCGTCGTTGAAGCTGATGGTGCCGCTCTTGATCAAGTCTTTGCGGACGTTGTCGCCGTCCAGATGCAAGTACAGCGAAGTCTCTAGCTCGCCCGCGTGTGAACATCCACCGGGGAATTTACTCTCGCGCCAGCCTGGCAAGAACTCCTTATCGACCGTCAACAGACTCCACCATGCGCAACAGATGCATTCTGCATCCGTCTCCAGATTCGTGCGGCGAGCCACCAGTTCGAGATTCGGCATGTTCGAGCCGTGCCCGTTGAGCAGCACGATCTTCTTGAAGCCGTGGTAGGCAAGCGACTTCGTGATATCGAGTACATGGTGCATGAAATGCTCGAAGTCGTTGTTGATCGTGCCGGGGAAATCCATCACGTGTCCGGTATAGCCATACGCAACGATCGGCAGAACGAGCATCTTGTCAGGAATCTCGCGACCCGCGCCGGTCGCGACTCCCATTGGACAAACGAGATCGACATCCAGCGGCAAGTGGGGACCATGCTGCTCGACCGCTCCGCACGGAACGATGCACACCTTCTCCATCTCGACCGCATCATTGATTTCTGGCCAGGTAAGCTTCTCGTAACGGTATTCTGTTGCAGCGCGACTGGTCATGATTCAACCTCTGTGTGGATGGACGTTCGGTGCTGTGATCTTACGGAGGCAGACGCGCGATCGCAACACGGTGTGACTTGTGCGGCCACTAGCTTGACTTCCGCTGCGTCATCCGCAGCAAGTGCCAGATCCCGAGTGGCACACCTATCAAGAGGCCGACGATTCCGAGAAAGTCTGTGCTGAGGCGTTGATCAGCCCACACTCCAAGAATGCCAAGTACTACCATCTCCAGGGCAACTGTCGTGACCCGTGAAGTCCAATAGACGGCGTCACGCACCCAAGACATATCGACGGCCGCGTACTTAAGCTTCTGCTCGACGTACAACTCGTCAGGGTCATCGCTTCCACGTTGGAGCGACAGGTCGTGGCTCTTTAGATCACGTTCCAATATGGCGAAACGTCTTGATACGGATGCATCGTCGAGATCGGCGAACAGCTCTGACACGAAGCCGATGCAGACGCGACGCTTTCCTTGCTCAAACATCTCTTCGTTGAGCCGGTCGCGGATCGTGATGATGTCCATGTCGGGCACGCGTTTCAAGTCTTCGCTAATGTTATGGGCACGCTCTGCGATATCAACATTGCGTCGATGGCTAATTATCGCTTGTGTCGTGTGGAATCCGAATCAGTACGTCGCGCACGGGATTCGCGAGGTCGAGTGAGAAACTAGCGGTGTGCCAGCGAAGCGGAGTCTCGATCGAATCGCCCGGCGCCCGAACGCGCAGATAGTAGCCGCGACGGGCCGGAGGTATCATCCCGCCGTCTTCGAGCGGCATGGTGAACGTTCCGTCATCACGTGTCTGGAAGTGATTGATAAATACGAAAGGCCCCATCAGGTCGATCGTACCGCGGACTACGGGCTCGTTGTTGCTATCGACGACTCGGCCACGGATCACGCACGTCCCTGGTTTCAACGCGTCTGCGTCGGCGAGAGCCTTCAGTTGGCTTTGAGCGGTCTCGGCGTCGTTGGCCTCGACGTCGATCGTTGCGCGGTCAACCTTTCTCATGATGGCGGCCGTCACTGTTGGATCGCGCACCAGGGTCTGGACGTTGCGTGCGCGAACGTAGTACGTGAAGCCGTACGCACCGTTTTCGAGGGGCCTTACGCGCGCGGAAGGAAAGAGCCGGGCGGCTTCGGCCGACCCAAGTACTAACCATCGCACTTGGCACAATGTGGCACGGCGGTATCCGACCCATACCGCTAACGCGACCGCAATCATCGTGATACAGACAACGAGTGTGCGGAGGGTGAATCGCATGCTTTTAGCCGCGCGCAACCGCAGCCCAATCGACATCGACGCCCAGACCAGGTGCGCCGGTGATCGTCGTGATTGGCCCTTCGATCGAGATAGGGTCCTTCGTCACGCTCGTTTCGTGATACGCCGGGCCGAGCACGTCTCCCGGATACCTTTCGATCTGCATGTTCTCCGTTGCGACGATCAAGTGGCACATCGCGGCGGTCGCGATGTCGTATTCGAGATTGGATCCGATCGAGCAAGCGACGCCGTGCCGAGCGGCGAACTCGGCGATCGCTTTTGCCTTGCGAATACCGCCGTTCTTGCCGGGATACAGGCTGATTACATCGCAAGCTTCATGGTGGATCAGCTCCCGAGCATGAGCCATGTCGAAACAAATGTCGTCTGCCATCACCGGCGGCTTCGTCTCGCGGCGGCACCGGGCAAGGCCTGCGTAGTCGCCGTCTGGCGTTGGCTGTTCGACCAGCCAGAGATTGCAATCTTCCAGCTCATTGATGCAGCGGATCGCGGTACCGACATCCCAACCGCAGTTGGCATCGATCATGAGGTTGTGGTCCGGGCCAATCACCTCGCGAACAGCACGCACGCGTGCGAGGTCTTCTTCCGGCACGGTGCCGACTTTGACTTTGATGGTATCGAAGCCTTGATCGATCAACTGCTGTGCTCGTTGTTGTGCTCGCGGGACGTCATATGCACCCATTGAGAAACGGCAACGAATCGAGAGACTTCGACAAGCACCTCCGAGCAACTCATACACAGGTTTGCCAGCCGCTTTGCCGGCGATGTCCCAGCATGCCATCTCAACAGCGGATTTGGCAAACCAGTTGTGTCGGCAACTCGCGTCCATGCGGCGATCAAGCTCTTCGACATCACAAGGATCGCATCCGATCACGGCTGGCGAAAGCACATTCTCGATCAAAGCAATCGCGCCGGGAACCGTTTCACCGCTCCATCGCTCAGATACCGTGGCCTCTCCCGCCCCGTCAATTCCCTTGTCGGTATGGACTCGGATGACGACGTAGTCCGAGACGTCATGCACGCCGAGCGACGTGATCATTTGATACTCGGGCTTGATCGCGATTCGAACGGGATAGGTTTCGATGGACGTGATTTTCATTGGTACTTTGCTTTCTGAACCGCCTGGGCTCAGAACGATTTACGCGGCTGGATGGGAATGTGATCACCGCCGCGGGCGAGATGGAACTCGTAGAGTTGGAAGCCGAGATGAGCTTGGAGGAGTACAACAATGGGCATCGTGAAAATAATCCCGACGCACATCATGGCCAATCCCAGCATCAGTAGAACTATAGCCGTGGCAGCGGAGAAGAGGCCTGTCACGATCATCTGTGGCCAGGTGTTCGAGACGAACTGCTTCGCGAAGCCGAAATCGAACGCTGCGCCGAAGTCCTGCGTCAAACCGGCGCGCAGGATGCATGGAACCACAAACATCTGAACCAAAATACTAAAGACAAGGCTGCCGATGATAAGCAGGGGCATCGCAATGAGCATGCCGATCGTCACGCCCTCTTCTCCGCCGGCAACTCCTGCACCGCCGACCAAGACCGCGACCAGGACTGCAACACCAAATGAGATCGCACTCGTTGCGAGTCCCAGCACGAAAGCCACCAAGAAGACCCAAAGACCTCTCACCAAGTAATCGACGAACCGGTTGAAGTCGAAGTCGGGATAGGATGCACCGCGCCGAAGGTGTAGTGTCTCGATGATCTCGAACTGGTAACCGTAGTTGACAAGCGGTCCAATAAGCGGAATGAAGGCACACAGCGCCGTGAACAAGATGTTCTGCAACCAATTTGGATTCTCGAAGATGTAGTGGATCGACCGCATATACTCCATCTGTCCGCTTGGCTTCATCAGCGTATCAGCGGGGCTGTAACCCTCGGGCTGATAAGGATCGGTGTACATGTCGGACATAGCGTCTACCTCGGAAGATGGGAGCTTTGCGTGCCTATTCTGGTGTGTTCGCCGCCTGTTGGCAAATCTTGCGGCTCGCTGGTGGCAGTTTGGCCGCTGTCAGCGGTGCGAGGGTCGGAGACCTACGGTCAGCGGTGCCGGCGAGGACTGGAGACCTCCGCTGAACTCGACATTGCAACGGCAGGCGATTTCCCTGATGGCGCAAACGGGGCAATCTAATAAAGTACGGTGTATCCACACGCCTTTGGCTACTGGGACGGAGAGCAATGATGAACATCCTGATCGCGACGAGCGAGGTGACACCGTTCTCTAAGACAGGCGGCTTGGCTGACGTCTGCGGTGCACTTCCGGGCGCATTGAAGAAGCTGGGGCACACGCCTGTCGTGTTCACTCCCGGTTATCGCCAGGTGTGTGAAGCTGGCATCGAACTGTCTTCGACCAATGTCACGTTCGAGATTCCGATCGGCAGCAAGGTCGTGATTGGGCGTTTGCTGAAAGCAAGCATGCCTGAGTCTGATGTGCCGATTTATGTCGTAGACCAACCCGAGTATTACGACCGCGAGGAATTGTATCGGGCGGAAGGCGAAGATTACAAAGATAACTGCGAACGATTCACGTTCTTCTGCCGGGCCGTGATGGAATCGATCCGTTTGTTGGAGTTGCCGGTTGACGTTATCCACTGCAATGATTGGCAGACCGGCCTGATCCCCGCCATTCTGCGGATTGAGTACCAGCACGCTCGCGGCTACGAAAATATTGGCACGTTGATGACGATTCACAACATGGCTTACCAAGGCCAGTTTTGGCACTGGGACATGTTGCTGACTGGTTTGGATTGGAAGTACTTCAACTGGCGTCAGATGGAGTTCTGGGGAAATCTAAACTTGATGAAAACAGGGTTAGTGTTTGCCGATGCCATCAGCACGGTCAGTCCCCGCTATGCCCACGAAATACAAACCCAGCCGTTGGGCTGTGGCCTCGAAGGCGTGCTGCAACAACGGCGCGAGTTTCTGTTCGGGATCATCAATGGCGTTGATTATTCGATCTGGAGTCCAGAAGTTGATCCATATCTGGCGGCGAACTACTCCGTCGATAATTGGGAGGAAGGCAAGGCTGCTTGTAAGCAGGCACTGCAGCGAAGGTTGGGCTTGCCCGAAGAACCGAATACGCCAGTTATCGGTTTGGTTGGAAGATTAGCCGACCAAAAGGGTTGGGATCTGGTCGCGGGCGTGATGAAGCGATGGGTCAACAGCCAGCCCGTTCAGTGGGCGATCCTTGGAACCGGTGAAGCCGCTTACCACGAAGCACTGAAAGCACTGGCCAAGGAACGCCCCGATCGAGTCGGCGTTCAGCTAGAGTTCTCGAATCCGTTGGCACATCAGATCGAAGCTGGATCGGACATCTTTCTGATGCCGAGCCTCTACGAGCCGTGCGGCCTGAATCAACTCTACAGCTTGAAGTATGGGACCGTTCCCGTCGTTCGCGAGACCGGTGGCTTGGCCGATTCGATCACGGATGCGTCCGATGAGAATCTGTCGAACGGCATCGCGAATGGTTTCACTTTCGAACCTTACGACGCCGACGTGCTGGAATTGACGTTGCGTCGGGCGTGCGACGTTTATCTATCGCGTCGGGATACCTGGAACACGATTGTCGAAACGGGCATGCGGCAAGATTGGTCGTGGGAAGCGAGTGCTCAGCGTTACGTCGATGTGTACAAACAGGTCTGCCAGCAGCGAGTGGTTGCAGTCGAGGGTGCTGAAGCCGCTCAATAGAGCCATGTTGGAGTCCCGGCTTTAGCCGGTCTTGCCGACGGCATAGAGGACACCGCCTAAAGGCGGAACTCCAACGCCCACGACTACCGCAGCAGAGATGGAACTCGATGTCTGAACTAAGACAAGATCCAATCACGGGACGAAATGTCATCATCGCAGAAGGTCGCGCGGCGCGGCCGAACGAGTTCGTGTCAGTAGCAACGAAGGCGGCGACTCCCTGCCCATTTTGTGTCGGCAACGAATCGTTAACACCTGACGCGATTTTAAGTTATCCACGCGACCGAAAGGATGCTGCTTGGCAGGTCCGTGTCGTTCCGAACAAATATCCTGCCGTGCAATGGGCAGCAGCAGCGGTCGGCACGCACGAGGTGATTATCGAATCGCCAGAGCACATCGTCAGCCTCTCGGAATTGTCAGACGAACAAGCTGCACTCGCGTTCCGTGCCTACCAAGAGCGGCTACAGGCATTGGGCCAGGACGAGCGACTCGGTTTCACGTTTATCTTTAAGAATGCTCGCGCCGCAGGTGGGGCATCGCTCGAGCACCTGCATAGCCAACTAATCGGGATGGAGTTCGTTCCACCCGAGATCCAACTGCAAACTTCCAAGGCTGGCGAGTATCGCGTGCTTCACGGTCGTTGCATCTTCTGCGACTTGCTAGCGGACGAGGCGGATGGCAATCGCGTCGTGTCGGAATCAGAACACTTCATCGTGTTCTGTCCCTACGCCAGTCGCTTCGCCTACGAAATGTGGGTTGTTCCCAAAGCTCATGAGCAGTCTTTCGAGGATGCCAGCGCGGAGCAAAGCAATGAGCTCGCGAAGATCACGGTGCAGGCGGTAAGGAAACTCGAGGCCTGCTTAGATTCGCCTGCCTATAATTACTGGATACATACAGCCCCGTTTCGCATGTCCCGGCACGACGACTTTCATTGGCACATCGAAATCGCACCCCGTGTCGCACGTTTGGCGGGCTTTGAGTTGGGCAGCGGATGCTTTATAAATCCAGTAGCCCCAGAGCATGCCGCAGAACGGTTACGCAACGTGTAGGTCGATCTCTCGGAGACGTCGATCCACAGTGAAGATGTTCCGGCAGGAAAGACTAGATAAGCAGCGTCGGCTTTGCCGATGATTGGTGATAAGGCGCGTTCTCGCCCGCATTGATTCACACATCGCCCAAGATTCAACGTTTGCAAAGGCATTTCCTGCGTCATGTCCCAACCTATCCGCTTTTGCCTTGTCCTCCACAACCACCAGCCGATCGGGAACTTTGACGGCGTCTTCGAGCAGGCTTATCAGGACAGTTACCTGCCGTTCTTGGACCTGTTCGAGCCGTATTCCGATCTGCGAATCTCGCTGCACGCCAGTGGACCACTAACGGAGTGGCTCGACGAGCATCACGGCGACTACCTGGATCGCATCGCAGCGTTGGTGGCTGCCGGACGAATTGAAATCCTTGGTGGGCCGTTCTACGAGTCGATCCTGACGATGATCCCCAGCCGCGATCGCGTCGGTCAGATCAAGACGTACACCGACTGGTTAGAAAACCGCTTGGGGTGCGCCGTTCAAGGAATGTGGGTCCCCGAAAGAGTTTGGGAGCAATCGCTGACGTCAGACGTCGCTAATGCTGGAATTCAATACACGGTACTCGACGACTTTCACTTCAAGAACGCCGGTTTGAACGAAGACGAACTCTCTAGCTACTTTAGCACCGAAGACGATGGCCGCCTGCTGAGAGTCTTTCCCGGCAGCGAGCGACTTCGTTACTTGATCCCGTTCAGCGCGCCTCATGAGACAATCGATCATCTCCGTTGGCTCGCCGAGCAGCGACCTGGCGCGATCGCCGTCTTCGGTGACGATGGCGAGAAGTTCGGTACGTGGCCCGAAACGAAACAGCACGTCTACGATGACGGTTGGTTGCGACAATTCTTTGATGCCTTGACCGACAACCGCGAGTGGATCAACACGACGACGCTGGCCGAGGCGGTCACCAGCACTCCCGCAGCCGGCAAGGTCTACCTTCCCGACGGCAGCTATCGGGAAATGACCGAGTGGTCGCTGCCCGCCGATCAGCAAGTCGAATACGACAACATCACGCACGAGATGCAATCCGATCCGCGATGGCAGCGTCTGGTTCGGTTTGTGCGTGGCGGCTTTTGGCGGAACTTCAAGGTGAAGTACCCCGAAGCTAACGAGATGTATTCGCGGATGATGATGGTGAGCCGGCGGCTGGAACGAGCCGAAGCGGATGGCATCACGGGCGACGCAATCGAATGGGCTCGTCGCGAACTCTATCGAGGGCAATGCAACTGTGCCTACTGGCACGGCGCGTTTGGCGGCATCTATCTGCCGCACTTGCGGAACGCCGTCTACAACCATCTGATTGCCGCTGACAACCTCCTCGACCAGGCGACGGACAAGCCAGCCACATGGGTCGAGGCCACGTTCGAGGATTACAACTTTGATGGCAACCAAGAAGTTCGGCTTGCCAGCGACACTGTCGTTGCACTGCTCGCTCCGCTCACTGGCGGTCATCTGTATGAGTTAGACATCCGAGCGATCTGCCACAACTTACTGGCAACCATCACACGTCAACCGGAAGCCTATCATCGCAAAGTGCTCGCCGGAGCCAACCCGGATGGCGGCGATGTCGCCAGCATTCACGATCGTGTGGTCTGCAAGCAAGAAGGGCTCGATCAACGCTTGCAATACGATCGACATCCTCGCAAGAGCCTTGTCGATCACTTCTACGACGATTCTGCGACGTTGGGTGAAGTTGTTTCGGGCGAGGCGGTGGAACGAGGCGATTTCGTGTTGGCAGGCTTCGAAACGAAGCTGCGACGCAGTTCGGATCGCGTTCAGGTTTTGATGTCTCGCCAAGCCGAGGCGCACGGCACACACATCACGATCACGAAGGGTGTCACCTTGAATGCCGGTCGGTCGGAGTTGGAAGTCGCTTATCTGGTTGAGGGCCTGCCCGCGGACAGAACGTTGCATTTCGGCGTCGAATTCAATCTGGCCGGCTTGCCGGCTGGTGCAGACGATCGGTTCTTCTATCGGGGCGACCATAGCAATCGCCTCGGACAACTCGGCACGCAAATCGATCTTGGTGACATCGATGATCTTGGATTAGTCGATGAGTGGCTCGGAATCAACGTCCACTGGACGGCCGATCGCCCAACGCATCTCTGGGCCTTCCCCATCGAAACGGTCAGCCAATCCGAAGGCGGATTCGAACTCGTTCATCAGTCCGTCGTCGTCCATCCGCACTGGCATGTGCGCGGCGACGCGAACGGCCGCTGGTCGGTGACAATGAAGCTGTCGTTGGATACGACCCAGGCTGAGCAACGGATCCAGCAGGCGGAGCAAGGTGTGTTGGCGTAGAGAAGAAATGGAAGGGTTATTGTGAGCCCTACGACTGTGCGACTTGTTCGTACACTTGGCCATGTTGCAACAACCAGTTCATGTCGCCCTGTTCCGCTCGTTCGGCCACTTCCTTGAGAAACTCGACCGTCTCGGCCTCGTAGCACGGTTCGCTGGGATCGTCCGGCGGGATGACCATTTCCACCCGTAGCAGCCCTTTTGAATCAATCGGGTTCGCCTGATCCGCTTTCCGTCAATTCGCATCGTTCAATCCTCGTCGAAGAAATGAACCGTTACCAGCTTGGCCACGCCGCTCTCTTTCAAATGCGACCAGACCGCCTTGAATTCGGTGCCGTCGGCCAGCAGCTCACGAATCTCGATGGCCGGGTTTGGTTGGGCCTTCGCCCGTTCGGCGAGCAACTCGCCGTCTTCCAGGCCGGCGACCATTTGCCGCTCCATGATGCGTCGTTCTTCCAATCGTTCCGCCGCGTGCTGGCCGATGATGTAGCGGTTTTCATCGACCCGCCTGCAGATTTCCTGATGCAGCTTACTCATCGTGCGGCGCCTTTCGTTTCATTGCAGCATCGCGCCACTTTCGGTGCATGTGAGTTGTCATGGCGCGATGAGCCGGGCGACGCGTGGACTAGTCTAGTGTCCGACCAAGAATATTTTGAGCCCTGCAATCGCAGGGATTTGTTCGTTAAAAGCTCCTCGAAGATGGAACCATTTCTTGTCTGGC